>NZ_CP096829.1:3444351-3757474 GCF_023272795.1 Flavobacterium humidisoli | reverse complement strand
TAAATTTATTCATAAGTGTATTAACACTCATGTTATTTATGATTCCAATATTATCAGATTTAATTAACTTAAATATTAATTATCTAAATGCTTTATCTTTATGCCCCCTGCTAGCGCGAGCGTCTCGCTCGTGAACACTAAGTTTACGTACTCGAATTAAATTAAGCATCAAGGGCACGAGCAGGATGATCGCGCCAACAGGGGAACATTGCGGTAGAGTAACAATTGGAGATGTTTTTGCTTGTTATTGCAATCGTGATTTTACAGAATTAGAAATTAAAAAAATTGTGAAAGAGTTAAAAGAAAATACTTTTTATATAGCCAAAGATCCTGCAACAAAAACAAACAGAGAATATCCAATTACAAATTTACCATATCATGCTATTGACAAATTATTTCATTTTGAAAAAAGCATGCCAGCAAATCAAAAAACTTATACAACTTTAACAAAAGCCTTAAATGACACATTGAGAAAGTTTGAAATTAATAGTTGTCTAAGAAAAATACACTTTATAGCCCAAATATACTGGAAAACAGGATATTTTTCATCAACTAAAGAAAAAAATGCAGATAATCAGCTGTACTATCCATATGTGGAAAGAGGTTTCATGCAACTTACGGGAACGAAAAAAGGAGAGCCTGGATTACAAAGGTGGTAATGAAGAATTTCAGGCTATAAATTGGCCACCTTTGATGACTAGTTTAAGTGAAAAATTACTTGGTTATAAAGATGTTCATTCAAAGGGAGTTTTTAATCCTATAAAACCGTTAGCCTATACTTCTTTGGATATCAAAAATAAAATAGATAATATTAATGTCCAATTTAATGCTGGTTACAAACTCGTTTTAATGATTGATTCAGATTTAATAGATAATACATGGGATAAATCTTCTCTAGATTTACATTGGGTAGTTTTAGAATCACCCATAACATGGAATTATATACCAGGTCTTTTAGGAGCCAAAGTAGATGAGATTGACTTTAAAGTTTATACATGGGACACTGATCCAAATGGGAATAATCGATATCTAAAGAAACTAATCACGTCTTCTCATTTTATGAACAATTATAATGGATATATTAAATTCAAATAGTAATGAATAAAAAATCTAAAGGTTGCCTAATATTCTTCATAATGATTTTGCTAATAATTATAATTATTTTAAGTTGGATATATTACAGTGTAAGTACGAGTCATGAAAGAGAAAGTAACGAAAGAAGTGAATGTGAAAAAACAGTGTACATTTCTGAACACCCCTTTATTGTTTTAGAAAAAAAATCAAAAAAAATAGAAAATAAAATGAGTTTTTTATTAATAAGAAACAATGAAATTATTAATGATACACTTTTAAAAAATACTAGTAGTAACAATACTTATTACTCTTTTAATATTCCATTTAAAAAAATAAAAAAAACTGATATCGTAATCGTTTGTATCGGAGATAAAAAGTATAAAATTTCAGGATTCTCTTATTCTTTAAAAAGCAGATGGGTAATGTTTGGATACAATGGGGGGGAATGTTCCTTAGACTATTCCCAGTTAAAAATAAATGACGAAATGTATAATTTCAATTTATTGCGAGAATTTGAGAATAAAAAAACACCCTATCTGGAATAAAATTCAGCTTGATGAGGAAGGCAAAAATATTAGTACTACAACGCAAACCGGAGATCATCATTTTTTATCAAACTATGTTTTTATAAATGAACCTGTTGCTCCAATTATAAAAGATGAAAAAGTAATTTATAAGCGAGAAATATATGTACCCAAAAGTTAGATTTAAACCTTAATATCCAAATAAAAAATCAATTCTACCAACATCTTTTACAATTCCCATTTATTCTAAAACAATCTTTTATACTCTATACTAGTTTAACTAGTAGTTATAAATTATTTTTATAACTACAAAAAATTATTAATTTGATTAATAAACACCTTCCCTATACCTTTGTCTCATCAAAATCAAAGAAATGATTTGAACATCTTAAAAATAACTTAAAAAATAGAAATCATGAAATTTACAAGAAGAGCAAACGCAAACTGGAAAGGTACAGGAATGGAAGGAAAAGGAACCATTAGTACACAAAGCACAACTTTAGACAATGCCCAATTATCATTTAAAACTCGTTTTGAGCAAGGTGTTGGAACTAATCCTGAGGAATTAATCGCAGCGGCACATTCTGGCTGTTTTACCATGCAATTAAGCTTTTTATTGTCTGAAGCTGGTTTTGTTCCAGAAGATTTAGACACAACCGCTAAAGTAACTTTTGAAGACGGAACGATTACTTTAATTCAGTTAGAATTGACTGGAAAAGTACCTGGAATTTCTTCAGAAGAATTTCAGCAAACGGCTCAAAAAGCAAAAGAAATTTGTCCTATTTCTAAACTGTTGAATACTGAAATTACTTTAACTGTTACGCTTAATTAAATTCCAATATAAAAAATTCCAAATTCCAAATCTTTGCGGAATTACTTGTGTGATTTCTCCCTTCGGTCGAAATGACAAAATCGTGGGAAAATTGGAATTTCAATTCAATCTAAAATCAACTATTTAAAATCTATAATAAAATGAAAACAACATATAAAAGCTTCTTAGCAATCACAGCAATAATTTTTACTTTTTTACTTTCAACAGTAAACGTAAATGCTCAAAAAACAACTTCACAAATTAAAAATGTCGTATTGGTTCACGGTGCATTTGCAGACGGTTCTGGATGGCAGGGTTTATACAAAGTTTTGACAAAAAAAGGCTATAATGTAACAATCGTTCAGAATCCGTTGAGTTCTTTGGAGGATGATGTTAATGCTACAAACTTAGCTTTAGACAAACAAGACGGACCGACAATTTTGGTGGGACATTCTTGGGGTGGTACTGTAATTACAGAAGCTGGAAATCACCCGAAAGTAGCGGCTTTGGTTTACGTGGCGGCTTTACAGCCTGATAATGGCGAAAACTCTGTTCAGTGGCTGCAAACTGCTCCTCCAGCTCCAGAAAATGGTGTATTGCCTCCAGATGAAAAAGGAATTGCGTATTATGACAAAGCTAAATTTCACGCGGGTTTTGCAGGTGATTTGAGCAAAGAACAAGCCGATTTTATGTATGCTTCACAAGGTGCTTTTCATGCACAAGGTTTTTTAACAAAAATAACTAATGCGGCTTGGAGAACTAAACCTTCTTACGGAATCGTAGCGACTGAAGATAAAAGTATTGTACCGAGCATTCAGCAAGCAATGTACAAACGTTCTAACACAAAAATTACTGAAATTAAAGGCAGTCATGTGGTGTTTATTTCGCAGCCAGAGAAAGTAGCGAATGTGATTATTGATGCATCATTTAAAAAATAAATTCCAATATTTTAAATTCCAAATTCCAATGGTTTTGGAGGAACTTTAAATAAAAAATTCCAAACTCCAAGTTACAGTATAGCTTGGAGTTTGGAATTTTTAGTATTAGAATTTTCAATATTTGGAATTTAACTTTTAGAAACAGCTTTGATAAAATAAGGCGAATCGTTCCAGCGGATTTTTTTATAATTAAAATCTTTTTTGAGTGATTCGGGAAGGCAGTTCCAGATGGCTTCGTTCATTTTCTCCAGCAGTAATTTCTTGGAGAAGGAATCGGAAACTACAAGGCTTATTTCTCTTACGGGAACGGGTTCTTTGAAAGGTTTAAAAAGTCCGCCTGATTCGTTTAAAGTAGAAAGTTTCGGAATAATCGCAAATCCTAAATGGGCACGAACTAGATTTTTTAAGGTTTCGATCGAATTGATGTCGTATGTAAATTGTTCCTTAATTTTATCAGATGTTTTTAGTCCGCAGATGTCTAGCAATTGTGCGTTGTAGCAATATTCATGATGCAATAATAACAATTCGGTTTTGTCGCCGAGCTGCATTTCGTAAAATTCATCATTCGCCATTGGATGCGTCTGATTTAAATACGCAACAAACGGTTCTTTAAAAACAACATGCTCAATTAAATTCGGATTTCCTGTTGGTGTCGCCATAATGGCAACGTCAATTGCTCCCGTTTCTAAATCGCGCATTAAATGCCCCGTATATCCTTCTTTTATAATAAAATGTACTTTGGGTGCTACTTCTTTCATTGCCTGAATAAACAGCGGAATCAGATAAGGCGATAAAGTGGAAATAATGCCCAGCTTCAACTCCCCTTCCAGCAGATTTTTTTCGTTGATCACAAAATCACGAATTTCATCGACCTCACGAAGTATCTTTTTTGCTTTATTGATAATTTCGATCCCCAAAACGGTGGGTGTCAACGGCACTTTATTTCGATCAAAAATCTTAATTCCGATTTCTTCTTCTAGATTTTTTAACTGAATCGTAAGTCCTGGCTGTGTTACCATACAAACTTCTGCAGCTCTTGCAAAATGCCGTTCTTCGTCTAAAGCGACTATATATTTTAACTGCTGAATGGTCATGTGTTATAGTTTCTAAGATACTGAGACGCTAAGGTACTAAGTTTTTATTTTTAATTTCTTTTGATTCTTTTTCCAAAGTTCCAAAAAACCTAAATTATTTAGAATTAAAATAATTATCCTCTTTTTCATAAAAAATAAAATCCAAATCATCCAACTTATCGTACATAATAAAGAACACCATAACGGAATGGAGTAAATGCAGATGGAGTAGTTTTTGGAGCATATTGTGTTTATCGTTCTATAATGATGTTTTTTCAAACAAACTTATTTGAAATAAAAAAAGCGATCTTAACGGATCGCTTTTATTTTTAGTATTTGAAGGCGAAAGGCTTTAAACTTTTATTTCATAATCAGAAGAAAAAGCTTAGAACCTTAGCATCTTAGGATAAAACCATCCCGCCATCCATAATAAAATCAGCGCCGGTAATAAAACCTGCATTTTCACTGCTCAAATGCGAAACCATTTTGGCCACATCTTCTGCCCTTCCCATTTGCTTGAGTGGCACTTTTTCTACTACAACATCCATAATTCCTTTTACGGTGTTTTCGTCAAGACCGACTTTGTTCATGACTTCGGTTTGAGTTGGTCCCGGACTTACCGAATTGACTCTGATTTTTCTTGGCGCTAATTCTAATGCTGCCGATTTCATTACCGAATTCAAAGCGGTTTTACTCGCCGAATAAACTGAAGATCCTGGACCTGGCATACTCGCAGTATTAGAAGAAAGAAATACCACCGAAGCGCCGTCTTTTAAAATTGGGATGAATTTGCTTAAAGTGAAAAAAGCTCCTCTTAAATTGACATTCATAATACTGTCAAATAATTCTTCTGTGGTTTGTTCGATCGTTCCCAAACCTGCGATTCCAGCATTGATAAACAAAATATCAACCAAACCAAAATCGGATTTTACCTGAGCAGCTAGATTTTCGATATCCGAAACACTCGATTGGTCTGCTGTGATTGCTGTAACTCCTAATTCTAAAGCTGCTTTTTCTATAGCTTCTTTTCTTCTTCCTGTAATAATTACATTAACGCCCTGCTCTTTTAATTGTTTAGCCGTTGCGTAACCTATTCCACTGTTACCGCCTGTTATCACTGCCACTTTATTTTTTAAATTGTCCATTTTTTATGTGTTTAAATTAATGAGACAAAGGTAAATTCAAAATGGTATAACTTTGTAACCAGTATCATGGAGTATACCAGAAGTACATTTTAACATTAAATCTGTACAGAAAAATACGTTTTAGTAAAAAATCTAATTTCCGTGTTAAATATTGAATCTATATTCTTCACTTTTTTGGTCAAAATTTTTCGATTTGTTTAGATTTTTAAACAAATTCTCTTAATTTATTTTTAAAACTTCATTAAATACGTGTTAAATCGTAATGAGAATTCATTGAAAATTCTTCAGAAAAAGGTATATTTGAGTAATACAGAAATTTATTATCGTGCAAGAAAAAACAAAATTACATAGTTTTATATTTCCAAAAACTCCTACTGGAGTCGATGGATTAGATGAGATTACAGATGGAGGATTTCCGCAAGGACGACCAACTTTAATCTGTGGCGGTGCGGGATGCGGCAAAACTTTATTGTCAATGCAGTTTCTTATAAAAGGAATTACAGAGCATAACGAACCAGGAGTTTTTATGTCTTTTGAAGAGCCTTCAGACGACTTAACGTTAAATGTTAAATCATTAGGCTTTGACCTTGAACAGCTTAAAAAAGATAAAATGCTTGTTGTAGATCATGTCCGCGTTGAAAGATCAGAAATTGAAGAAGCGGGCGAATATGATCTTGACGGCTTATTTATTCGTTTAGGACATGCTATCGATTCTATAAAAGCCACTCGTGTTGTATTGGATACAATCGAATCGCTTTTTGCTGGTCTAGACAATCAGGCCATTTTACGAGCGGAATTGCGAAGATTATTCCATTGGCTTAAAACCAAAGGGGTAACTGCGATTATTACAGGAGAACGCGGCGAAGCTACACTAACCCGTCAAGGTCTGGAAGAATACGTTTCGGACTGCGTAATTGTTCTCGATCATCGTGTAATTGAACAGGTTTCGACTAGAAGGCTTAGAATTGTAAAATACAGAGGTTCAACACATGGAACAAATGAGTATCCGTTTTTAATTGATGAAGACGGAATTTCAGTTCTTCCGATTACTTCTCTCAAATTGGATAACGAAGTTTCCTCAGATATTATTTCTACCGGTGTTCCTGGACTAAATGAAATGTTTCATGGCGGCGGTTTCTACAGAGGAAGTAATATTTTGGTTTCGGGAACGGCAGGAACGGCTAAAACGACAGTGGCCTGTTATTTTGCTAATGAACAATGCGAAAAGAACGAAAAAACGATTTACTTCGCCTTTGAAGAATCACCGCATCAATTGGTGCGCAACATGAAATCAATCGGAGTTAATCTGGAAAAACACATCACAAAAGGCATTTTGCAAATACATTCTTCGCGTCCGTCATTAAATGGTTTGGAACTTCATTTGCTTACGCTTAGAAAACTAATCAAAGAGTTTCAGCCTACTACAATTATTATTGACCCGATCAGCAATCTTATTTCGGTAGGAAGCGAACACGAAGTCCGCTCGATGCTCGTTCGGTTAATTGATATGCTGAAAGCGAATAATATTACCGCCATGTTTACGTCGCTCAACAAACAAACCGATAATTTTAGACCGGATCTGGCAGAAGAATCGGTTTCTTCATTGGTCGATACCTGGATTACAGTTCGCGATATGGAAGGTGTTGGCGAAAGAAATCGTGGTATTTTTATCATCAAAGCGCGCGGAATGGGGCATTCTAATCAAGTAAGAGAATTTGTCATAACGAGCAAGGGAATCGAATTACTAGATGTTGAATTAGGTCCGCAGGGAATTTTGACGGGAGCGGCAAGACAATCTTATCAATTCAAAAAAACCATGTCGGATATTAAGCTTCAAAACGAAATTAGCCGAAAAGACAGGGAAATTGAGCGTAAACGCAAAGTCCTTGAGGCAAATATTGAAGCATTGAGAACAGAATTTGAATCTGCTGAAGAAGAACTAAGTATCCTTAAAGCAACAGAAGAATTGCAGGAAAAAATGTCTTCTAAGAAAAAATAAATAAGATGAAAAAAGAAGTAGCCGAATGGCAATTATTGCTTTATATAGCAGGGCAAACGCCAAAATCGATCAAGGCGCTAGAAAACATAAAAAAGTATGCCGAGGAATATTTAAAAGGAAAATACAGCATCGAAATTATCGATTTGCTCAAGAATCCGCAATTGGCAGAAGGCGATCAGATTTTGGCCGTACCTACTTTGGTGCGTAAATTTCCCGAGCCTATTCGTAAAATTATTGGTGACCTTTCTAATGAAGAAAGAGTGCTTGTAGGACTTAACATCAAACCTATAAACTCTTAATCATGGAAGATTCATCTGATGGCACTAGTACAACCAAACATAAGTTCATGCTTTTTGTTTCAGGTATGTCTGTTAAATCAGGACATGCAATCGAAAATATACGCAAAATCTGCGACACCTATCTCACCAACAATTATGAATTAGAAATTGTTGATATCAGCCGTGATAAAGAACAGGCTGTGATTCATCAAATTGTAGCAATTCCTACCTTGATCAAAACACATCCAGAACCTAAAAGAATTATTTTAGGAGATTTATCAGATAAAGAAAAAGTATTATACATACTTAATATAAGCGAATAGTTTGAAGGAAAATAAAAAAAATATAGCCGCATTATTAGCAGAAATTGAATCATTGAAAGAAGAACTTTATGAATCAAATAGTATTGTCAATGCTATAAAACAAGGAGATGTAGATGCGCTTGTGGTAAGCAATAATGGAGTTCCCGAACTATATTCTCTAGAAACCGCCGATTACACTTATCGTCTTCTTATAGAGAAATTTGGTCAGGGCGCGCTGAGTATTTCAAGAAAAGGACTTATACTCTACTGCAATGAACATTTTTCTAAACTGGTTGGCATTACTTCAGAAAAAATAACGGGAACGTACATTTATGAATATTTTACCAACCAAACGCAGTTTATTTCTCTTATAGAAGCACTGAGATATGGAATTACTAAACATGAAATACTTTTAAAATCGGAGAATGAAAAAAAGACTTTTCCTGCTTATATCGCTTTAACTGATCTGGAACCCGCTGTAGAGGCGATTGGGGTTGTGATTACCGATTTGACTGAAAAGAAAAAGCATGAAGAAGCCTTAATTCGCCATCAGAAAGAATTAGAAGAAAAAATAAACGAACTGAATAAAATCAATCGTAATCTAGAGGAATTTATTCATGTGATCTCACACGATTTAAAAGAACCCCTGCGGAAAATTGTCATGAATACCAGCAGAATTGATGGAAGCTATTTTAAAGAAGCCGATACAAAAGCGGTAAATGTCATGAAACTATCGGCCTTAAGATTAAATTCGCTTGTAGATGATTTAGTGCAGTATTCTTCGCATACCGCGCAGGAAGAACGAACAGAAATAGATTTAAGAACCATAATTTCGGAAGTTATTGAGGATTTTGAAATTATAATTTCTGATAAAAAAGCCATTATCAAAACAGGAAAAGTTCCCACTATCAAAGCTTCTCGCGTGCAGATGAGACAGCTTTTCTCTAATCTTATTTCAAACGCCATTAAATATAGCAAAACAGATACTACTCCTATAATTGAAATTTCGCAAGAAGAAAATTTAGATACTGAAATACCAAATCAAAATGCTAAATTTGTAAAGGTTCAGATAAAAGATAACGGCATTGGAATGGAAGAAAGCCATTTGCTTAAAATATTTATCATTTTTCAACGCCTACATGCCAGAAATGAATATTCAGGAAACGGTATTGGTCTTGCGATCTGTAAAAAAATAATGGAAAACCATTCTGGAAATATTACCGTTGAAAGCACATTGAACAAAGGAACAGTATTTAACCTTTACTTCCCCATCTTATAAAATGCCGGAAAAATATAATTTACATATCGTAATTGCTGAAGATGACATAGATGATGCAGATGTCATTACAGAAACTTTTACCAATAATCCAAATTTTAGCAAAGTTAGTCTTGTTGCCAATGGCGAAGAATTGCTTAATTATCTAAAAAACGATTCGAACGAAAATCCCGATGTTATACTTACCGATATCAATATGCCTATTATTGACGGTATTGAAGCTTTGCAAGAAATCTTTAGTAATGATGAATTAAAAAATATTCCGTGTTTTGTTTATTCCACAAGCATTAATCCTTCTTATAAAGAAAAATGCGATGATATGGGCGTAAAAGCCTACTTAATTAAACCCTATTCTTTTGAAGCTTTCGCTGAAATTCCGAAAACTATTTTGAGCATTATTGAAGCTTAAATTTCGTTTAATTTTAAACTTTTTTTTTCATTTTTTTAGAATTATGGTATAACTTTGTAACCAGTTAATTTCTAAACTAATGTTGCTTTGTTATGGAAAGAAATCAGAAAGAAGAAGTACAAGCGCTTCAAGACACTTTGCATGTTTTGGGCGGTAAATGGCGTCTGCCCATTATAAACTCCATCTGCAACGGAAATCATCGTTTCAGGGAAATTGAACGCAGTATTCCAGGAATTACGACACGCATGCTTTCTAGAGAACTCAAAGAAATGGAGATCAATATGCTGATCAAAAGAACCGAAGACCGTGATGCCGAAATTCAGGTTAAATATGAATCTACGCCGTATTGCAAATCATTTGGGCCGGTAATCGAAGAAATGATCAAATGGGGAAAATCGCATCGAAAGGAAATTATTCGAAACTCTTAAATAAACTAGTAATTTCATTTCCAGTAAAATGCACTTTTTGAGTCAAAACACGCTCAAATAAACTTAAAAAGTACTTAAAAATGTAGTTTTTCATCATTTTTAGTTATAAAAGTTCTATCTTACAAAAAACGCAAAAGCCGATTCTGTTGGCCCTATCGGCAGTATAAATTTTAAAAACTACAAAAAAATGAAACAATTATTACAGTGGACCATCATTATTCCAATCCTTTCGTGGGCTCTTTTATTTAGCGGACTGATAGCCGACAGCAGTTTATTTCAGATTATTGCTAGTTTATTGCTTATTCTTAGCGTAATGTCTGCCGTTCATCACTCCGAAATCATTGCAGAGCGCGTGGGAGAACCTTACGGAACCATAATTTTGGCTATTTCTATTACTGTAATTGAAGTTTCTATAATTGTTTCCTTAATGCTTTCTGAAGGTTCTGAAGCCACTTCTCTGGCCAGAGACACCGTTTATGCCGCCACCATGCTTATCCTGAACGGTATAATTGGATTGTGCCTTCTTATTGGAAGCATCAAACATTACGAACAAAATTTCTCTACTTCTTCGGTAACAATTGGTTTGGTTTCGCTTATTTCGATTATTGTATTCACTTTAGTGTTTCCTACGTTTACAGAAAGTGTTCACGGTTCGTATTACTCAACGCCTCAGCTCATTTTTGCTTCCATTGCCTGTCTGGTTATTTATAGTTCTTTTTTGTTCGCACAAACCAAAGGTTATCGCCAATATTTTCTAACCAACACTACGAATGAGGACGAATCTAAAACACATCCAATCGAAATTAATAATAAAACATTCTATACGAGTCTTGTTTTTCTATTGGTGAGTTTAGGAATTGTGGTTTTATTGGCCAAAACGCTGTCGCCAACTATTGAAACGATTATTATTGGCTATAATCTTCCGAAATCTCTTGTAGGAGTTATTATTGCCATTATCATTTTACTGCCAGAAGCCATTGCAGCAATTATTGCAGCTCGAAAAAATAGATTACAAACGAGTTTAAATTTGGCTTTAGGTTCTGCTCTTGCCAGTATCGGATTAACGATTCCAAGTGTGGCGGCGGTTTGCATTGTTATGAATATGCCAATCGTTTTAGGACTTGATATTAAATCTATTGTACTGCTGGCTTTATCTGTTTTTACAGTAATGCTTTCTTTAAGTAAAGGAAAATCTAATATCGTTTATGGTGTTGTGCTTTTAGTAAATTTATTTGCTTTTATGTTTTTGATGATTTATCCTTAAAAGTCCTTTTAAACACATAGAGATATAGATTTTTTTATTTTAAAAGAACCACGAAAGAAACTAATTTCTAAAACATAGCTTAAAAAAATGTCAATCCAAAACTCCATCCTATCCATCCCAGAATGTCTTTGCTATTATTGTTAATTACACTATAACGTTTGGTACGATCTTGAACAAATGTCGAAGTGTTTGCGTTGCCATTTTTATCTTGTTTTTCAGACCAATACAAATTAAAAGAAGGTCCTGCAGATATCGCTACGCCTTTACATAATTGAAAAGAAAAAGAAGAATCGAATTTAGATAAGGAATTATAAATGTCCCAATTTCCTAAATAAAGATACTGCGTGCTAAATTCAGGATTAAAAGTAAAACGTTTCCCTAACGGAATGTTCTTTCCTAGTCCAATTCCGAAAGAAAATAGTTTTTCTTCATCGTTTCGATCGCTTCTTCCTGCCATCAAAATGGTATACATTTTATGATCTCCTGTTTTTACAGAAAGGTTTATATCTGAGATTTCGTTGGTTGTCATACTGATCTTCTTGTAACCGCCTTTTTTAAAGTTTAACAAACCAAAACTATAACCAGACGGCGAATCGGTAATGTTTACTAATCCAAACTGGACTCCGTTTAATTCTTTAGCATAATTAAAAAGTCCCGTAATTTGAGCGCCACGCACTGTGTCTCTTCCAATATTGTAAATTCCAGAAAACTGCAATCCGTTCTGAGAACCCTTTACCGTATTGCCGATTCCTGCAATTTGAAGCCCTTTAGAATCTTTATATACATTGTTATATATACCGCCCATTTGCAAACCAACTTGCGAACCTTTTACACTATTATGAATACCGCTTACCTGCAATCCTCTTAAATTGCCAAAAACATTATTATAGATTCCGGCTAACTGAACTCCGTTTACAGAACCTCCAACAGTATTGAATATTCCTGCCATTTGAAGCGCATCAACATTCATACGATTGATGTTGTAAAGTCCGGCCATTTCTAATCCACGAACTCCAGCATTATAACCTCCCAATATGTTTAGCGAAAAATTATTGACAATTTGAGTATTCAGCATTCCTCGAGTGCTGATACTCGGAATTAAAGAAGCCTGTAAGGGAACCTTAGAAATAAATCCTCCCAAATTGAGCGCTTGTATCTTTTGTTTAGAAGAAATAAAGAAACGGCCAATTCCTGATCTTTCAATTTCAGTGAAATCTCCATCAATATAATCTGTTTTATTTTTTTTGTCTCCCATCTGAATTTTAATTTCAGAAAGAAATACCATCGTTACCGTTTTATAATTCTCCTTAACCGCTGTAAGCTCTATAGCTTGAGGCGCATTTTTTAATCGAAGCTCAAAAAAACCATCTTTATTGGTTAATGTAGACAATAGTGCATTCTTCTCTAATACACTCACATTTTCAATACGATTATTAGTTTGTGTATCTACAATATAACCGATTACAATTTGCTGTCCGTCACTCATAACAGTGTTTTTTTCTAACACAAGAGCCAATTCTAAAGGAGCATAACGAACAATAATATATCCTGGCGATTCTTTATATTCATATTTGGCACCTAGCAACTGATCTAAAACTCCTTTTATGGTATTATTATCGGCATGAATGCTAACGACGCTATCTTTCACAGCTAATTTGCCATAATAAGCAAACCTAAAATTTCCTTTTTCTTCCATTAAATCCAAAACATTCCCTAATGGTTTTTGGTCTGCGTGAACGGAGATTTCGTTTTCTAATAGTGATTGTGCATTTACTTTAAAAAAGACACTAGAAATAAGCATCAATAAAGTGGTTGCAAAAATAAACTTTGTATTACTTGGCATATAAAAGGGAATTACTCTAGTATAATTTGATTATTGGTGTGCTCGATTTTTATCATTACTCGTTATTAAAATTAAAACTTTAACAAACTAAAGATTGCATTTCCAAAATTACCTCAAATACTATATTTTCAATAAACATTTTTCTATTTTTTCACTCTTTATTCTCACAAATAGTATATTACTGTCAATATAACTCGTCCGCAATTGGCACTACCAGTATTACAACGTTTTAGTAGTGTAAAGGGTTAGAAACAATTATAATAAGCGTAATTTTTACACATAAAAAGTATCACAATAAAGACCAAAACTGAACTATTTTACCCCTTATTTTTCAGCATTTTTCTCTAACTTAGCGCTCTACATTTTGAAATGTAAGATTAAAATAACCATTGTTTTGCAGCAAAACATTGAATGAAAAAGAATTACCATACTTTCTCTTACTTTTTGCTGTCAAAACATTTCTTCTAATAATTTAGTTAATTGAAAACTATGAGCAAATTTGATTTTGGAATTGTAGGACTCGGTGTAATGGGCCGTAACTTACTTTTAAATATCGCCAGCCATAACTTTGCGGCTGCAGGTTTAGACTTAGACACTGAAAAAGTCAATTCTCTTCAACAAGAAGCCGATGCCGACCACACTATTGAAGCGACGACAGATGTAAAACATTTTGTAGAGCTTATTCAGCAGCCCAGAGCAATTATGTTATTGGTTCCTGCTGGAAAACCTGTTGACAGCGCTATCGCTAGTTTATTGCCACACTTAGACAAAGGAGACATCATTATTGACGGTGGAAACACTTATTTTACAGATACAGACAGAAGATTCATTGAATTGTCTGAAAAAGGAATCCACTTCTTCGGAATGGGAATTTCGGGCGGAGAAAAAGGCGCGCGTTTCGGTCCTGCTATGATGCCAGGTGGAGATCAGAAAGCATACGAAAGATTGCGTCCTATTTTTGAGGCAATTGCAGCAAAAGTGGATGGAGAACCTTGCGTTGAATATTTAGGAAATGGTTCTGCTGGAAACTACGTAAAAATGGTTCACAACGGAATTGAATACGGAATCATGCAGTTGATTTCTGAGATTTATGACTTAATGAAAAGAGGTTATAACTTAGATGATGAAACGATTCAGAAAACTTTTGCTGAATGGAATCAGACGGATGATTTAAGATCTTATTTGATTGAAATTACTGGAAACATCTTAAAACAAAAGGATGAAGACGGAACACAATTAATCAACAAAATCTCCGATTGGGCAAGATCTAAAGGAACAGGAAAATGGACTTCGCAAAATGCAATGGACCTACAAGTTCCAGTTCCGACAATCGACGCAGCGGTTAACATGCGTGATATGTCTAAAACAAAACCAGAAAGAATTGAAGCGGCTAAAAAATTAGTTTGGAACGCCGATGGAACGAATGTTCCTCAAAGCGAAGCAATTGCGGCTTTAAAATCGGCTTTGTATTTTTCTATCGTGGTGACTTACGCTCAAGGTTTAGCACAGCTTCACACGGCTTCTAAAGAATACAACTACGGATTAAATCTGGAAACGGTTGCTAAAATCTGGCGAGGCGGATGTATCATTCGTGCTACCATTTTAGAGGATTTCAGAAAAGCATACGTAGCAAAATCAGATTTGCCAAATTTACTTTTGGATGGCGGAATTGCTTCAAAATTAGTAGAAAACCAAGCAGGAATGAGAGCTGTGATACAGTTTGCAGTTCAAAAAGGATTGCCTGTTTCAGGATTAATGAACTCATTAGCTTATTTTGATGCTTATAGATCTGCTAATCTTCCAACTAATTTAATTCAGGCACAGCGTGATTATTTTGGAGCGCATACTTACGAGCGTATCGACAAAGAAGGCGTTTTCCATACACAATGGGCTGAATAAACAATTAAAGCAACACAACTACACACAATGACTAAAAATAAACTAAAGAACCCAACCATCATTGTTATTTTTGGCGGAACTGGAGATCTAGCAAAGAGAAAACTCTTCCCCGCTTTCCAAAATCTGTACCTTGACGGACGTATGTCTGAAAAGTTTCAGATTATTGCTCTTGGAAGAGCTGAAAAAACCAATGAAGATTTTCGCGCTTATGTAGCAGAAAATTTAAATCTATTCTCAAGAAGAAAAGGAATTGATGATCCAGAAACAGAAAAATTTCTTTCGCACATCTCTTACCACAGTCTTGATATCGACAAAGAAGAATCGTACATTGGATTAAACGAAAAAATAAACAATTTTGACCTTGCTTTTGGCGAACGTTCTAATCGTCTTTTCTATCTTTCGATTACGCCTTCTTTCATTTCAACGATTTCAAGCAATATAAAGAAAATCGGACTTGCTGCAAATCCGAAACAAGATCGTATTATTATCGAAAAACCTTTTGGTTACGATAAAGCTTCTGCAATCGAGTTGAATGAAATGCTTTCGCAGACTTTCAAAGAAGAGCAGATTTACAGAATCGATCACTATTTAGGAAAAGAAACTGTTCAAAATATTTTGGCTTTCCGTTTTGGAAACTCAATGTTTGAGCCTTTATGGAGCCGTAATTTTATTGATTTCGTGCAAATTACCGTTGCTGAAGAGGTCGGCGTTGAAGAACGAGGCGGTTTCTATGAAGGTGTCGGAGCATTGAAAGACATGATTCAGAACCATTTGTTCCAGATTTTATGTATGACGGCTATGGAAGCGCCTGCTTCTTTAAATGCTGACGACATTCGTAATCGAAAAGCAGATGTTTTAAAGTCTATTCGCCGTATTAAACCAGAAGAAGTTGATCATTATATCGTAAGAGGCCAGTATGATACTGGAGAAATAAAAGGAGTTCCCGTTCCAGGTTATCGTCAAGATAAAGGCATTGCGCCAGATTCTAATACAGAAACTTATGTAGCAATGAAAATCTATTTGGATAACTGGAGATGGCAGGGAATTCCGTTCTACTTGCGTTCAGGAAAAAGAATGGAAGAAAAACAATCTTCGATCATTATTCAATTCAAACCAGTGCCACATTCTTCATTCTCATATGGAAAAGAAGGCATGACACCAAACAGATTGATTATCAACATTCAGCCTTCAATGGACATTAAACTGCAGTTTATGACCAAGAAACCTGGCTTATCCATGTCCTTAAGACCTGCAGAAATGGTTTTTGATTATTTTTCTTGTTCTACAATGTCACCAGAAGCTTATGAAACCTTAATTGCAGATGCATTATTGGGAGATCCTACATTATTTATGCGTTGGGATCAGGTGGAAGAAGCTTGGGATGCAATTGAAACGATTCAGCAAGTTTGGAAAACAACGCCTCCAAAGAATTTCCCAAATTATAAAGCAGGAAGCTGGGGACCTGAAGAAGCTGATGAATTGCTAGCACGTCAAGGCCACAAATGGATTCCGAATACACAAACAAAAGAAGAAGTTTTAAATGATACAGATATATAATAATACAGAAGAAATTAACACTACAGCTGCAGACCTTTTTGTGGAATCTGCGCAAAAAGCAATTGCTGCAAAAGGCAAGTTTACAGCTGTACTTACAGGAGGTTCTTCTCCTGCTGGAATTTACAAATTGTTAGCTTCTGATGCTTATAAAAACAAAATAGACTGGAGCAAAGTTTATATTTTTTGGGGTGATGAAAGATGGGTTCCGCTTAATGATGATTTGAGTAATGCAAAAATGTCTTATTCAACGTTATTGAGCCACGTTCCTATTCCGCAAGAAAACATTTTTGAAATGTATAAAGACGGCGTTACGCCAGAGGATTACGCTGCCGAATACGAAAAGTCTATCAGAACTGTTTTAGGCGAAGAAGGTAAATTTGACCTGATTTTGTTAGGTATGGGAGATGACGGTCACACCGCTTCTCTTTTCCCAGGTGAAGCCGTTTTAGAAGAGCAAACCAAATGGGTTGACGCTTATTATTTAGCTCCTCAAAAAATGTATCGCATCACGCTTACAGCTCCGTTAATTAATAAAGCGGAAAAAATTGTGGTGGTGGCTTTTGGAGAAAAGAAAATCAACGCTTTGAAAGAAGTGACAACTGGAGAATACAATCCAACATTATACCCAATGCAATTGATTAAACCGGTTTCTGGTGAATTATTGTTTTTAGTAGACAAAGTTGCTGCGGGAACAAACTAAGAAATTGTTTTTACATTATAGAATTAAGGTTTATGCTTTTCAGTATAAACCTTTTTTATTGTCTTTATTTTTTTCTCTCGCAGATTTAGCAGATCTGGCAGATTAAATTTTAAAAAATATCTGCTGAATCTGCGAAATCTGCGGGAGGACTTTTTTTGTCAAAGCAATTCATATAAAAACATAAAAAACTAAAAACCAATTATTTAAACAAAAGATATTCGTTTTTTATTTAATTTTGTTTAATACTCTCCGATTCAATTTATTGGCTATTCTCTCCTGGCAGACTTATATACTGATTATATAATTTCAAATCTTTTTTTGCAATGAAATATAATTACTTCCTAATTGCTGTTTTCCTTCTTTTTGTTTCCTGTAAAGAAAAAAACACAGAACCTAAATCTGTTAAAGTGAGCGCTACACAAGGCTGCTACATTCCGAAAACGAATGACAAAGATTGGTATACGCAAAACAAAAAAGCACCAAAGTTTAAAGGACTTGAAGGCATTTCGTTTAAAATTTCCACTAACAATCCAGAAGCGCAGGAATATTTCAATCAAGGAATGATGCTCGCATACGGATTTAATCATGCCGAAGCCGCAAGATCATTTTACGAAGCTTCGCGTTTAGATCCGAATTGCGCAATGGCGTATTGGGGTTTTGCGTATGTTTTAGGTCCGAATTACAATGCGGGAATGGAAGAAGATAATTTTCAGCGTGCTTATGATGCTGTTCAAAAAGCTAAAAAACTTTCTGCGAAATGCACTCCAAAAGAAATTGCTATGATTAATGCGCTGTCTGTACGTTACGCTAAAAACCCTCCTGAGGACAGAAAACCATTAGATACCGCTTATGCCGCTGCAATGAAAAAGGTTTATCTTAAATTTTCATCCGATCCAGATGTTGGAGCACTTTATGCCGAATCTCTAATGAATTTGCATCCGTGGGATTTATACGAAAAAGAGACCTACGTTCCCAAAAAATGGACACCGCAAATATTGACTGTTTTAAACGAATTGATTAAAAAAAATCCGGAACATCCTGGTGCGCATCATTTTTTAGTTCATGCCGTTGAAGCATCTTCTCATCCAGAAAACGGACTCAAAAGTGCCAAATTACTAGAAACTTTAGTTCCCGGTTCTGGGCATTTGGTTCATATGCCTTCTCATATTTACATTCGTACAGGAGATTATCACGAAGGCACGCTTTCCAACATTGAAGCTATTAAAATTGATAGCCTTTACTCGACTGCTTGTAATGCGCAAGGTGCTTATCCACTTGCCTATTATCCGCACAATTATCATTTTTTAACGGCAACTGCAGCTTTAGAAGGAAAATCGCAATTGGCTTGGAAATCTTCCTTGATATTGCAGAAACATATGTCTCCTACAATTATGCGTGAAGCTGGCTGGGGAACTTTACAGCATTATTACAGTATTCCGTATTACATAGCTGTAAAATTTTCGATGTGGGAAAAGATTATGGAAATTCCACAACCCGAAAAAGATCTCATTTATCCAACTGCAATCTGGCATTACGCAAAAGGAATGGCATATCTTGGGAAAAATGATATTGCGAATGCTGAAAAACAGCTTACTTCTCTTAATGAATTAGCAAAAGACAAAACCTTAAAAGATGTTACCATTTGGAATATCAATACAACGTACGATTTGGTTCAGATTGCCAATAACGTTCTTTCAGCAGGAGTTGAAGCAAAAAAGAATAATTTAGATAAAGCAATTGTCTTTTTGAATAAAGCTATAGAAATAGAAGACCGTTTAAATTACAACGAACCGCCAGATTGGTTTTTCTCCGTAAGACACTATTTAGGCTCTGTTTTGCTTAAAGCTGGAAAATATGCCGAAGCGGAAAAAATCTACAGACAAGATTTGCAAACACTTCCAAAAAACGGCTTCGCCTTAATCGGACTTTATAATTCTCTAACACTACAGAAAAAAGAAAAAGAAGCTTTAAAAATTAAGAGCTCTTTTGATCATGCTTGGCAATATGCTGATTTTGAGATTAAGGCTTCTTCTAGTATTGTCGAGTGATTTTTAGCTTTTAATGTTTTTTTAAAACACCAATTCTAATATTAAAATTACCACTAGAACAACAACACCTAAAACAATAAATGATATAGAAGTCCAATATAACTTCAAATTGCTATAATCTTTGTAATAGTCCAAAAGATTGTCTCTTTTTATTCCAGCTTCTGGTTTTCCATTATTTTTATATTTCTTTATATAAATGAAAGAACCAATTGCAATCATAATTAAAAGAACAAATACTAATTCTACCATTTTTTTTCAATAAAAATAGCTTAATAACCAATACAAAAAAGTTCTATAGTTTAAATAAACCGCTGATTGTCCTGAAAAGCTTTAAATAATTCACGTGGTATTCTTTTTATTATGGGAAACAAAGTTTGTCTCCTTATAATCTTATAACACAAATAAAAAGAAGTTTACTATTTTACTAAATTTTTAAATCTAATCGATACTAACTTATTAATAAGGAAGGCAGTAAAAAATTAAAACCTTAAAAACTAACTTTAAATATTATCAAATTTTTAAATCTAACGGTTTTTAGAAAAATTTTAAGAAACCTTCCTTTTCAAATTACTATATTTGGCGCACTTTAAACAAATATACTCCCTGTTTTTAAGGAACATTATATAATCTGTTGTACTGTAAATGAAACCTACCAAGTTCATATATGTCGTTTTACTATCGCTGCTTTCTTTTTTTAGAGGCACCGAGACGTATTCGCCAATTTATAGTTCTAGCAGCTGTATTACTCTGGATAGTGTTGCGGCAGACGATACCCAAATTTTTTCTTCTGACTTTTCTTCTTCTAAAAACCTAGAAGTTCATTATAAGCTCAAAAAGAAAATGAAATGCCGAGCGACTACTTTAGAACAAAGTACGATCAAAGCTCCCTATTTCAGTAATTTAGTCAACTTCAAAGTCTACAAAGAGACTTTAATCTATGGTATAGCTTCAATATACCACATCGAAAGACATCCTCACTTACATTTGTACCAGCTTTTCTAGGCTGCAAAATTTCGTCGTTTTTATATTCTAGAATTCTGGAAAAATACCTCATTTACATATATGATTGAGCAGGTATTGCTATAAAAACATCTCCCTAAACGGTACTTTTTCCCAAAGGAAAGCTTCCGTAAACATTATTTATTTCATAAAATCCAAATTCATACTCCCGATATTTAGTATCAAGGGAGCACATCTATTTATTTCAAAAATTTACACCTAATGATGAGCATTTATAAAAATCCATTTCTTTTATGCACCTTGGCTTTATTCGTTTTAGTCTCGTGCGGAGATAAATCAAAAAAAGATTCAAACAACATTAAAACGTTTCCTGTTTATAAGGTTACTGTAAAAGACACCATAGTTTCGAGCAAATTTGTTGCCGATGTACATGCTAAAAATAATGTAGAAATTCACGTTCGTATTCCTGGTTTATTAGACAAGGTATATGTTAGCGAAGGACAAAAAGTAAAAAAAGGGCAAATCCTTTTTAAAATAAGCGATGTTGAACTTCAGATTCAGCTTTTAAAAGCCGAAGCGGTTTACAAAAGTTCAAAAGCCGATTTAAGAATTGCAACTGTGGAACTAGAACAAGCACAAACCCTTTTCAATAAAAAAGTAATTGCAGACAAAGAATTAGAATTATCTAAAGCAAAATATGAAGCCGCTTCCGCGAAAGTAGCGCACGCCGTTGCAGAAAAGAAAGCAATTGACCAGCAAATTAGCTTCACCACTATCCGCGCACCATTTGACGGAACAGTTGACCGTATTCCGTTTAAAGAAGGAAGTTTAGTAGAAAACGGTTCCTTATTGACAACTGTTTCTCAATTAGACGATGTTTACGCGTATTTCTCAATTCCTGAGAACACCTATTTCCAAATGATGGAAGACAAAACTTTAAACACGCAAGGTGATATCAAATTGGTGTTGCCAAACGGAATGGTTTACGGTCAGAAAGGAGAATTAAGAACCGCCGATGGAGAAATCGACAGACAAACCGGTTCTATTCAATACAAAGCAAAATTTCACAATCCGCAAGGATTTATCAAACATGGAACTTCTGGAAAACTGATTATTTCAGAACCCAAAACCAATGCGATTTTAATTCCGCAGAAAGCTGTTTTTTCTATTCAGGACAAACAATACGTTTTCCGCGTGAACAAAGATGGAGTAGTTAAAATGACAAATGTTACAATTGAAACCACTCTAGATGATGTTTATATCTTGAACGACGGTCTAAAAAGCGACGACCTGATTGTACAAGAAGGTACACAATCATTGAGAGACGGCGATAAAATCAACATGAAACAAATGTAGGTTATCGACCTGTAAAACAGTTATTTAATTATTTATCTAAAAAATTTAAAATGATAGAGTTATTTATCAGAAGGAAAATATTGTCATTAATCATCTCGGTTATGATAGTCCTTCTGGGATTGCTGGCGTTGTTTCAGCTTCCCATTACCCAATTCCCAGACATTGTACCACCGTCTGTAACCGTTACAGCAAAATATACAGGAGCAAACGCAGAGGTTTCGGCCAATGCCGTTGCCCTTCCGTTAGAGAGAGCCATAAATGGAGTTCCAGGAATGACCTATATGTCAACCGTAACTTCCAATGACGGTTTGACTTTAATCCAAGTTTTCTTTGAAGTAGGAACCGATCCCGATCTGGCTGCAGTAAACGTGCAGAACAGGGTTACGACGATTCTGGACGAACTTCCAGAAGAGGTAATTCGTGCTGGTGTTACGACCGAAAAAGAGGTAAACAGTATGCTGATGTACTTGAATATTACGAGTACCGACAAAACTCAGGATGAGCAGTTTATCTTCAACTTTACCGATATTAATATCCTTCAGGAATTAAAGCGTATTGATGGTGTCGGACGTGCCGAAATCATGGGTCAGAAAGAATATTCGATGCGTGTTTGGCTGGATCCAGAAAAGATGCTTTCGTATAATATTTCGGCAAATGAAGTTATCAATTCACTTCAAAAACAAAACATTTCTGCTGCACCTGGTAAAGTAGGTGAAGGTTCGGGACAAATGAACAATCAATTGCAATATGTAATTAAATATGGCGGAAAGTTCTTTGAACCAAAACAATATGAGGAAATTCCGTTACGAGCCAATTCAGACGGAACTATTTTAAGATTGAAAGACATTTCGAAAATCGAATTTGGTGCGATGAGCTACGGAATGGTTTCTAAAACCGACGGAAAACCTTCGGCATCCATCATGCTAAAACAACGTCCAGGTTCTAACGCTTCTGAGGTAATTGCAAGCGTAAAAGAAAAAATGGCCGAATTGAAAGCCTCTTCTTTTCCTCCAGGAATGGAATTTAACATTGCGTATGACGTTTCGCGTTTCCTTGACGCTTCTATTCACGAGGTTTTAAGAACTTTGGTTGAAGCCTTTATTTTGGTGGCATTCGTCGTTTTCCTTTTCCTTCAGGATTGGAGATCGACTCTGATTCCTGTATTGGCAGTTCCTGTCGCGCTTATCGGTTCGTTTACCTTTATGTCGATGATGGGATTCTCAATTAACTTATTAACGCTTTTTGCTTTAGTACTTTCAATCGGAATTGTGGTCGATAACGCAATTGTCGTCGTCGAAGCCGTTCACGTAAAAATCTCCGAAGAACATATGTCGCCAATGGAAGCTACCATTAGCGCGATGAAAGAAATTACTGGAGCCGTTATTGCGATTACGATTGTAATGGCTGCGGTGTTTATTCCGGTTGCCTTCTTGAGTGGTCCTGTCGGGGTTTTCTATAGGCAGTTCTCTTTAACAATGGCGATTAGTATTGTCATTTCTGGAATCAACGCCCTTACCCTTACTCCTGCTCTTTGCGCTATTATGTTGAAAGCACATGATCCTAACAAAGAGAAAAAATCATTAATGGACCGATTCTTCCATAGATTCAACAATTGGTTTGATAGCATTACTTCAAAATACATCAAAGTATTGGTAAAATTTGCTGATCGCAGCACTGTTACCATTGGGTTATTGGTATTGTTTTGTATTTTAACATGGGGTACAACCAAGTTTTTGGCGTCAGGATTTATCCCGACTGAAGATCAGGGAATGGTTTATGTAAGTGTTACAACACCACAGGGAGCAACAGTAGAACGTACTGAAAAAGCTTTGGATGAAGTAACTAAAATTGCTCAAGGCATTAAAGGTGTAGACAACGTAACGATTCTTGCAGGATACAGTATTGTGACTGAAATTGCTGGAGCTTCTTACGGAATGGGAATGATCAACTTGAAAGATTGGAGCGAACGTGATATTTCGGTTACCGAATTTATGGCAGAACTTACAGAAAAAACCAAAAACATTACCGACGCACAAATCGAGATTTTTGCACCGCCAACCGTCCCTGGATTTGGTAACACGAGTGGTTTTGAACTTCGTTTGCTGGATAAATCTGGCGGAAGCATCACCAATACCGATAAAGTAACCAAAGAATTTATTAAAGAATTAAATGCTTCGCCAGAAATTCAGAACTCTTTCTCGAGTTTTGATGCTACTTTCCCGCAGTACTTAATTCATATTGATTATGATTTAGCTGCTAAAAAAGGAATTTCGGTAGACAATGCCATGTCGACTTTACAAACCATGTTAGGTTCGTTTTATGCTACCAATTTTATCCGTTTCTCACAAATGTATAAAGTAATGGTTCAGGCAAGTCCACAATTCCGTCAAAATCCAGAAAGTATTTTGGATATGTATTTGAAGAATGAGGCTGGCGAAATGGTTCCGTTCTCTACTTTCATCAAATTAGAAAGAGTGTATGGTCCTGAAGTTTTAACGCGTTACAACATGTACATGTCGGCTATGATTAACGGTGAACCTGCTGAAGGTTACAGCTCTGGAGATGCCATTGCTGCTGTTGAAAAAATTGCTGCTGAAAAGCTCCCAAGCCGATTTGAATTGGAATGGTCAGGTATGACACGTGAAGAAATTCTATCAGGAAACCAAACCATTTACATTTTTGCGCTTTGTATACTATTTGTATACTTGTTGCTTGCGGCACAATACGAAAGTTTATTGCTTCCGTTCCCAGTATTGTTAAGTCTTCCTGTTGGAGTTTTTGGCTCTTACATTGCACTTGTAATGGTCGGACTCGATAATAATATTTATGCCCAAGTAGCACTCGTCATGCTGATTGGTCTGCTCGCCAAGAATGCTATTCTGATTGTAGAGTTTGCGATGGCACAGAACAAACTCGGGCGCGATATTGTCGAAGCGGCAATTGAAGGAGCCAGACTTCGTTTTAGACCGATTTTGATGACTTCTTTTGCTTTTATTTCAGGATTAATTCCGTTATGTATCGCTTCTGGTGCGGGTGCAATTGGTAACCGTTCGATTGGTACAGCCGCAGCGGGCGGAATGTTAATTGGGACTGTATTTGGTCTTTTAATTATTCCAGGGCTTTACATCCTGTTTGCAAAATTGGAAAAACGAATGAGCAAATCTTAATGCATAATTTTTAAACACATAGATTCATTCCCGATCGCTATCGGAATTAAAAAATTATAGAGATGTTTCACTTTATTTAAATAATCCCGTCTCGGGATTGGAACTATGTGATAGTATAAAATTTAGCCAAAAAGATTGAACAAATAAATTTAAACAATGAAAGAGATATTAAATCAATATAAAAATGGGGATGTGCAGTTTCTAAGGACAACCAAAAGTGCCGTTGTAATAACTGGAATTTTACTTTTGACCGCTTGTTCTGCACCAAAAGTCAGCAATAAACTAGACGCTGCGAAACTGCCTGAGAATTTTGATGCACAAAGAAAAGAAGCCCCAACAGAGAATTTTATTCCGTTAAAAACAGAAACGTTTTTTAAAGACCCTAAATTAGAGGAATTACTAAAAAAAGCCGTTACCAAAAATCCTGATTATTTAATCATGCAGGAAAGAATTTTAATTGCCAATTCGCATTTAAAAGTAGCAAAACTGGCACTTCTTCCCTCTTTAGATCTTGTAGCAGATGCTTCTGGAACACATTACGGAAAATATACAATGGACGGCGTTGGTAACTTTGATACCAATTTTTCTCAAAATATTTCCGAAAAACAAAGAATCAACGAAGATCTTACCCCTAACCTATTTTTAGGAGCCAAAGTTTCTTGGGAAGCTGATATCTGGGGAAAATTAAGCAATCGAAAAAAAGCGGCTCAGCAGCGATTTTTTGCCTCTCAGCAAGGAATGCGTTTGTTGCAAACACGCCTTTTAGGAGATGTTGCCGACTTATACTTCAAATTGATCGCTTTAGACAAACAAGCAGCGATTTACGATAACAACTTGAAAACGCAGGAAAAAGCGCTTGATATCGTTTCAGCACAAAGATCGGTTGGAAAAGCGACAGAATTGGCTGTACAGCAGTTTAATGCACAAAACAATAACATTCACGCCGAAGCGTCAGAATTAAAATTAAGCATTGATCAAACCGAAAAAGCGCTATTAACGCTTTTAGGCGAATATGGCGGAAAAATTGAAAGAAGCAGCGATTTCTTATCTGGGCATTTGGAGGTTTTAAACCAAAAAATAAGCGTGGATTCTATCATTCACAAAAGACCAGATGTATCTGAGGCTTACTTCGAATTATTAGCAAGTAATGCAGATGCCAAATCGGCTCGTGCTGCTTTTTTCCCAACTGTAAATCTGGGCGGGTATGCAGGTTTCAATTCGTTTTCGTTCAATACCTTTTTTGATGCTGGCTCTTTCGCTTGGCAGATATTGGGCGGATTAACAGCTCCTGTTTTCAACAAAGGGCAGATTAAACAGGAATTTTATGTTTCGAACAGAAGACAGGAAATTTCATTTCTGCAATATCAAAATACAGTTACGACAGCTTTCAACGAGTTAAGTGCTCTATTGCATAGAAATCAAGCTTATGAAGATGTTTTAAAATATAAATTAAACGAAATTGATCATCTTGAAATTGCTGTAAATGTATCAAACGATTTGTATTTGAGCGGTTATGCCAATTATCTGGAAATCATCAATGCACAAAAAAATAAATTGCAGGCCGAATTGGACTTTGTCGATATCCAACTTCGAAATGCAAACTCACAAGTATTGCTTTATAAGGCTTTAGGCGGAGGAATAAATTAGTTTATATGTTGGTCAAAAATGGCTTCTGTTTATAATAGCTCATCGCAGAGGTTATTTTTAAGTCCCGTTTCTATTTTGAAACGGGATTTTTTTATTAAAATATCTTTCGTTTCCCGTTTACTTTTTACCTTTATTCTCAAATTCTAAAATTCCATTAATGGATATCTCCAAAATTCTTGATCGCATACACCAACTTCCCGCGCAGTCTAAACTGGCTCTGCAAAATAATGTTACAGAAATAGCATTTTCTAAAGGACATATTTTGCTAAAAGCCAACAAAGTAGAATCCAATATTTATTTTATAAAGAAAGGATTAGTAAGAGCTTATGTAGAAAGGGATAATGAAGTTACTTTCTGGTTTGGAAAAGAAGGCGAAACTGTGCTTTCGATGAAAAGTTATGTTGAAGAGCAGCCTGGATATGAGACTATCGAACTTTTGGAAGACTGCGAATTGTATGAGCTAAAAACCGAAAATCTTAGAAAACTCTTTAACGAAGATGTTCACATAGCCAATTGGGGACGAAAATTTGCTGAAAAAGAATTGATCAAAACCGAAGAACGCTTGATTTCTAAGCAATTTAAAAATGCTTCTGAACGCTATTTGGAATTAATGAAAGATCATCCTGAATTATTGCAAAGAGTGCAATTAGGTCATATTGCTTCCTATTTAGGAATTACACAAGTAAGTTTAAGCAGAATACGTGCAGAATTAAAATAACTTCATTTTTTATCATTTGTTAAATTATTTCTGATTTCTATAAAAGAACTTTGCATCACAAATTTTTAACTATATGAACTGGATTATTTTAATCATTGCGGGTCTATTTGAAGTAGCCTTTGCGTCATGTCTTGGAAAAGCAAAAGCTACAACAGGAACCGAAATGTACTATTGGTATATTGGTTTCTTTATTTCTCTAACTATCAGTATGCTTTTACTAATGAAAGCTACAGAAACACTACCGCTGGGAACTGCTTATGCTGTCTGGACTGGAATTGGAGCGGTGGGAACTGTATTGGTCGGAATCTTTGTTTTTAAAGAACCTGCAGCTTTCTGGAGATTATTCTTTTTAGCTACTTTGGTCGGTTCTATCGTTGGTTTAAAAGCGGTTTCTCACTAAAAATATATTTTACGATTATATTCAACTTTGTCAAAGTCTCGAGCTTTGGCAAAGTTTTTTTGTTTTAAACACATAGGAATTACCCCACTCTTGTCATTCCAAGGAACGAGGAATCACAAACTGTTCGTAAAGCTTTAAAATACAGCCCCAAGTTTCCACTTTAGTTTTGTGTTTTCAGCTTGGAATTTGGGATTTAAAATTTGGAATTTAAAAGAACTAATGCGTTTTCAACATCACATGATAAAAAAATAGCATTTTAATACATTATTCTCTGCTTTATCTTTGTCAAAAATAAAGCATAAAATTAAACATGACATTCAGCCATTCTATTAAATCTTTTGACGAATTAACCAATCACGAACTATACGATATGCTTCGTTTGAGATGTGACGTTTTTGTTGTCGAACAAAACTGCCCGTATCTCGATTTAGACAATAAAGACCAACAAGGTTTTCATTTATTGTATTATGTTGATAACAAATTGGCTGGCGTGACACGTTTACTTCCTTCTGGAGTTTCTTATAATGAGATTTCAATAGGAAGAGTTGTAATTGCCCGAACACATCGCGGATTGGGTTTAGGAAAAAAACTAATGGAAGCTTCTATAGCGGGCTGTGAAGAAAAGTTTGGGAAAGCTCCAATCAAAATCAGTGCGCAGTATCATTTATCGAAATTTTATCAATCGCTCGGATTTGCTGAACAGGGCGAAGTTTATGATGAAGACGGAATTCCACATATCCAAATGCTTCGTGCATAAGGTTTATGGAATAATCAATTTTAAAACATTTGCCAGTACGGGATTATGATCTTCGGTTCTCCAATTGACATATAAATCGGTTTCCATGGGTAATTTGATAAATCGGATTCCGGGAATTTCATGCAAAACATACGAATCGGGTAAAATCGCGATTCCGAGTCCTTTTCGAACCAAAGCAATAATAGAAGAACCAAATTCAGAGTGAAGATAAACTTCCGGAGCATTCTCCAAAGAATTGAATAATCTTCGAATAAGATCGCTGTAACTGCTTCCTTCATCATTAGTAGGCAAAATAAATTTTTGAGAAGCAAGCGTTTCTTTGGTCAAATCTTCTGGAGTTTGATATGGATGGTCTACGGGAACAACAACCGCAAGATTATCGGTATATATCTTTTGAGATTGAATATCTTTAGCATTATTGATGTCTCTGGTAATGGCCAGATCAATTTTATAATTTCGCAGAAAATCCTGCTGATTCTCGTATAACACCTGAACCAGTTTGATTTTAAGTTTCGGAAAAGCTTCTGAAATACGTGAAACAATATCGGGCATAAGAGAAGCCGAAATAGAATCGGGATGAGAAATGGTAATAGTTCCACTCTCGCCCAACTGAATCTGACGGGCAGATTGATGAATAAACTCTAGTTTACTCAATTCGACCTCCCATTTTTCTTTTAAGAATTGGCCAGCAGCAGTAAGTTTAACGTTGCGTTTGTTACGTTCAAAAAGCTGCACGCCAAGCTGATTCTCAAGAGATTGAATTTGTCGACTGAGCGCTGATTGCGTGATATTCATTTTTCCGGCAGTATTCCAGAAATGAAGTTCGCGTGATAACGCTAGAAAATATTTAATTTGCTGTAAATCCATTGATGCAATTTACGCATTTATCACAAATAAAAAACCGCTTTTAACGCATTAAAGAAATAAAAAATGAATACGCTAAAAATAACCAAAGCCACACCTGATGACGTTCTAAAGCTTCAATCAATTGGCAGACAAACCTTTTCTGAAACTTTTACTGATGTAAACAGCGAAGAAAACATGAAAAAATATCTAGATGAAAGCTTCGCAACAAAAAAACTGGCTGCCGAACTGGACAATCCGTCATCTTATTTCTATTTAGCTGTTTTAGATGAAAAAGTAGTGGGTTATCTAAAATTAAATACAGCTGAGGCTCAAACCGAAAAAGAAGATCTAAACGCCTTAGAAATAGAACGTATTTATGTAGCAAAGGAATTTCATGGCAAAAAAGTCGCTCAAGCATTATACGCTCAGGCAGAAGAAATTGCCGAAGAAATAAAAGCTTCGTATATGTGGCTGGGCGTTTGGGAAAAAAACTTTCGCGCAGTAAGCTTTTATACTAAAAATGGTTTTATACAGTTTGATACTCATATTTTCAGATTAGGAGACGACGAACAAACAGATTTAATGATGAAAAAAGTATTGAATTAAAATGGAAAGAAGACAGCTTTTATTGTTTCTATTAATTCTTGGCACTGCATTTTGGGGCGTTTCTTACTCCGTTACCAAAATGGCAATTGGCCACTATTCGCTCAACATTTTTTTATTTTATCGTTTCCTGCTAGCTGTAATGGTATTGAGCATTGTTTTTTGGAAATACGTTAAAGACATCAATAGAGAAGCAATTAAAACAGGTTTTATACTTGCCGTTCCAATGTTTTTAGGGATTCAATTACAGACGACCGCATTAAAATATACCGATGCATCACAATGTTCTTTCATCGCAGGACTAACCGTAATTATTATTCCGATGCTGAAATTAGCGATTTACAGAACTAATACCCCTTTAAAGATCTGGATTGCCGCTCTCACTGCTTTAACAGGTTTATTTATTATCGCTATAACAGATAAATTTACCATAAACGTTGGCGATTTATTTACAATCTCTGGCGCATTTGCTTTTGCTGTTTATTTGATTTCTGTCGAAAAACATTCGGCTGCCAAAAATCTTTTGTACTCGATTGTTCCCATGTTTGCTTTTTGTGCTTTATTTACTTTTTGTATTGCACTTACAGATTCACAAGCTGTTTGGTTCCCTAAAAACGATACGTTTTGGCTCGGTGCTGTTTACTGTGCTTTGTTTTCTACAGCTTTTATGTACACAGTTTCAAACATTTCGCAACGTTATTTATCGGCAGAACGTGTAGCGGTTATTTATTTGTTTGAACCTGTTTTTGGTGCAATCGGAGCATTTTTCATTTTAGGAGAAAACCTTTCATGGCGACTGCTTTTGGGCGGAACTTTAATTTTTTCGGCAACTATTATTTCAGAAGTGAATTTTAAAAGCCGAAAGATTAAAACTGCAGAGTAAAAAAATAATTATAAAAAGAGTTTTAACCTGATAACAAAGTTTTTAGATAGAAATTATTTAAAAACAAAAACTCTATCAATGTTTGTTTTGATAGAGTTTTTATTTTTAAAGTCTTTATACTGGTATAAGCGTATCTTCCGGATCACATGGAAAATATAATATAATATCTGTTCCTTGTCCTAGTTTTCCTTCTGCGTGGATATCACCACCTACTGCCTGCATGATTTTTTTACATAAAGCCAAACCTATACCCGATCCGGTATATTGTTCTTGGTTATGAAGCCTGGTAAAAATTTTAAAAATAGCTTCTGAATATTGTGATTCAAAGCCAATTCCGTTATCAGAAAAACGAACCCAATGGCAGTGCACTTTATACAAATGATTCATAATTACAGGCTCTGGAGAAGCTGTAATTTTTATCTTTGGCGTTCTCTCTGGTGAAGCATATTTCAATGAATTCTGGATAATATTGGCAAACAACTGTTTCATTAAAAAACCAATAGCATGAACTTCTGGAAGTTTTTCAGCTTCAATGACAGCATTTGTTTCCGCAATTACCTCGTTCATTTCCTTAAGAGTCGAATCTAAAATTTCGTTCAGGTTCACTTCTTGTAAAGTATCCCTTGTATTCTTAATTCGAGTATACTTTAAAATATCTTCCAGTAAACCGCTCATTCTATTGGCTGATTTTGAAACACGCTCTAAGGAACTGGAAATAGATTCTATAGAAATAACATCAATTTCCGACAGCATTTTTGAAGTAATCAGCTGAATTTTGCGTAAAGGTTCCTGCAGATCATGTGTACTGATCCAGTTGATATTTTCAAGTTCTGAATTGGTTTCTTTTAAGATTTCGCTTTGGTTGCGGTATTTTTCCTCTTCTTCGCTCAGCATAATCAAAATGAGCTGATTATGCAAAGTATGGGCATATTGTGCTGCCGCATTAATTTCGTACGATCTCCAAACGCTGCTTTGATTTTTTACAATCTGTTTCCAAATATTAAATGAATTTCTAGGATGCAGACCGTTATGATCTTTTACGATGCTTTTTTCGGGATCGCCTCCCCAATTTATTTCTGAAATAGTCTCTGGTCTGTACCAGATAATATGGTCATTATTGCCAAGCGAATGGTAAATAATTCCAGCCACATTAGAATTTTCAGCAAACTTAGGAAAGTGGTCACTTATTTTATTAGTCGAGAAAATTTCAGTTATGCTACTAGCCGAAATCTCTTCAATTAATTCATAAATCTCCGGCTCTGTTGGCGTTAAACCATTTTTATATACTTTATTTTTTGAAACAATTGATACCCCAGAAGCATTACAGATTTCTAATAGCTGAGGTGCGGCCACTATGGTTTCTAATGACTGCTGTAAATCTAGTGCTGTTAATTGTTCTAATGCTAATATAGTTTTCTGGGCATTAATATACTCATCATTTGATTGTCTAATATCAATTTGAGAAGTAATAAACTGCCCTTGAAGTTTTGCGGCCAATCTAATCTCGGGAGATATGTTTTTTTCTGAGTAATGATGACAGGCAATCAATCCCCATAATCTATTATGATGAATGAGAGAAATGGTCAGTGTTGCTCCAACACCCATATTTTTCAAATATTCTACGTGAATTGGCGAAGTGCTTCTTAATATCGAAAGACTTAAATCGAGATTTTTACCTTCTTTATCGTCAACCGTAAAAATAGGAACCGGTTCATAATTAACATCAACAATCAATCGCAGCTGATTTTTAATATATAATTCACGGGCTTGAGGAGGAATATCTGTATGCGGATAATGCAATCCTAAAAAAGGTTCCAGATCTTCCCGACAATCTTCTGCAAAAACTTCTCCATTATACTGTTCGTCAAAACGATAAATCATTACGCGATCATAACCTGTTATTTCACGCGTTCCTTTTGCTACAAGTGCGCATAAATCTTTTAATGATCTGGTTTTGTTCATTTGGCTTACAAACTGTATGGTCTGTTTGTATGCATCTGCCAATTTTTCTCTGTCTGGAAACAGCAATTCGGCTTCCAGCACATAAATAGAACTACTTTTATGAACATTAATCTGAAATAATCTGCCGAGTAATTCTATTTCAAGAGGAAAGGCATCCTCAACTTCATCACCTTTAATATAAGCTACTATTTCTGCTTCAGCTGTTGCCCCAAAAACAGTAGCAAATTCTTTTCCTAATGCCTGAGTGTGAAGCAGGTCAAAATAAGCAGAAATATTTTCTGTACAGAAATCTATTTTCCACTCTTGCGTAATGCCAAGCAGAAAACCATGAGGCTGAATTTTTCCTGGAATATGTATAGGTTCGTGTTCACAATTGGTTAACGTAACAATATCACGATTGACTATATCTCTGATCTTCATTTTTACTTTCTGTCAAAATGCTTATAAATACTATCAAAAGCAAAAATTGCTCCTTCTATAATGGCATCACCACAATCATGTTTTTGTTCATATTCTGATAGAAAATTCAGAAATGATTTCCAAAAACTTCCTGTTCTTTCGCCATAACCATTAAAATAGGAAACTCCTTTATCTCCAGAAAGTTCTGGAAACTTAGAAACATTTTTTAAGATAAACCTTCCGCCAAGCGTTGAACCTTCTACAACATACAAAATCCCTAAAGCAAAAGGGGTTGAAATTCCTTCTGTCTGAAAAACTTTTCCTGAATCTGTTTTATTTGAGTTTAAAAATAAAAGATCATTCTCTATAAGCTGTTTTTTTCTTCTGTGTTCCAAATCTTCCATCAGATCAGAAAACAAAGGAAAAATAAGTGTCTCCGTATCATTATGAACATCATGCATTAAACTTAAATAATAAGTGTAATCTTCGATCTTCATTTCGGGAGACATAATCGACATTGAAACTGGAAGTTCTTCTAATTTCTTATGAGAATCAGAAGTTTGTATTTTTAAATCACTAAGAAAATTGGAAGCGATATTGGAAGCTGAATGTGTACTCATTGTTATAATATTCTTTGTTTAAGAGAGTCAAACGGGCAACTCCACTTTCACAAATTTAAACAAAAAATATTAGCAGTACATTAAAACATATTTTTAACCAATTACATTACTCTTCAACTAAACTAATCTCAAAGACCGTTTTATTATTTTCGTTTTTATGCGAAATATAGCCTCCATGTGCTTCAATGATATTTTTAGATAAAGTAAGTCCGATTCCTGCTCCTTCCGTTCGGGTGGTGAAAAACGGAAGAAATATCTTTTCTTCAATTTCTTTTTCGATGCCTTTTCCAGAGTCTGAAACTTTTATAAAAATACGATTGTTTTTGGCTTCCGCCGAAATCGAAATTTGTTTTAAACTACTGTTTTCTAAAGCATTAATCGAATTAGTCAATAAGTTAATCAATACCTGCTCTATCTGCTGTGAATCGATATTTATTAGATAATTTTGATTAACAGCGTTGATCACTTCGATATTACTTTTCCGAAACAACGGATTCATAACCTGAATACAGTTTTCAACCAACTGCTGCAATTCTGTTTTTTCTTTTTTAGGCGAAGGAAGCATGGCGAGTTTTCTATAACCTTCAACAAACTTCTGCAAATGATCGCTTCTCCTCAGCATCGTCTGCACACTGTTTTTTATATCTTCTAAGTCTTCTGTCGAAAGAGAATCTTGCTCTACTAAGTCTTCCAGATTTTGGCAGATGGAACGAATTGGCGTGATAGAATTTAGCAATTCATGCGAAATCACTTTCATCAAATTAATCCACGCATCTTTTTCTTTTTTCTCTACTACATTCTGAATCGAATCTAGCAAAACAATAAAATAATCCTGTTCGAAAATTTCAGTTCGTGAAGCCTGCAAAACAAATGTTTGTTTGCTTTGTTCATTTATACTAATGTCGATTGAAGTTTTTATTTCATGAAAATCATCTTCTTCAATGATTTCACATAAAGCTGGCAGCTGATTTTTAAGATATCTCCATTTCGAAACTTTCGGAACATTAAAATGGCTCGAAAAGTAGTCGTTCATTAAAAAAATACTCCATTCTCTTTCTTGTTTCTGCAAAATAATAACACCCGATTCTATATTATTTAAAATCGAACGGTAAATAATATCCCTTGTAACTTGCTCATTTTGTTTGTTTTTCAAGGTTTCATACAAAGTAAAAAGTTCATTATAAGTACTATTGAATTTATGCTTAGAAAAATCAGAACTAAAATCATCCTGCAATATCGAAGAAATCGTTTTGTTATAAATAAGAACCATATTTCTAACAAAAAAATACATTTCCCTACCCAACAGAAAAACCATGCAGAGACCAAAAATTCCCGTAAAAAGCAAACCAATTCTAAAGAAATACAGCGACAATTCGATTCCGATCACGATAAAAATTAATCGCAGAAAAAGGAGTTTGTAAGTTTGTAAAGTCCTTAACATAATTAGTCGATATTGATATTAAATTTCTCCAAACGTCTGTAAAGTGCGCCTCTTGACAAACCCAGTTCTTCGGCCGTTTTACTAATATTATTATTGTTTTTAAGAAGTGCTTTTTCAACCGCAGCTTTTTCAACCGAAGAAAGCTGAATATCATCTGAATTTTCCTCATAAGGCGTTATCGTTTCTAAATCCAAATCTGAAATTGTTATTACATTGTTTTCACATAAAATAACCGCACGTTCAATCTTATTTTCCATTTCGCGAATGTTTCCATTCCAAGCGTGTTTTTCAATTTGTTCCAAGACTTTTTTGTCAAAAGTAATTTCGTCTCTTCCGTATTTTTCAATCATTTTATCCAAAAGATATTCGGCAAGCGGAATTTTATCTTCATGTCGTTCTCTTAGCGGAGGCAAAACAATTTCCATCGTATTTATGCGATAATACAAGTCTTCACGGAAGTTTTTATCAGCAACTTCTAGTTTTAAGTTCAAATTGGTTGCTGTAATAATTCTCACATTCAAAGGTCTTGCTTTTGTTTCTCCTAATCTTGTTACGGTTTTCGTCTGAATCACTTGAAGCAATTTTGATTGCAAATGAAGCGGTACATTCCCTATTTCATCCAAAAAAATGGTTCCGTTTTGTGCCATTTCAAAACGTCCCGCTGTATCCGTTTTAGCATCAGTAAAAGCACCTTTGGCATAACCGAACAACTCGCTTTCGAAAATATTCGAATTTAAAGACCCCAAGTCAACTGCAATAAAAGGCTGATTTTTTCTTTCAGATTGGGTATGAATATGGTGTGCTAGAACAAATTTTCCAGTTCCGTTTTCACCCAAAATCAAAACGTTGGCATCTGTTTTAGCCACTTTATCTGCCAACGAATAGGCTTTTTTTATAATTTCAGAATTACCAACAAAAAAATCCTCTTTTATCGCAACCTCTTTAGTTTTCTTCTGTTCTTTTCGGGCTTTATCAACAGCTTGTTTTACCGATTCTAAAAGCTTTTTATTTTCCCAAGGTTTGAGAATATAATCAAAAGCGCCCGATTTTAAGCCCTCAACAGCAGTTTCTACTTTTCCAAAAGCAGTCATTAAAATTACCACCGTTTTAGGCGAAAGCGTTTTTATTTCCTTCAGCAGATATAAACCTTCTCTCCCATCTTCAAAACCCAATCTGTAATTCATGTCCAATAAAACGACGTCAATTGTATTTTTCGACAATAATTCGACAATATTTCTTGGATTATTGAGCGTAAAAATGTTTTCAAAATACTTTTTCAGATAGACTTTTGAGGCAAAAAGAATGTCTTCTTGATCGTCGATGATTAAAATAGAGGCGTTGGTCTTTTTCATTATTGTTCAGTTTTGGACGAAAGGTGTCCATTAATGGACAGTTCAATTTCATTTCGAAAAACAACCCCCTAAAAACAAGGTATTTAGAAGGTTTAATTTATTGGCACGAAAATCACATTAGAACTTGTAAATCATTAATAATTAACAGCTTTCGGAAGTAAAAATAACAAAATAAAAAGCGATTATACATTGTAAATATTTTAAAACCTAAAAAATAAAACAACTAAAATTATTATACTTTATGACAACCAATTATTCAACAAGTAAATCTAACTGGCTATCAAAATTTTATTTAAGTTTCCTTGCATTCGTAGGCGGAGTAAACGCTTTACTTTTTGTGGTATTGCCTATTCTTCCATACAGTTTGACAAAATTTATAAATACAGCTGGAATGTTGAGTTTATTATTAGCGCTTTTATTTTCAATTATATTTTCACTTTACTGGAATTATAAAGAAAAAAATCATAGCATTAACTCCGAAAAATACAAAACTGTACTTATCGCAATATTACGTTTTTGGATTGCTTTTCATGTCTGCATTTTTGGTTTTGAAAAGATTATCGATGTCAATTTTTCATTTTCTTACCGTATAAACGATTCTTTGGTTAACACTTTAACAGGTCAAGAACTTACATGGAAATATTACGGATATTCATATGGGCTTTCACTAATAGTTGCCATTTTACAAATTGCTGGAGGCATTGCATTATTATTTAAACGATCTATTCTACTTGGATTAGTATTGCTAATGCCTGTAATGTTCAATATTTTATTAATTAATCTATTTTATAATATTGGCCCAATTACTTGTTTTACCTCAATACAAATTATGCTTGGATTAGCCTATTTGCTATTACAGTATAAAGAAGAAATAATTTCTTTATTTACTTCTCCTAAAATAACTTCTTCGATAGTAAAAAGTAAAACATTGCGAGTTGTTACACGTGTTTTATGCATCATAATCCCTTGTCTTTTTGTACTTTATTATAGCCATCAAGTTCAGCTTTCTAAAAGATATTTTGGAAAATGGAAAGTAGAAAGCATGTCTCGAAACGGTAAAATAATTCTAGAAAAGGAATGGGAAAAAGATAGTTCTGCATGGAAAACTATTTATATTGAAGAAAGAGGGAAGATTTTCTTCTGCCCAAATCCAAACTTGTATGTTGACAGCGCATCAATATTTATGAAATACCGCTTTGATGATGTCAAAAATACCTTTAAAGTGATTTCATATGAAAGAAACTTGCAAAATCCAGATACAATTCCTGTTCAAATTAATAATTTCGACAACAAATCGATGCAATGGAATATGGTATTGTATAAAGACACTATTAGAATGCAATTAAAAAAATTAAAACAATAAATCATCAATCAAAAATTAAAACAGTCAATTATGATTACCATTACAAAACTTTCAAAAGTATTTAGAACTGAGGAATTAGAAACCAAAGCATTAAGTGAAATTTCATTAACCATCAATCAAGGCGATTTTGTATCAATCATGGGACCGTCCGGAAGCGGAAAATCGACTCTATTGAATATTATCGGACTTCTGGACAGTGCTTCAAACGGAAGTTACAAGCTTCTTGATCAAGAAATGGTGGGTTTAAAAGAGAAACAAAAATCGCAAGCCAGAAAAGAAAACATCGGATTCATCTTTCAGAATTTCAATCTAATTGATGAATTATCTGTTTTTGATAATATTGAATTGCCTTTGATTTACAACAATGTTCCTTCTGCCGAAAGAAAATCTCGAGTAAATGAGATGGCTAAAATTTTAGGAATCGCCCATAGATTAAAGCATTTTCCGCAGCAGCTTTCGGGCGGACAGCAGCAGCGTGTGGCTGTAGCAAGAGCTTTGATCAATAATCCGAAAATTATTCTGGCCGATGAGCCTACAGGAAACCTAGACAGTAGAAACGGAAACGAAGTTATGGAATTACTAACTGATCTTCATGCCAGCGGATCGACCATCTTAATGGTAACACACTCTGAATATGATGCTTCTTTTTCGCAAAAAACCATTTTTATGAAAGACGGTGTGATTCTTTCTGAAAAAGTGAATCATAGAAATGTAGATGTTTTGATAACTGCAAAAAACTAGTTTATGCTTCAAAATTGGCTTAATATATTTATTTATCAATTAAAGCATAACAAGCTTTTTACAGCTTTAAATGTTCTCGGTTTGAGTATCGGAATTGCAGGTTTAATCTTTGCAACGCTATACTGGAACGACGAATATTCATACGATAAATGGAATCCTGAAAAGGATAAAACCTTTATCGTTATGAATGATGTCGGAAAAGGAAATGTTTTTGCTACAAACTCTGCCGTAACAGCACCGCTTCTCAAATCCTCTACTCCATATATAGAAGATTATTGCTATTTCAATGATTATTATACAAAGGAAACAGTTCAATTTAATGGGAAAACAGAAATTGTAGATAAGATCTTTTCTGCACAAAAAAGTTTCTTTTCTTTTTTTCCGTACGAATTCAAATACGGCAACCCAAATACGGTGCTTCAAGAACCTCAAAGCATTGTATTTTCTGAAGAGACCGCTTTTCGTTTGTTTAAAAATGAAAATCCAGTAGGAAAACAGGTCAAATACGATGACAAAACATTTGTGGTTCGTGGCGTATACCGATTACCAGGGAAATCGGTCGTGATGCCAAATGCTGTTACAAATAGTATTGAGGAAAGTCTAGTAAAACTTAAAAACCATTGGGGTTTTAATTTTGGATTAGTAGTAAAATTGAAGAAAAAAACTGATGCGCCACTGGTAAAAAAAGCTTTGGATGAAATTTTTATAGAAAAGAACTATAAAAGACAGGCTAGAAATGAAGGAATGACGCTAGAATTGTTTATTAAAACATACGGCGAGCCTTTGAAAACAATCGTAATTCCGTTTGAAAATTCTAGACTTATCAAAGGTAGTTATCCATTTCCAGAAGGAACAGGAAATCTTCAATTCTTAAGAATCTTAATGGGATTATCAATTGTAATCTTATTGCTATCGATTGTAAATTATATCAATTTAGCTACAGCTAATGCGATAAAACGTGCAAAAGAAGTTGGCGTGAGAAAAATTATTGGCGCTACAAAAAGACAGATTGTATTTCAATTTGTGTTTGAAACTGCTTTAACAATGCTATTTGCTATGTTGCTAGCGCTTGTGATTGTTGAAGTTTCTTTACCTTTTTACAATCAGCTTTTAAACAAAGAATTGGTTCTTGCGGGATCTCAGTTTTTTGTGCAGCTTGTCGTAATATTTATTCTTGTCATTATTGTGAGCGGCGTTTTTCCAGCTGTTTATATTTCCAATTTTGAAGTTTTAAGTGTTTTAAAAGGAAATTTTTCGCGCAGCAAAAACGGTTTATGGCTTAGAAATAGTATGTTGATTGTACAATTTGCAATCGCAGTTTTCTTTATCATCGGATCAATTATCGTCTATCAGCAGGTTCAATTTATGGTCGAAAAAGACTTAGGCTTTAACGGATCTCAAATAATGAACATCACTTTTAGAGCACAAAAGGATAAAGAACAATTTGCGCGATACGAAAGTTTAAAACAAGAAATAAAGAAAATTAAAAATGTTGAAGCGGTTTCTGCTGGAGCTTTTGCTATTGGCGAAAATTGGTCTTCAAGAGGCGGTTTGCATTATAAAAACATTCCTGAAGTTATTATTCAGCAATTAGGCTCCGATTTTGGAATGCTGGAAATGTTGGGTGTTAAATTGGTAAAAGGACGATTTCTTAACGAGAAACTTGCCTCTGACACGATTTCTAATGTTTTAATAAATGAAGTGGCAGCCAAAAAAATGAACGAAAAAAATCCTGTTGACAAAATTATTGACTGGCAAGGCGAAAAATACAAGGTTGTAGGAGTTGTAAAAGATTTTCATTATTACGGCCTTGATACAGAAATTAGTCCGATGATTTTCTTTCATATCAATACTCAAAAATGGACACAGAATAGTATTGAATCAATTTCTGTAAAAGTTTCTTCTAAAGATATGCTGCAAACTATATCGGCACTTAAGAATTTTTGGTCTAAAAAAGTAGATTCTGAGTATCCTTTTGAATACACTTTTCTGGACAAAAACTTTGCTAAAACTTTTAAAAAGTACGAAGATCAAAGAAATTTATTTGCTCTATTGAATGTTGTTGTAATTCTAATTGCGATTTTCGGGCTGTTTGCCCTAGCGTCCTTTTCTATGGAAGGAAGATTAAAAGAAATTGCAATAAGAAAAACGCTTGGCGCTGAAACCAATATTTTACTAAAAGAACTTTCTAAACAATATGTAGTCTTCTGTATAATTGGTTTCTTTATCGGAATTGCACCCGCTTATTTGCTTTTGCAAAAATGGCTTGAAAATTTCCCTTTCCGAATAGATATCACACTTCTACCCTTTATTCTTGCTTTTGTGTCTTTGCTTTTTCTTACGCTGGCAATAGTTTTAGCAAAAGCGTATCAAGTAACAAAAGTCGATGTTTTAAAATACTTAAAATACGAGTAAGATGATTAAAAATTGGACAAACATATTTATATACCACATAAAGAATAACAAATTCTTTACAGCCCTAAATATCTTGGGCTTAAGCATTGGAATTGCGGGTTTAATTTTCGCGATTCTGTACTGGAACGACGAACATTCTTATGATCAGTGGAATCCTGAGAAAGATAAAATTTTTATCGTCATGAACGATTTTGGCGGTGGTAATATCTGGACAACAAACTCTCCAATTCCAGGCAGAATGCTTAATGCAACTACTTCGTATTTGGATAAATACTGTTATTTTAGAGTAAATTATACTACTGAAACAATTCAATACAAAGGAAAAATCGAATTGATTGACAAAATCTTTTCTGCCGAAAGGAGTTTCTTTTCTTTCTTTCCTTTTGAATTTATTCAAGGTAATGCCAAAACGGTCTTCGCTGATCGCAACAGCATGGCTCTTTCTGAAGAAACTGCAGCACGCATTTTTAAGAATGAAAACCCAATGGGTAAACAGGTGAAATATGCAGATCATATTTTTGTTGTTCGCGGTGTTTACAAAATGCCTCAAAAATCATCGGTAATGCCTTCCGTAATTACTCCGATTGTAGAAGAGGAATTAGAGCAAAATAAAGATAATTGGGGCTTCAGTTACGGACTAATGTTAAAGCTTAAAAGACCAAGCGATACTACAGCCGTTATTCAAAACTTAGATAAAATATTTCTCGAAAACAATTACAAGAAACAGGCAAAAGATGAAGGTTTATCGCTGGAACAGTTTATTAAACAATACGGAGATCCTATAAAAGCAAGGCTTCTTCCGTTTACAAAATCAAGACTTAATCAAGGAAATTACGCTTTTCCTGAAAAAAACGCCAATTTACAGTTCTTAAAAATAATAATGGGGTTATCAATCCTGATTTTAATTTTATCAATTGTCAATTATATCAATATGGCTACAGCAAACGCGGTAAAACGAGCAAAAGAAGTTGGAGTTCGTAAAATAGTTGGCGCTACAAAATCTCAGATTATAGCTCAGTTTGTGTTTGAAACTATACTTATAACGCTGTTTTCTGTTCTGCTAGCCATGGTAATTGTAGAACTTTCTTTGCCATTTTATAATGCATTTCTAGACAAAAATCTAGTTTTGATAGGAACTCAATTTTACCTTCAGCTAATTGTAATTTTCTTTGTTGTTATACTGGTTTCTGGCGTCTTTCCTGCGGTTTACATTTCCAATTTTGAAACTTTAAAAGTGTTAAAAGGCAATTTTTCGAGAAGTAAAAACGGAGTCTGGATTCGTAACGGAATGCTGGTACTGCAATTTTCTATAGCTACGCTTTTTATCATCGGATCTTTTATTGTTTACAAACAGGTAAATTTTATGGTCGAAAAAGATCTAGGTTTTAATGGCGCTCAGGTTATGGATATTTCTTTTAAACCGCAAAAAGGAAAAAATCAGTATGAAAGGTATAAAATGATCAAAGAAGAGCTTTTAAAAATTAAAGGTGTTCAAGCGGTTTCTGCAGGAATGTTTTCTATTGGAAGCAATGAGAATTCTTGGCAAGGTCTTCATTATAAATCCAACAAAGAGGTTGTAACACAGGAAATGCCAATGGATTTTGGTGAGTTAGAACTTTTGGGAATCAAAATATTAAAAGGCAGAGATTTAAATCCTAAACTGGCTACAGACAGCATTTCGAGCGCTTTACTGAATGAAACTGCTGCAAAAACGCTTCAAGAAAAAGATCCTGTAAATAAAGAAATCACTTTTGGCGGGCAGAAGTTTAAAGTTATTGGTATTGTCAAAAATTTCCATTACGTCGGATTAGAATATAATGTGGCACCTATGATTTTCTTTCATATCAAGGCTTTTGACTGGATGCCAAATGATATGCGAAACATCTCTGTAAAAATATTTCCAGATAAAATGCCCGAAACCATTGCTGCCATCAACAAATTCTGGAAATCTAATGTTGATCAGGAATATCCGTTTGAATATGATTTTGTAGATAAAAACTTTGCCCGTACTTATAAAAAATACGAAGATCAGAGAAATTTATTTGCTTTGCTGAATGTTGTTGTAATCTTAATTGCCGTTTTCGGATTATTCGCCCTTGCCTCTTTTTCTATGGAAAGAAGATTACGCGAAATTGCAATCAGAAAAACGCTTGGCGCTGAAACCAATACTTTACTGAAAGAATTATCGAAACAGTATGTCCTTTTCTGTGTAATTGGTTTCTTAATCGGAATTGTTCCAGCTTATTTATTAATGCAGAAATGGCTTGAAAATTTTGCTTCTCGAATCGATATTCCGTTTCTTCCTTTTCTAGTTGCTTTTGTTTCTCTTTTATTTTTAACGCTAACGATTGTTTTAGCAAAGGCTTACCAAGTAACCAAAGTGGATATTTTAAAATACCTTAAATACGAATAGATGTTAAGAAACTGGATCAATATATTTATCTATCAGATAAAACACAATAAATTATTTACTGCACTCAATATTCTCGGATTGTCAATTGGAATTTCGGGTCTAATTTTCGCGCTCCTGTATTGGAACGACGAACAAAGCTACAATACTTGGAATCCGGAAAAAGATAAGGTTTATCAGGTTTTAGCGCAATTAAGTGATATGCCTGTAACGGCAAATAACCCTGTACGTCTAAAACCTCATCTAGAAAATGATCCCAATGTAGAAACTGTTGTTTACGCAGATGAATGGTATCAAAAAGACAAAGTGATTTATAATGGACAAAAGGAATTTGTAGATAAAATCATAAATGCCGAAAAAGATTTCTTCTCTCTTTTTCCCTTTGAATTTATTTATGGAAATGCCAAATCTGCTATAAAAGACGAAAACAGTATTGCCATTTCAGAAAAACTTGCTGAACGCTTTTTTGGAAATAAAAATCCGATAGGCAAGCAAATCAATTGTCTGGATGCTACGTTTACGATTTCAGGCGTTTATCGTATTTCTGGAAATTCATCGATCGCACCAAACATAGTGATAAATCGGATGAAAGACTTGGTAGATCCGGCTAAAAATCCTGGCCTTTTTGTTTTAAAAGTACTAGTAAAACTAAAAGATCCATCAAAAGTGGAATCTACCCGAAAAATGCTTGATCAAGTATTTTATGACGAAGTTATTGTAAGAACCGCCAAACAAGCAGGTTTTACTCCTGCAGAAATGGTCAAGAAAATGGGAAGCTTCAAAGTTTTAATGGAACCGCTATCATCAGCGAGATTACATTCTGTAACCGACGGTTATCCTGAAGGCAGAGGAAACTATCAGTTTCTGGTAATTATGGCTTGCTTATCGGTTTTGATTCTTATTCTGTCAATTGTCAATTACATCAATCTGGCAACAGCAAATTCGATTAAAAGAGCCAAAGAAGTCGGGGTCCGTAAAGTTTTGGGCGCTTCAAAAAAGCAGATTGTTTGGCAATTTATTTTTGAAACCATTTTAATAACTGCTTTTTCGGTTTTATTAGCATTAATGATTGTAGAAATTGCACTTCCCTACTACAATTCCTTTCTAGAAAAAAATTTAAAAATAGTTGAAAGCCAATTTTATGTTCAATTAATGCTGGTTTTTATCATAACCATTGTGTTTGCTGGAATATTTCCTGCATTATATGTGGCTAATTTTGAGACTTTAAAAGTCTTAAGAGGCAATTTTTCCCGAAGCAAAAGCGGCGTTTGGATTAGAAACGGAATGCTGATTTTCCAATTTGCAATTGCTTCCTTCTTTATCATTGGTTCTGTAATTGTTTATCAGCAAATTAAATTTCTAAACAACAAAGATCTTGGTTTTAAAGGCGATCAGGTTATGGCAATTTCGTTAAATCTGCCCTCTTCGTATTATAAGGGAGAAAACATTGGAAAGAATATTTTTGAAAGATACAATACCATAAAACAGGAACTTTCAAAAATTAAAGGCGTTGAAAGTGTTTCAACCGGTCTTCTTTCTTTTGATGGAGCTGACGATTCTCAGTGGCCAATTTGGTATCGTGATGTTCTTTTCAAACAAAAAGCAATTGGACTTGATTATGATATGCTAAATCTGCTAAATATAAAAGTAATAAAAGGCAGAAATCTGAGTCCAAATATAGCTTCAGATACCATAAATTCGGTTTTAGTTAATGAAAAATCATTGAGTTTAATGCAGATCAAAGATCCAATTGGTAAAGAGATAAAAATTGGAAATCAGAAAATGAGGATTATTGGCGTAGTAAAAGATTTTAATCTGTTAAGTCCAGAAGTTGATGTTCCGCCAATTACTTTTTATCACATAAAATCACTGGATATGGCCGATGAAATGAATCGGATCTATGTAAAATTAAAAGCAGATCAGATTCAGAGTTCTATTGCAGCAATCGAAAAATTCTGGAAGACAAAAGTCGATACCGAATATCCTTTTCAATACGATTTTGCTGATAAAGAATATGCCAGAACTTATGAGTCTTATGTCAAGCAAAAGAATTTATTTTCTTTACTAAACATTGTTGTAATACTTATTGCTTTGTTTGGATTATTCGCTTTGGCTTCCTATTCAATTCAGCGTAGAATGAAAGAAATTGCGATTCGAAAAACTTTGGGCGCAGAAACCAATATCTTATTGAAAGAACTGTCTAAACAATATGTTGTTTATTGTGCAATAGGTTTTCTTATTGCTGTATTTCCTGCTTATTTTTTATTGCAGAAATGGCTGAATAATTTTGCTTTTAGAATCGAAATTCCGATGCTGCCGTTTCTACTTTCATTTTTGCTTTTATTATTTCTAACATTATGCATTGTTTTAGCAAAAGCCTATCAGGCAACAAAAGTAGATGTTTTGCAATATTTAAAATATGAATAATTACTTTTGAGTTTTTATAAAAAGCTGTGCGAGTCTGAGCCCTTGCACAGCTTTTTTTATTTTGGTTACGCGTAAAATCGTTGCAAAATTTTATTTGCACTGTCTGAAGCTACAATCAATCCACCGCTCATCATGATAATGTCTTTGAGAACCAAACGGCCTCCGACAGAAAGATAGGGAAAACCAAATTCTGGAGTTGGGAAATCGCCACCCAAATTCGGAACGTAAACTTCTGGTGTGGTGATTAAAAAAGATAGGGTTACAAATGCCATCCCGAACGTTAGAAGTCCACCCACAAAACCGACTTTAGGAAACCAAATTCCCAAAAGAACCAACAAGCCAATTGTCACAATAACAGTTCCTAATCCGTAAGAGAAAATATAAGTTCCGTTGGCTTCGTGCCATGCAACGTTTTTCTCCACAGTTTTACCTTCAACGTTTTTGTAAAGTGTGTAGGCTTTGACGGTTTTACCATCATCATTCACAACTTGTTTATTTGCATCTTTATAAAAGAAACTCATAAACGGACTATTCGCAACCAGCGGAACAATTCCGTCAGCTTCATATTTAAAAGCTTTTAATCCGCCAATCCATGCCATTACAACAAATATGGCAATTCTTAAAAAGTGAATAAAATTGTTTTGTCCACCAGCAATAAATCTTATAAATTTTTCCATTTTGATTCTGTTTTAATACATACCAAAATTACTTTATAGCTATCTGGATAAAAATGGACGAAAAGGAGTTTTCATGGACTATTTTGCCACGATAGAAATGCCAACTTCTTTTCTAAATTCTTTGGGCGAAATGCCTACACTTTTCTTGAAATATCGGCTGAAATAAAATTCGTCTTCAAAATTAAGATCGTCTGCTATTTCTTTTATCGTCTTCGTTGTTAAATGCAGCTGTTTCTTGGCTTCCAAAACAATACGGTCCTGAATAAGCTGCGAAGGCGATTTTCCGAAATGCTTTTTGATTCTTTTGCTAAAAGTATTTACACTCAAATTGTATTTAGAGGCATAAAAAGCGACTTCTTTAGCCTCAAGAAAATGAGTATCTAACAAATGCTGAAACTTCAAAATATCAGCATTTCCAATAGATTCCTGAATCTGTGGAGACATTTTGAGCTGTTTTTCTTTGCTGCTCAAGGCTAGAATAACCTGCAGATAGGATTTTAAAATCGAATTATCATAATCCAATTCAGAGTCTTCTACCCTTTTCATTCGTTCCATAATACTCGCGATTTCTTCGTAAATAAAATCGGAAACCGTTACAAAAGGTTCGCTATAAATATCATTAAATAAAATTCCATTACAAGCCACTTCTTTTTTATGGTATTCAATGCAATAAAAGTCGCCATGAAAACGGAGAATATTTATAAAAGATGCAGTCGAATTTTTCCATTGCAATAACTGGTATGGCGTTAAAAACAAAAAACATTTCCCTTTGCATTCGTAATCGCTTAAATCAACAGAAAAAGCCGCTTCTCCATCAAACATTAAAATGTTGTAATAGGGCTCGTTGATTCCCTTTTCTAGAAAAGAAGATTGTTTTAATTTGATTTTCATTTTACTAAATTACAGATTTGTTTTTGTTTCACACAGATTCCGCAGATTTGAGCAGATTAAAACTTCAAAACTTGGCGTATTAGCGGCTTTTCGAGATTATACTTTAAGTCTCTTTTTCCATCCATCGAAAAATTGCTCATTAAGGCGTAAAGTTTTATTTATATTCATTCTTAAACCGATTTTGACATTCGTCAATGTTTTTCTCCCTTATTAGCTTTATTTTTGGAAATGATTAATTTTTGAGAAATGATGAGTGAACTTGAGACCTTAATTCAAAGCAGATTACAACTGGAAAACGATGACCTTAACACCATTCTTTCCCGCTTTAAATTAATACAAGTAAAAAAGAATGAACCGCTGCTTAAAAGTGGAAACGTGGCAGATAAAATCTATTTTATAAAAAAAGGCTGCCTGCGATTGTATTACAGCACCGAAGATCATAATATTACGACTCGTTTTATGGCTTTTGAAGGTACTTTTCTAACTTCAATTGTTAGTTTTATTTCTAGAGAACCTAGTACAGAATATATTGAAGCTGTAGAAGCTTCGGAGCTTTTGGCGATTTCTTATGACGATTTTTTTCATCTTCGCAACACCATTCCGCAATGGGACAAAATGTATATTTATATTCTAGAATATGGTCTAACGGTCATTACTTCAAAACTTAGCAGTTTGTTGACACAAAATGCTGCCGAACGGTATCGAAACCTTCTTAAAAATAACCCAGAACTTATTCGGAGATTGTCCAATGCCAATCTTGCCGCATATCTTAATATTTCGCCAGAAACATTAAGCAGGATAAAATCACAGATCTAAACGATCTATTAACTATCAAAAGACAAAAAACAACAACATTAAAAAACATTTTCTATCATGAGAAGTGATGAAGTAAAAAAAGGTGTTCAACGAACTCCCCACAGATCCTTATTGCGAGCTACGGGCTTGAAAAATGAAGATTTCAGCAAACCTTTTATCGGAGTGGCCAATTCGTTTATCGAAATTATTCCGGGACATTTTTTCTTAAATAAAGTATCTGAAATTATCAAAGAAGAAATTCGGGCCAATGGCTGCGTTCCTTTTGAATTTAATACAATTGGAATTGATGACGGAATTGCAATGGGACACGACGGAATGCTGTACTCGCTTCCAAGCCGTGAAATTATCGCCAACTCTATAGAAAGTGTAATGAATGCGCATAAATTGGATGCCATGATCGCAATTCCAAACTGTGACAAAATTGTTCCAGGAATGATTATGGGCGCTTTACGCGTTGATGTTCCGACTATTTTTGTAAGCGGTGGACCAATGTCTAAAGGTTACACTAAAAACGGAACAGCAATTGACTTAGCGACAGCATTTGAAGCGGTTGGAAAACACGAAGCTGGAAAAATCTCTGACGAAGAGTTGTACGATATTGAATGCAACGCCTGCCCGAGCGGAGGAAGCTGTTCTGGAATGTTTACCGCAAATTCTATGAATACCTTGATGGAAGCAATGGGAATTGCACTGCCTGGAAACGGAACTATTTTGGCTCAGACACCAGAACGCGAGCAATTGTATCGCGAAGCAGCAAGGAGAATCTGTGACATTGCTAAAGATCAGCATTTAATAGAGAAATTCAAATTGAAAAATATCTTAAACGAAAATGCCGTTCGTAATGCCTTTGCCGTAGATATGGCAATGGGCGGAAGTACCAATACCGTTTTACACATGCTTGCAATTGCCAACGAAGCCAATGTCGATTTTAAACTGCAAGACATTAATACCATTTCTGGAAATGTTGCCCATATTGCCAAGATTTCGCCAAGTCTAAGCACCGTTCATATGGAAGATATCAATAGAGCTGGCGGTGTAAATGCGGTTATGAAAGAAATAAACAAAAGAGGTTCGGGCGTTTTAATTGATAATCTTACGATTGGAGGCGAAACATTATTGGAAAAAATTGCGAATGCCGAAATTAAAGATACCACTATCATTCATACCATCGATAATCCGTATAGCAAAGTGGGCGGATTGGCTATTTTATACGGAAATCTTGCAGAACAAGGTGCTGTTATTAAAACAGCAGGATTAACAGGAGACCGCGTGTTTACAGGTAAAGCGGTTTGTTTTGACGGTCAGGCCGAAGCAATTGCCGGAATTATGATGGGAAAAGTAAAAGCAGGAAACGTAGTCGTTATTCGTTATGAAGGCCCAAAAGGCGGACCGGGAATGCAGGAAATGCTTTCGCCAACCAGTTTGATTATGGGAATGGGACTTGGAAGTTCTGTAGCCTTGATTACAGACGGAAGATTCAGCGGTGCAACCAGAGGCGCTTCTATAGGACACGTTTCTCCAGAAGCGGCAGAAGGCGGAATGATTGGTTTGGTTAAAGATGGAGACGAAATTCATATTGATGTAGATCAGTATATTTTGTCTGTTAATTTAAGTGATGAAGAAATCGCAAAAAGAAAAGCCAATTTCAAACCATTGAAAAAACCTTTAAATTCTAAATGGCTTTCACAATACCGATCTTTAGTGACCAATGCTAGTACGGGAGCTGTATTAAAAACCGATTTAGATTAAATTTTAATTTTCTAAAAAAATAGAATCAAAAATGTCCCAGAAAGTTACCTTTCTGGGAACATTTGAGGTTGAATAATCTAATTATTAAAAGCTGGTTTCATACTATATTCCTCTTTAATTCAGGAAACAGGAGTGCACTGGAAGTTGGTACAATTCTTCAAAATCTACTCCTACTAGATTTAGGCTTTTAAAAAATGTTTTGACTTTATTTTTTGCCTGTTTATTTAATCCAGTATAAAATATTTCATCAGCATTCTGTTTTTGGTTTATTGCGGAAAACACTTCTGGATTAACGATATTAAGCACCCTGATAGCAAGCGCTTCCGGCAAAAGAGAAACAATAATTTCAGGTGATGATTTTGAATTTGGCTTCAAGCATTCTAAACTAAAAATAGGATTGCTCTCGTATATGATTACTTTTTCGCTCATATCTGGCAAATCTGTCAGGAACAATCCAACATCTTCACGCGGAATAAACACTATCAAAATGCTGGCTTTTGCGGCTTCGTCTTTGCTTACCAATTTTACATTCTTTCCCAAAGTCTCAGCCATATCTTTAAACTGACGATTTTCGCGGGTAGAACTTAATAAAACCTGATGCCCAGCCCCGATCGCACGGTTCACAAAATCCATTGTAAAACTACATAAACCAATTACCCCTACCTTCATACGTTTTGTACTTTGCTTTTAACCTTATAACGTAAATACAGCATTGCAAAGTACTACAAGGCTTTTTTTACTGTGCCAATAAATCTACAACGTTGTAGTTTTAAAACTACAAACCTCAAATTGTGATTTATCTTTGCTAAGTTTATTCTATAATTTAATCAGATGCCAAAAATAGCAGTTCATATTTTACATTACTAATCAAAAGGAAATTTTTTTTAAAGTGTAATGAGATCATCTACTATTAAAATCTTCTTTGTCATTTTCATTATTTCTTAGTAAACCCCTTTCTGGTCATTTCTCCCCAGCCTTTGGTTCCCATCATTTTTTCTTTATAACCAATTAACGCTGCATAAACCGTCAACGGATGAAAGTAAAACGGTTCAATAAAAGCGGCCATCAGTAATTTGAAAAAATCGGCCTGTTTGGGGTATTTATGATAGGTTTTTTCTTCACTGTACAAAGCGATAACCGAAAAGAACACTGCAAATGTATACACAAAAAGCAGCAGTAAAAAGAAAAAATGCCAGTTTAGCAAACCAAACACTATAAATACAGCGGTTATGACCAAACCAATAAATTCTATTGCAGGAGCTAGAAATTCAAATAAAGTCCAATACGGCACACTCAGCATTCCCAGTAATTTGTATTTTGGATTTAAGAACATTCCGCGGTGAATACTTAATGTTTCTATTGTTCCTCTCATCCAGCGGGAGCGCTGTTTTTTGAATATTTTAAAATCCTCAGGCGCTTCGGTCCAACAAAGCGGATCTGGAATATAACTTACCGAGTAAGGCAGTTTATTATCAAGCATATAACGACGCATTCTGACAATAAGTTCCATGTCTTCTCCAACCGTTTTGGTACTGTAACCTCCAGAAAGAATGGCGATTTCTTTATCAAAAGCTCCAAAAGCACCACTGATAAGCAATAAACCATCTAGTTTTCCCCAAGCCATTCGGCCTAAAAGAAAGGCCCTTAAATATTCTAAAACCTGAATTCTCGACAGCATTACATCTGGAACGTTTACTTCGACCAAACGTCCATTTTTAATTACACATTGATTGGCAATTCGTACCACGCCTCCTGTTGCAATAATTCGTTTTCCATGCGATTCTAAAAATGGTTTTGCCAGTTTTAAAAGCGAATCTTTATCAAGAATACAATCCACATCAATACAAACTACATAAGGATTTTGGGCAATATTAAGTCCGACATTTAAGGCGTCGGCTTTACCTCCATTTTCTTTATCAACTACAATCAGTTTTTTGAAAGCGGCATTTTTGGAAGTGTAAATCCCTCTGATTTTTTTGGTTTCAATTTGCGGATGAAAATCCAAATCAGTCAAAACCAAATCGTAGGTTTTGGTTAGGATTTCCATCGAATTGTCTTTACTTCCGTCATTGACCACAATAACCTGATAATTGTTGTAATTCAGCGAAAGCAGCGATTTTACATTTTCTTCAATAGTTAAACCTTCATTATAAGCAGGTGCTATAAGCGAAAGTTTTGGTGCAAACTCGCTGGTTAACAAAACATCATAATCTACAAAACTGTTTCGTTTAAGATATTTTCTAAGCTCTTTCGTAGAAATATAAGCCAACATTAAATAAGAAGACATGATTAGTATGGCATAACCCAATATTAGGAGTATATATGCATCCAAAAACCACGTTATTTCAGTATTAAAAAAAGTCATTTTCTTATAAGATTATGCTGTTAAGGTCTGCAAAATACTCTGCGCTTCATACTTAATGATAGTATTGGTGGTCTGAGCAGCCAATTGCGCTACATGAGGAACTTTTTGAGACAATTTAAGCTCTTTTATCAGTTTTAATCCAAGTGTAACCACTGTCATATTTTGTGATTCCAATAAATGTTCTACTCCTTCTGTATCGCCAATATCATGTTTTTTGAAAGCTCCAATAATATTCAGTTGCATCCAATCGTCTATAGGATCTGGATGTTCTACAAGATATTTTATGCTTTCAGCGCCTTCAAGTTTAATAGCCGCATTGATTGCTACGATTTTTAATGTTTTCTTTCTGGCTTTAGAATAAACAATAATCTGATCAAAAGCTTCATTGATATTAAACTCTGCCAGTTCTGTAATTCCTTTGCATTTAACCTCCCATTTTAGGCTCTTGAGTTTTTTGAATGAATCTTTTATCAATCCCGAATCTTTATAAAACTGTTCCAGTTTTTGAGCATAGACACCTTCATAGTTTTTATGGAGATTTATAAGAGATTCCGTCAAAACTTTCCTAAAAAAAGAAGTGTCAAAAAGAACTAAGAAATTTTTGTCTTTCTTTACTTCTTCAAAAGGAACATCTTCAAAAATAACAGCCGACATTATTTTGTCTATAACAAAACTATATTCTTTACTCAGGCGTTCTCGCTTTATTTTACCGTTTCTGCTGGCAACAATAATAAGATATAGAATAAGTGAAGCCGCTATGAACAGATAAATAGAGAATGTAAGAAAAGGCACTTCCCACCGACCTTGTTTATATAGTTCCCAGATTTCAGTCATATTAAAAACGTTTTGTTACAATTAACTGCACATTAAACTTGTTTCTATATTCTCCAGGTGCATATTCCTCATCTTCATAAAGAAAAATTGGGCGTACAAAAAAAGAATCGCCAAAACGATGCTGATACTGAATTCCAACTCGATACGCTTTTAGAGGTTGTGTAAAATTATTGTACAGATACAAATAAGGAACATTTCCGTATTGCAGCTCCAGTCTGATAAGACGTTCTTTTTCTTCATTTACGCGCTGCACGCTTAAAACATGAGAAAACAATTCGTTCGAAGTATCATAATAAGGTCTGTAAGCAAAACTATAAATTCCGGCATTATAGGCTACTTGTCCTGTAAGCAGCGTGATATCGTCGGTATCAAAATGCATAAATCTTGCGCCAAGCGAAAAATCAAAATGTTTTTGTGGCTTAAAATAATATTCTAAACCAGCTTTTGCTACAGGAAATATGGTTTCTCCTGTTGAAACCCCAGCATTTGCATACAAATAGCTTTTGTTTGAAAAAGTCTGATAGAAATCGGTTTCAAATAACATTTGGGTTTCATTGCTGACATTTCCAATATTTGCCCTTCCTACAATTGCCGATTTACTGAATTTATGCGAATACTCTGCATATCCATAATGAAATGGAGATTGTCCAGGATCTGAGGTTGAAATATTAAGATAAGAAAACGAAACAGCATTTTTTGCTTTGCGCCCAATAAGCGTTCGGATTCCTCTAAAGGCCTGCGTGCTATTATCAATATAAGATGCTTTTTCTATTAAATCTAATGCTTCCTGATCGCGGTTTAATTTCTCTAAGCAAGTTGCTTTAATCTTCAAAACATCAACCGATTTTGGATCAATGGCAAGATATTTATCGCAATACGAAATACATTTTTCGTAATCCTCTGTCCAAAAATAGACATTTACAAGTGCCTGTAATGCTTCTGGATTTGGATTGTTTCTGTCTGCCATTGGAGACAAAATTTTTATAGCTGTTTTATACTCTTTCTTCCAGCTGTAAATGCGTCCTGCAAAGATCTGTATATCTTCATTTTCAGGATATTTAGCGCGCAGAGGTTCAATAATCGATAAAGCCTTATCGTAATTTTCTTTTTCGACTTCGCGCTTCACATTGGCCAAAGCTTCATCTATATTGATTTCTTGTCCAATGGCAACAGAGGAAACAAAAAGCAGGAAAATAGCATAATAAATAAACCTCATCAGATTCGGGTTTTTAGTAATTTATTAATCCTCACTAAAAGTACAGCCGGACTTACTGGCTTTGCAATAAATTCGTTTGCCCCAATATCAAAAGAATCAAGTTCGGTCTGCTCAACGCCCGAAGAAGTTAATATAATTACAGGAGTATCAGATTTAAGGTTCTCTCTGACGTGTTGCGTAATTTCCATTCCGCTGACACCCGGCATGTTTATATCAGTCAATATTAAGTCATAGTTTTCTTTTTCTATGGCATCCAACGCCTCTTTACCATCAGAAAACTGGTCAACATTAAATCCTTTCGACTCTAAGAAAAAAGATAACGATTTGCGTAGGATATCATTATCTTCTGCTACAATAATTCTCATTTTTTATTTTTTTATCTGGGGGATATTCAAAATTATAACTTCTTATTTATAAAGCTAATGCATATTTCTATTATATCATAGCTCTTTTAAAATTTTAACGACTTCTTCAATTCCGCAGTGAAAAATATTCACTTTATCTAATGTTTCCGAAGTAAATTCGCCCGATGACGCTTCTACTTCGATAATCGACAGACAATTGCTCAAATCTTGCAGCATAAATATATCCATGCTTGATTTCATATTATGCGCCAGTTTTTTTACATTTTCATAATCCGTATTCTTAAATGCCTCTTCTAACTGTGTCACCTGAATTGGAATTTTTTCTATAAAAAGATTTATCATATCTTTTCTAAATTCAGGATCGCTTCCAGACATTTCATCCAAAAAAGACATATCAATAATTCTCTTATGATGCGCATTGTTGTCTGGCGTCATTACTGTTTTTATCGCTTTTAAAAGAACAGATTGTTTAAACGGTTTTGGCACATAAGCATTCATTCCTACTTTGTAGCATCGCTCCTGCTCACCTACCAGAGAATGTGCCGTCATGGCAATAATCGGAATATTGGAGCTCATCTCATTTCGAATAAATTCTGTGGTTTGATAACCGTCTTTAACAGGCATCTGCAAATCCATTAAAACCAAATCATATTCGTTTTGAGACAAGAGTTCTATCCCTTCTTCGCCATTTTGTGCAATATCCAAATCAAAACCAAAATTATTAATTACGCTTTTTGCAAGCTTTTGGTTTAAAACATTGTCTTCGCAAAGCAATATTTTAAGATTTCCTAAATCATTTTTAGAAACCGTTTTTACTGCGGTTTCTTCAAAATTTGACTTTTTGTAAGAAAGGGTAAAGAAAAACTCAGAACCACGATTTAATGTACTTTTTACCTGAACTTGTCCTTCCTGAAGCTCAACTAATTGTTTTACAATATTCAATCCGAGCCCAGTACCGCCAAATGTTCGCGTTGTACTTTCTTCCCCTTGTGTAAAGCGTTCAAAAATAGTTTCCAGTTTATCTTTCGGAATTCCGATTCCGGTATCTTTTACAGAAAATTTAAGCGAATAACTGTCTTCTGTTTCATCTATTTTCTTTACTGAAACGGTTACTTCTCCTTCATTTGTAAATTTCAGCGCGTTTCCAATAAGATTTACCAATATCTGATTAAGTCTTCCTTGATCTCCAATAACCAAATCTGGCATTTCGGCATCCAAAAAAAGATTAAACTCCACCTCTTTCTGCACTTTTACTTTCAGTAAATTATAGACGTGTTTGAGTGTTTTCTTCAAATTAAATGGTTCGGCTTCTATTGGTAAATTTCCCGACTCAATTTTTGAAAGATCCAAAATATCATTTACAATCAGAAGTAAATTTTCGCCTGCAATCTGCACGCTTTCAATATAATCCCGCTGTGTCTCATCGAGCTCTGTCTGTGCAAGCAAATCTGTAAAGCCAATAATTGCGTTTAAAGGCGTTCTGATTTCGTGGCTCATATTGGCCAAAAAACTGTCTCTTGCCAAAACTGCACGTTCGGCAATTTTTCTCTGCGCGTATAATTGACCGTTTTTTGTGCTTAATTCCAATTGTGCAATAACGTGTTTGGCAACAATAGAAAGTGCATTTCGCTGATTTTCATTCAGTTCTTTTACGACATGATCAACTGCACACAAAGTTCCAATATTATAGCCATCGGGCGTTGTAAGGGGTACACCTGCATAAAAACGTACATTAAATCCGCCCGTTACATTTGGATCGTCTTTGAACGTTTCATTAACATGCGTATCGCTGATTTCTAAGATTTTTGTATCTAAAATAGTATAATTGCAAAAAGTGATTTCGCGAGGAACTTCAGAAGTTCCTATTCCAATTTCAGATTTGAACCATTGTCTATTTTCATCAATAAAAGAAATATGGGCAATGGGCACGCCGCAGATATAAGCGACAAGCTTTGTCGCATCATCAAAAGCATCATCTGGAAGCGTGTCGAGTATATTATAACGTTTTAGGGCAGCTAAACGTTGAAGTTCGTTATCTGGAATTGGATAATCTTTATTCATTTTATTCAAGTGGTAAAGGTATAAAGGTAAGGCAATTTAGTCTAAGACACTTGCATTATCTCGACTTTTCTATAAAAACAACTTTAAGCACAATCGTTTTTGATCGGTCAAATCTTCCCTTTTTTATTTCATTACAAATTTTTTCTTGGTCATTACAAAATTGAATAGCCTCTATTGGGCAACTGCTGATTTTGTTATAAAATTGCCCTGATTTTATCAACTAATCTCTTCAAAAAAGCCCTTTTTTCTATCTTTTTTACAAGAAAATCAAGTCGTTGCGAAGAGCAAAAAATTAAAATAAATGAAAAATTTAAGAAACAGTATTTTTTACATTGGAGTTATTGGAGGATTCTCCGTCCTAATGTATTGGATTATTTTGTTAGGCGTGAAACTGGAAACAGGCCGAAATCTTAAAATCCCTACTTCAGACAAAAGCCAATGGAGCGAATTTCTCGATTCTCTTATAAAAAACCTGCATCATCCTTTAGCGCTTTTGTTGGCCCAAATTGTTACCATTATTTTTGTTGCCCGTATTTTTGGATGGATTTGCATTAAAATAAAACAGCCCGCCGTAATTGGAGAAATGATTGCAGGAATTGTGATGGGTCCTTCTTTAATCGGAATGTATCTTCCTGAGTTTTCTACAGCCTTATTTCCTGCCGAATCACTTGGAAATCTTCAGTTCTTAAGCCAGATTGGTTTAATCCTTTTCATGTATATCGTGGGAATGGAGATTGATATGAAGATTTTGAGAAACAAAGCCCACGATGCTGTAGTTATAAGTCACGCGAGTATTATTATTCCATTTGTTTTAGGAATGGGTCTAGCGTATTTTATATATGACGAGTTTGCCCCCGCAGATGTACAATTTACATCTTTTGGTTTGTTTGCCGGAATCGCGATGAGTATCACTGCGTTTCCGGTACTTGCCAGAATTGTGCAGGAACGCGGCATTCATAAAACAAAATTAGGAACTATCGTAATTACCTGTGCCGCTGCAGATGATATTACGGCGTGGTGTATTCTTGCTGTTGTAATTGCAATCGTAAAAGCGGGTTCTTTTGGAAGTGCTTTATACACTGTTGTTTTGGCTTTAGGATATGTTTTCTTAATGATAAAAGTGGTTCGTCCGTTCCTTAAAAGAATTGGAGATTTGTACGCTACAAGCGAAAAATTAAGCAAGCCAATCGTCGCTATTTTCTTTTTAACGCTTGTGGTTTCTTCTTACTTAACAGAAGTTATCGGAATCCATGCTTTATTTGGAGCTTTTATTGCTGGAGCGATCATGCCCGAAAATATTAGATTCAGAAATCTATTTATCGAAAAAGTGGAAGACGTTGCGCTAGTACTTTTATTGCCGCTATTCTTTGTTTTCACTGGTTTAAGAACGCAAATTGGCTTGTTGAACGAACCTTATTTATGGAAAATTGCAGGATTAATTTTTGCAGTAGCTGTTATAGGCAAATTTGTCAGCAGTGCTCTTGCAGCAAGATTTGTGGGACAAAACTGGAAAGACAGTTTATCGATTGGAGCTTTGATGAACACACGAGGTTTAACAGAATTGGTGGCTTTAAATATTGGTTACGATCTTGGCGTTTTAAGTCCAGAATTGTTCTCGATGTTTGTTATTATGGCGCTGGCTACTACATTTATGACTGGCCCAACATTAGATTTAATCAACTGGCTTTTTAGATCTAGCAAACAAGAAACCGAAGAAGATATTGCATTAAAAAACAAGTACCGAATTTTATTGTCTTTTGACAGACCGGAATCTGGAAGGGCTTTGTTTAAAGTTGCTGACGGATTAACCAATAAACGTTCTGAAAGCTCTGAAATTACAGCCATGCATTTTCTTCCTACAGAAGAATTACATCACTACAACACAGATGTTTATGAAAACGAAAAGTTTAAAGATATTGTAGAAGAATCTGTTGCTTTAAATCGAAATATCACTACTATGTTTAAGGCATCTTCTGATATTGATAACGAAATTGTAAATGTTGCCAACAAAAGCAAACATGATTTATTATTGGTTGGAATTGGGCAATCTATCTATCAAGGAAGTTTATTAGGAAGAGTGCTGGGATTTACAACTCGAATTATCAATCCTGAAAAAATATTAAATACCGTAACTGGAAAGGAAAACATTTTAGAATCTGCTCCTTTTGATGACGGAACAAGACAAATTATTGCAAAATCACATATTCCTGTTGGAGTTTTGATTGACAAGGATTTAGCCGACATCAACACGATTTTTATTCCCCTTTTTAGTTTAAAAGATTGGAATTTCATTCAGAACTACGTTCAGAAATTCATTCAGAATATCAATGCGAGAATTGAAATTTTGGATGTTGAAGGCAAAATTATGGCCGATCTGGACACGAAAGAAAAAATTAGACTAATGGAACAGGCAGCTCCAAACAAGCTGACTCTAAGAAAAGAACAATCTATTGAAAAAGATTTTCTTGAACAACAAGACCTTATGCTGATTTCTATTGATGGATGGAAACATTTGGTAGAGAATAAAAGTCCTTGGCTGGCTAATATACCTTCTACTTTAATTCTCTCTGAAGATAAAAAATAGTGTTTTGCTAATTGTTAAGTGTAAGATGTGAAAAGTAAAATATAAAGCATTACTTTCACATCTTACATTTCACTTTTCACTTTTCACTTATAAACCAATAATTCTATTAAGCTCAAGTGTCGTATTTCCAGATGAAAGTACTTTTGGTGCTTTTACTAATTTTTGAGCTAAAAATGCGGTTGTAATTGGCTTCAGGTTTTTAAAAAGTCCGATAGCGTTGAAGAATTTTATAACTTTTACTGAAATCTTTTCTCCTAAGCGATCTGTATTTTCTCGAATTAAAGGTCCAGGTCTGAAAATGATGTATTGCGGAAAATGAAGCTCCTGTAGATAATCTTCTAGTTTTCCTTTCATCATCGAATAATATACGTTGCTTTTTGCCGAAGCTCCATAAGAGGAAACCAAGACCAAAGAATTTACATGGTTTTGTTTTGCGGCAGAAGCAAATTCAGCCGGAATATCATAATCGATTTTCCATTGTTTTTCTTTTGAGCCCGCATCTTTTAAAGTTGTTCCGAGGCAAGAAAAAAGAACATCGCCCGCAATTAATTCCTGAAACGAATTTATATCTGAAAAATCAACAACGTGTTCTGTCAACTTTGAATGTGATTTTCCTGTTGGACGTCGCACAAAAATTGAAACTTCTGAATAATCAGTACTTTCTAAAAGCAGATTAACCAACTCTTTTCCTGTCGCGCCCGTGGCTCCAATTACCAATGCTTTCATAATGTTCGGAATTTTGTATTGTAAATATAATGATTACAACCGATATATTATTCCTACCGATGTTTCGCTCCTCTGGAACGTTTTTCTCTGGTAATTCTATTTGCTATAACTATTTTGCTTCTCCGAAGCATTAAAATAGAAACGTATTATGCTCGGTGTTACTTTACTTTCCAATGGTTTCAACCATTGGTTATACTTCTTTGCTATAAATATGTTGTTGATAAGGAATATTACAAAAAAAAGCTGTCACTTTGGTGACAGCCTCAATTGTTAAAATTTTAAATTTTATCTTTTAATAAATTTCTGTGTATACTTCGCTTTTTCAGTTGAAATATTGATAATATAAAAACCTGGGGCAAAATTACTTACATCTATTTGATTGTTATTAATTCTAGTATTAATGGTTCTTCCATTCACATCATAAATTACAACATCAGTAACTTCATCTTCACTACTGATATTCAGATAATCTGAAACTGGATTTGGATAAATAGACAATTGCACTTTTGTGAATTCATCTCTTCCTAAAGTCGATGTATTAACTAAAATCGATTTTTCAACTACTTTTCCATTAGAATTAAAACTAATTACAACAGTTGCAGTTCCATTATTCTTCGGCGTTAAAACCAATTCTTCATTGGCATTAATTGCTGCTAAAACAATATTTTCATCACTGTTTGATTTTATTGTTTTTACAATTGCTGCCGAAATATTGTCTTCATCTGAAACCACCGTTTTCAAATCGATAATTATCGGATTTACCACTGAAACTTGCGAAGGCAAAATGGAGTTTAAAACTGGCGAAGCATTATCAGGAAATACAGTCATTGCAGGAAACCAATAATAATCGTTTAGAGTTTTAGTATCAATTAACTGTCCTGTATTATTGTAAGTATGAACCCAGTTTTTCTGATAATGCGCTCCAAATCCGCTTTCTGTTGTGTTCACAATTAAGTTTCCTGAAACTGGATCAATACGCAATCCTGCACCATATACAATCTGCTTGTACGTTCCTGTTTGTCCAGGAAGTGTAGCGAAATTTTCATTGAATGTTTTTGTTGCAATATCAAACCTTACAATTTGAGCTCCAGACACATAACTACTTACGTTATTATTCCAATACAAAGCATTCTCTTTGTTGCTGTAAGTAAAACTTCCTGCATTCCAAGCTCCCCAAGAACCTAAATATTTAGTGGTTGGAATCGGGTATTCTGTTGTTGTAAAAGTCAGTGTGTCAATATTTAGCAATTTCTGATTCTGAATTCCCCAAACGCTTCCGTCTTTGGCCTGTGTAACCGAATGGAATGCACCTGCAATAGTTTTTACAACAGTATTCGTTTTAGGATCAATAACCAAAATTCCTGTACTCTGTTTTACAGCAAAAACATATTGCGAAGTACGAATCATATTTCCGATTTGTCCTAAATACTGACTTCCTCCTCCTGTTCCTGGTACCATGCTCCCAACTTTCATATTAGCAATATCAAACAGAAAAATACCATTAGAAGCGCCTATGTAACCCGTTTTCTCATCAACACCAATAAAAGAGCGACCGTCTCCTCCTCCAATATCATCAAACGAAGCTATTTTTTTCATCGTTAAAGCATCGGCAACAACCAATCTTCCGCCAGCAATATATTGTGTATCTCCACCATCTTTAGCCTGTTTAGAGACAAAGTAAAATTTATCTCCGTAAATAGTTCCATATTGCGTAGTTGCGCCAAAAGAATTGTTGTTATTGGCTTCACTATAAACCCGATAATTAATGTTTCCGTTATTATCAACAAAATTTACAGATCCGTTAACGTGCCCAAACCAATCTTCATTTACAATAAAATAGCCTTTGCTAAAATCTATTGTTTTAGAATAAGGAGCAACTGGAGTAAAAGTCGTTGCAATATCAAACATTTCCATATTTGGATTAAAATTCCAGACATCCCAAGAACCATTCTGCAATTCGCGAGTAGAAGCTCCAACACCAGAATAATTATAACCTTCATCTACAGGATCTTTAACCCAGTATGACCAATATCCTACCATCCATCCTGACTGCCAGTGATCATCGGCATCAATGCCCGTATAAGAATCAAAATCGTATTCGCTAGTATTAATAAGACCATCGAAAGGATAATATGGATACATTTTATTTCCATCTTTATAAAGTCCGTTTGTGCCCGTTCCGTTCAAATCGAAACCAAATCCGCCAATTGCAGATCCATACTGAGTACCTTGTCTGAGTAAAGCAAAGAAACGTGGATCAGCTTTTGCAATAGCTTTAATCATGTCTTCTCCTGTTGCAGTTCCGTCCCATTTAAAACCCCAAACTAAGGCATCAGAAGTTTTACCGTCATTCCACTGCACCACAAATGCAGCCTGATTAACTCCACTTCCAACCCAAAATTGAATATCTGAAAAAGTGGTCGAATTGGCGCTTTTTGCCGTTACTTGCTTTTGCGTTACTGTTTTTGATTTAACATCATTTCTAGGAACGCCTTGAATTGTTATTTGCGCATTGGTTAGAAATGCAAAAAATAACAGGATTACTATAAAGTAATTTTTCCTCATAATTTATTAATTTTTAAATGTTGTGTTAATTAAGATGTAAATCGTAAGCGCCTGAAACTTCTGTAGAAACTTCTCCAAGCCAGCCTGCTTCCTGATTAATTGCCGTGTAAACTTTTACGAAATCAATTCCTGGAAGTTTGACATATTTTCCGTTTTTATCTACTGCCCAAGAAATGTCAATATTTGAAGCTTCATCGTTATTGGGTGCATTATCAGCGTAACCAAATTCAAAAGATTTGCCGACCCAATACGAACCTTCACCACTTTGATCGTAGAAATTATCTGCTATTTTGGTTCCTTTCAAAGTATAAGAAGCATCGGCAATCCAAAGCGGATAATAACTTTGGTTATGAAATACGTTTTGTACTTTATAACCCGATTGCCCAGCATTGTCCTGCCATTTAATATATTCTGTATCAAATTGCCAAAATTCATTTCCTGTCATAGGTTCCTTATTAACATCTGGTTTAAAATAAGTGATCTCGTAGTTTTTTATTGTAGTGCTTTTAAAGTATTCGCTTCCAGCAATTTCATACCATTCGTCGTCATCTGGTTTGCCGTTTTTATTTTTGTCATAAGCCACCATAATAATACCTGGCTCGCAAGATCCTGCGCGTGCTTCATTGGCTTCATTTCCCCAAAAAGCATTTCCTAAAATCTTAAAATCACGACCATCCCTATTCGGAATAGTATGATCGAAACCAAAAACTACATAACCGCCAAAACCGCCAAGCGAAATCATAGACGTATTTGAACCAACAATTGCTTTTTTCGCAGCAGCAATAATGTTGGCCTCTGTATTTCCCGTTACATATTGCGGAATTTCATTAGTAAACTGACCAACTGCAGGACGAAAATCAAGCACATTAGAAATATATCTGCTGTAAGTTCCAGTTTCTTTTATCACATTAATTGAAGAAGTGTAAATTTTTGATTCTCCATTAATTTCTACTTTTAAAGTCAGCGGATAATTTTTTTGAAAAGGGCTAATAAAATCTAAATCTGCATTTTCTGAAATAATAGAATCATTGATACTCCAAGTCAATTTTGCAGTAATTGGAAGAGCTGTTGCAATATTCAGCACTTTAAAGCGGTCAATTGTATACGATTCTTTCAGAATTTCTGCAGGAAGCAAATCTTCTTCATTGTCTTTATCGCAGGCAACAAATCCCAAAAAGAGAATTGAAAACAAAGCGATTTTGAAAAGTTTTTTGTTCAACATTTTTTAATTTTTAGTTATAAAAGCAATATGAGCGGGAATATTTCCAGCGGTTGTTTTCCATTTTAATTTTCCATCGGGCGTAAAACAGTAGATATAACCCGTTACTACATAGTTTTGAGCGTCGGTAATGTAGATTTCTTTGGTTTCTGGATTGACTTGAAGACCATACGGAATCATGATTTGCTTGTCGGTTCCGTCTGTAATAATTTGGTTTGTAATTACTTTTTTAGTTTTGGTATCTAAAATTCCGTAACTCACTTTATTTGTTCCCGTTAGATAACTCCAAGAAACACTATAGTAATACAATAAATCGTTAACGAGACAAGTTCCAGAAACCGGGATATCGAGTTGCATTTTCTTTTCATCTGTCTGCGTATCAATAATAAAAAGATTGGACGGTGTGTTGTAATAATCGCCTCGCGAACTCACATAAATATCGCCGCGACTGTCAATCTGCATGCTGTATAAATTGATTCCAACATCGATTTTTTTAATCTCTGTAAACGTTTCCAGATCAATTACAGAAACCGTTCTGTCATAATTTGGAACTCTATAACCGCCAGAATTGGCCACATACAATTTTCCGTTATGAACGACCATTTGTTCGGGCTGATAACCAACCGTTACTTTTCTTTTTATTTCTAATGAAGTGGTGTCAATTTCAGCCACAAAACCAATTTCGGCATTCGGATTTATGGCAACAGGCCCAGAGTACGAACTCACATACGCTTTGCCCTTATAAAAAGCAACATAACGGCAATTTGGAATGTCTATTTTTTTGATGCGTTTTGCCGTCCATTTTTCTAAAACTTCCACTTTGTTAGAACAATTAATGACCGCATAAACTTTATTTCCGTAGATTTTAATGTCATTTCCAACATCTCCCAATTCTTTTACAACCGAAGGATTTCGTTCTGAATATACATCTGTAGTGTAATTTCCTGTTCTGTAGTTAAAAACATCCAAACTCGCACGGTTCATTCCCATATTTCCTTCGTTTAGAAGATAAAAGCCTTCAATATTGCCATCGCTTCTTGGCGCAGCAACACTCACATCCGAAGAAAGAAATATGGTTTCGTCTTCTCTGCAGGAAACTAAAAAAACGGCAATACTTAAACTGAATACTATTTTTAAAATGCTCTTTTTCATAACTCAAAACTGATTATAAACTTGAATGTTCTTCCTGGCATCGGATAATTGTAAATCACTTCATACTGCTGGTTGAAAGCATTGTTGACTTCTATCGTTCCGTTCAATTTGTAATTCTTGAATGTGAAAGATTTTTGAACCGCCAAATCGTGTGTATACCAAGGCTGAACTTCATTTACTTTAATGTTATTGACATTTCCGTTGTAGCGTTTTCCGACATAAATAAAACTGTAATTAAAATTCCAAGATTCATAACCAGCATTCAAAATTCCAGATCCGCTGTGCCAAGGCGTATACGGAATTTGATCTCCATAAGAAGACATCTCTAAACCAACAAACTTTGTAAAATCCTGACTTTGAGAATACGTATAAGTCAAGTTTGCAGTTAGATTTACTTTCTCAATATGAGTTACCATATTCAGCACCGTTTCGATTCCTTTTCCTTTTACCTGCCCGATATTGGTCATCATCCAACGGAACAGATTTCCTGTTGGAGCAGCAATAATTTTATCTTTTGTATTGGTATAATAAGCATCTGCCTGAAAAGAAAATTTATCAAAAAAGCTTTCCCTTACGGGGAAATTATACGTAAAACCAACATCGTACTGATTCATATATTCTGGCCTCAAAGTGCTCGAACCTATCATTGTATAATACAGATCATTGAAAGTTGGCATTCTGAAAATTCGTTTAGCGAAAGCTCTTAAATTGAAATCGTATTTCTTAAACGGCGTATAACCTAGAAATATAGCGGGAGTAAATTCGGTTTTGTTGGGTGCTTTGGCATTGTACTTCACTTCTTCGATAACGCGAGTTGCGAGTACATTTCCTAAAATTTTAAAACCTTCATATCGATAAGAAGTCGCAAGAGAAACTAGTGCAGTATAACGGTGCGGAAAAGAAAATTGTGTCTGAATGCCTCTTCTAGTTGCATTTAGCTTATTGTATTGAAAATCGGTTGATAGCGAAACATCCCAAGTGGGTAAAATGCTGTACATATTGACCGCAGAAAAATAGGCTTCTTGCTGATAATAGCTATCATTAGATTGCACGCCTTCCGTTACCGTTTCTCCTAAAACATTGGTAGTATCTCGTGCAATATAATGGGTGTAATCATAAGCAAATTTGCCTTTTAGCTGAAATTTATACTTTTCAGAAACGTCTTTCATTAAGGAAGCTTGAGAGAAAAAATTCTTGTCAAATTGACGAAAACCATCTCGAAACTTATTTTCTACAATGGCACCAGGAGCGCCTCTTTCAGAATCGTAATAATACACTTTGGCGTCCCAAGTTCCTTTATTTATTTTTCCGAACAAACCCGATTCAAATCGAAAGGCTTCAATATCGCTGTTCCATCGCGTTGCTGTGGTATCGTATGCAATGCTACCGTCTTGATTTTTTCTTTTATACCTAAATTTATACTGCCCGTTTGATTTGATGTATTCTGAGCTTACACTCAAGCTGACTTTATCGCTCAGTTTTTGTTCCCATCTAAAAGAAGGATCATGATAATCAATAGACATTGTTTTGTAACGAACCAGAAGATTTGTTTTCTTATTGCCCGAAAAAGCAGGTCGTTTGGTTCGCAAATAAATCGCAGAAGCAGAAGCAAAATCTTTAGCCGACTGAAAAATTTCACTTTTCTGACCGTTATACATCGTCAAAGATTCCATGTCGTCAAGCGAATATTTTCCTAGATTGGTTACGCCATTTTGCGCATTTCCAAGCTGAATTCCGTCGTAAAAAACACCAACATGATGCGTTCCCATATTACGAACGTCAACCGTTTTAAGTCCGCCAACTCCGCCATAATCTTTAATTTGGGTTCCTGCAAAATAACGAAGCGCATCTGCGACATTGTGAGTCGCCAAATTCTCGAGCAGAACGCCCAAAAGACTTTGTACGGGAATCACTTCCTGATATGGTTTTCCTTTTAAAACCACTTCTTTTAAAACCCGTGAACTATCAGTCACTGCTTGAGAATGAAGCAAAAAAGGAACAAGTACTAAAAAAATAGAAAATAAAGTTTTCTTCAAATTATACATCACGATTTTATTAAATAAACTTTACGTGATGCAGTAATTATAAAAACATAGAAATAGGCCAACTATCCTAAATAGCAGGTCATTATCTTGTCATCAACTTCATACCACGAAAGTTTTAAACTATGTGATCGTGGCAGGTCTCCTGACTTATTCCATCTTTAAACGGCCTTCTCATCCGAAACAACGAACAATGGCATTAGTAATGTTTAAAGACTCAAATAGAACTTACAGTAGCGGGTCTGTTCAGGATTTGCACCTGATTCCCTTTTAACTGTTTTTTCTGAATTGAAAAAACAGACCAAAATCAGCCACAAAGATATAACTCAGGTATGGTGTCTGCAAGTTACCTGTCTGTTTTTTAATTTTTAATCATGATTTACTATTTGGCGAAAAAGCAGCAACTCTCCATTACTGCCTTTTTTCCAGACATTTATGCTTTTTCCTTTTACATTACCACTGTTTTCTCCATCGCGCCAATCAACGCTGTAGAAACCAAATTCTACAATGGCTTTTTGTGCATAAATAATATTTGAAGTTTCAATCGAAATTTGTTCGATATGTAGTGTGCCAGGTTTTTCATGCGCTGTAAAATAATCCGTAATTTCTTTTTCACCCGAAAGAATCGGAGTATAATATGTTAAATACATCGCATCTGGCATAAACATTTTGGCATGCTCTGCTCCTTGCCTATTCTGAACCATCTCTTTAATGGCTTTATTTCTTTCTTTTACCTCCAAAGTTAATTTGTCAGTCGGCATATATTTTTTAGTCTTTGGAATTTCAATATCGTTTATATCTGGAATATTTTTATCATCAAAATAACTTGAAGAACCCCAGATTTCTGCAGCAATTGTTGGAGGGACACTTTTTTTTGAAGGCTTTTTCCATAAAACGGAATATTTTCCAATATAAGAAAACGCTTTCTGCTCATTTAGATTTAAATCTTCCTTAAAAGTTCCAATTTCTAAAACATAGTTTCCAAAATCCTGTAACTCTAAAATTGTTTTTTGATATGAAGTAACTTTTGCCTGTTTCAACCATTGTTTGTAAAAGTCCCTAATCGCTTTTCTGCCCACTCGCTGTCTGCTATGCTCGGGCATAAATAGGGTTTGATCTGTATAAGCTTTTGCTAAATCGTCTTGATTTCCTTTTGTAAAAGCAATTGCAAACGAGACATTATAATCTTCAATCTGCTTTTTAATACTCGAATTTGTGCTGTTTTCCTGAGCAAAACCAACGGATGCAAAAAGGAAAAAGATAAAACTTAACCTGTTCATACCAGAAATATTTTATTGAACAATAAATATACAAAATATTAATATTCAATATTTTACAATAAAAAAAATATAAAAACAGGATTTTAAATCAATCGTTGAGAATATTTTTCATTCCATTATATAAGAAAGAATCTTAAAAACTTCACGAGAATATAGAGATAATTCAGTTGCAGCAGAAAACACTTAAATTTTGCTTACAAAGAAGTTAATTTTTCGACAAATAATTCATAACAAGACAATATTTGGTTTCATAAAATGTTTATATATAAAAGATTATGATGCATCTAATTTTTTAAATCAATACCACTCAAGATTAATAGTATAAAAACATGAAAAAAATATTTTTGATAATTGCCTTTGCTTCCTTTTCATTGCACAGTTTTGCTCAGGAACTTGATAATAAATTCAAATCGATTCCAGCAAAAAAATCTCCTGTAAAAGAAGTTATCCCTCCAAAAGAAGAAGCTCCAAAAGAAAACCCGCCAGCGCCTATTGAGAAACCTGCACCGCTTCAGGTTAATCCTGACGAGTTATTTAAAAACACTAATCTTTATAAGCCAGAAGCAAATGTTGAAGGAATATTTTATAGAAGAAATCAGTTTTTAGGTAATTTCAATACAACAGCCGTTACTTCGACCATTATGTATCGTGATGCTGCTTTTGTAGACGGCGATAAAGTAAAAGTATATTTAAATGATCAAGTAATTGAGCCTGAAGTTTTCTTAAATGGCGATTTTAAAAGTGTTAAGATCAACTTAGTAAAAGGAATCAACAAAATTGACATTGAGGCTTTAAACGAAGGTTTTGCTTCTCCAAATACAGCCGAATTTAAAGTTTATGACGATAAAGGCCAAGTTATTTCGTCAAGCGAATGGAATGTTGGTACGGGATACAAAGCTGTTATTGTATTAGTTAAAGAATAAAACTTTCTAACAAAAATCGTTTGAAATCATAAAAAACATTTAAAACTGCTGGTTTCAGCAGTTTTTTTGTTGCATATGTGTAGTTAACTACGTAGTTTTGTACAGATATTTAATTTACCATACAAATGCAAATTCAGCCTATACAAAATAAGTACGAAAATGAAATCGTAGATTTGATTTTACACATTCAGCAAAAAGAATTTAATGTTCCTGTCACTTTAGAAGATCAGCCTGATTTATTGGACATTGAGAACTTTTACTATAAACCAGGCGGGATTTTTCTGGGTGCTTTTATAGACGAGAAATTGGTTGGCACAATTGCTTTGGTAAAATTCAATTCTGAAGCTGGAGCCATCAGAAAAATGTTCGTGAAGAAAGAATATAGAGGTAAAGAATTCCAAATCGCTCAACAATTATTAGAGCAACTAATTGCGTACAGCAAAGAAAAAGGAATTAAAGACTTATATTTAGGAACGGTTTCTTTATTGCAGGCGGCTTTGCGTTTTTACGAAAAGAATAATTTTGTAACGATCGAAAAAGAAGCGCTTCCAACTGATTTTCCTTTAATGAAACCCGATAATGTTTTTTGTCATTTAAAACTAAATCAATAAAAATGAATATAATTGACGAGATTGGAATATTGGCCATATCAACGCGGTTGCAGCGTCTGAGCGAACAGTTGCGCAAAGACGGTGCCTTAATTTATAAGTCTTTCGATATTGATTTTGAACCGAAATGGTTTCCTGTAATTTATACGCTGCACATTAAAGAAATGCTTAGTGTTGTAGAAATTGCCAACGAAATTGGCTATAGCCATCCGTCAACTATAAGTTTATTAAAGGAATTAGAAAAACAAAAACTTATCAGTTCTAAAAAAGACAAATTAGACGAACGCAAGAGATTAATTGTGCTTACACCCAAAGGAAAAGAACTGGTCGTAAAAATGCAACCTGTTTGGACAGTGATGAAAAATGCTTTAAACGAAATCACCGATAATCAGAATAATCTTTTGAGAGCTATTGAAGAAACGGAGCAAAAACTGGCTACACAAGGATTTTTTCAGAGAATTTCAGAACTCAAAAGCTGATTTATTCTTTACCTGTAATCTTTTTTCTGTGATTATGCCCCCATTTTGCCAAAGAATCAATTACCTCTTTTAAAGTATGCCCATATTCTGTTAACTGATATTCAACTGTTATGGGCTGGGTATTCAAAACGGTTCTTGTAACCAATTGATTTTCCTCCAGGTTTTTTAATTCTCTGCTTAACATTTTTCCCGAAATACCTTCTACTTCCCGCAATAAATCGGTAAATCTTAAGGTATTAAAGCACAGTGATGCAATTATAGAAATTTTCCATCTTCCGTTTAAGATATACATAGCATCATGCACCGCCATAATGTGCTGCGTGCATTTTTTAGGATCGTGGTCTAGTTGTTTTAGCATGTTCTATTGTAAGTTACCTCGATGTTACAGTTACTTTTGGTAATCGGATGACAAAAATACACTTAAAGTGTTTACATTTGAAAACAATTTTAATTAATAAAGAAAAATGGCCTTAATAGATGCACTAAAGTGGCGTTATGCTACAAAAAAAATGAACGGACAAGCTGTTCCGCAAGAAAAAGTAGATTATATTCTTGAAGCTGCAAAGCTTGCTCCATCTTCTTCTGGATTACAGCCTTACAAGATTTTTGTGATCACAAACAAAGAATTAAAAGACAAACTTAGAGCGGTAAGTTTTGACCAAAGCCAAGTTACAGATGCTTCTCACGTTTTGGTATGGGCTGCTTGGGACGGTTATAGTTTAGAAAAAATTTCTGCTGTTTTTGACAGAACAATTGCAGAAAGAGGAATTCCTGCTGATGCAATGGATGAATACAAACAAAGACTTTGGGGAATGTACGAGCCACTTGGACAAGAATGGCACGCTAACCACGCCGCCAAACAAGCTTACATTTCGTTTGGTGTAGCAATCGCTGCAGCTGCAGAACAGCAAGTAGATGCAACTCCAATGGAAGGTTTTATTCCTGCTGAAGTTGACAGCCTTTTAGGTCTAAACGAACTTGGACTAAAGAGTGTTTTAGTTTTACCTCTAGGATATAGAGATCATGAAAATGATTGGTTGGTAAACATGAAAAAAGTAAGAACTCCACAAGAAGATTTTATAACAGAAATCAAGTAAAAAATTATTTTTTGCTTAAATGAAAATGCTTTTGAAATGGTGCAGCAGCTCTTTTTCAGAAGCATTTTTCGTTTAATTATTTCATTTTCAAATCAAAACAAAATTCAATTTAAGGAATCAGAAAAATTGATTTTTAGAACTTATGTTAATTTTATTATTTGTATAAAAATAGGGACGCATTACGGATAATTAAATAATATTGTATAGCTAATTTTGCTTTATCCAAAACGATTCATTTAATTAAATCCTAAAAACCTATGTCTGATTTCTTAACGCAATTTGGGGAGGACCTAAAAAAGAATGTCCCAGGTTTCATCGCAGTATCTGTTGCTGAAATCGCAAGCGGTATGTCATACTATTCACACTCTGCACTTGCAGATTTTGACCCAGAATTGGCATCTGCATACAACCTTGAAGTAGTAAAAGCCAAAATGAATGCTATTAAAGCATTGAATTTAAATGGTCAGGTTATCGATAATATTATGATTACGCTAAGTTCTCAAATTCACATTATCGACGTTTCTGATAATCAAGATTACTTTATTTACCTGGCTGTAGACTCTACAAAAGCCAATTTAGGTATGACAAAATCTATCCTTAATAAGTATAAAAAAGAAATCGCAGCTAAATTATAACAAAGTTTTGCCCCTTGATAAAAAGGAATAGTCGCTTGAGAGTATTCCTTTTTGTTTTTTTAGCATGTTTTAAAAGATTTCGCTCCTCTCTTTTATACTATTTCTTCCTATAATCCGCCGGAGCTCTGCTATATTGATAAAAGTCCCAGCAGGATAAAATGTTTCTACACAATCTTATTCAAAAAACGCAAAAAAACATTTTATTTTTTATTCCAATTTGCTCTTCATTTCTTGAAAATATTTTATATTTCGAAACCTAAATGAGGAATTGTATAAATGGAATTACGCACTTATTTTGAAAAATATTCTGATGAAGCAACTTGTATTGAAGAGCTCAAAAACAAACGTTTAGAAAATGGACTTTTGTGCCGAAAATGTGGGCATGATGCACATTCTTTTCGTCAGAATGATTTAAAATTTCAGTGCAGAAAATGTGGCAGTAGAATCAGCCTAAGATCGGGAACTGTAATGGAAAACTCCAATCTCCCTATTCGCTATTGGATGATTTGCATTGAATTAATGACACTTTCCCACCGAAAAATATCTATTCTTAAAATTCAATATTTGCTTGGCCATAAAAGATATGAACCGATTTGGCTGATGGTACAGAAGATCCGTCTAGTAATGAAAATTAGAGACGAAAAATACCGATTACGTGCTTACTCAGAATTTGATCCCGAATTTCTTCAGAAAATTGATAAACTGACTTTAGAAAAGAAAACTAAAACCTCCTATGAAAGCTGATTTAAGAGCACATATCGAAAAAATTATCCCTTTAACTGACGAGGAATTTGATTTTGTTATCTCTCATTTCAGTACCAAAAAATTCAAAAAACATCAATTTCTTATCCAGAAAGACGAACCTGTACACTATTCTTATTTTATAATTACAGGTCTTGTAAAATTGGTTTTTACTGATGAGTCAGGAAAAGAACATATTGTTTCTTTTGCTATGGAAGACTGGTGGGAAAGTGATTTTTATGCTTATTACACGCAAACCAAGGCAACTATGTCTTTGGAATGTCTTGAAGATACGGAAGTACTTTGCTGCACACTCGAAGATTATAAAAAACTATGCGACGGTTTACAAAAAATGGAACGTTTTTTTCTGGAGAAAGCTACTTTTGGCTTTTTAGGTTCACAACGCCGCATTATTTCCTGGCTTACTTCAAACTCAAAAGAACGATACGAACAGCTTTTAAAACAATATCCAACACTTTTTCAACGCGTATCTAAAAGTCAAATTGCTTCTTATTTAGGAGTATCTCGTGAAACACTGAGCCGGCTTTCTTCCTGATGTGATGTAGATCACTTTTTATTTGTGAGGAATATCAACAGCTTAAATCCTTGATAAATCTGAATTTTGTCTTTATAATTTAAAACAAAATAAAGATGGAAAAAAGAGTTATAAATCCTTGGAAATGGCAAGATAAACGTAGCTATGCGCAGGCAGTTGAAATAAAAAATCCAGAAGGAACATTATACGTATCTGGACAAACGGCTATAAGTGCAGAGGGAATTTCAAGCAATGAGAACATGGAGTCTCAAATTATTCAAACCTTAAAAAATCTAGAACAAGTTATAACAGAAGCAGGATATGAATGTAACGGAATCGTGCGTTTAAATATTTATACGACTTCTACAGCCGAACTCTGGCCTCATTTTAACATTTTACAAGACTGGATCAATAAACATAATATTACTCAGGCTACGACATTGCTGGAAGTAAAAAGCCTTTTCGAAACCTTAAAAGTAGAATTGGAAGCAACAGTTGTAAAATAATCTGGATTAAAATAAAAAATGCTGTACGGCTATCCTGTTGTACAGCATTTTTTATAAAATTCTAATTGCAAAATCAATTATCTAATTAAAGATTATTTCTTTTTACTATTCTTTTTTGCTTTAGATCTTTTCGCTTTCTTTTTTGCGATTTTTTTAGCTTTTGCTTTGTCTTTCGCTTTTTTAGCTTTTGCTTTCTTTTTTGCTTGCGCTTTTAGTTTTGCTTTTTTAGCTTTCTCCTTCTTTTTATCTTTTGCTTTTTCTTTTTTCTTAGCAACAGCTTTTTTCTTTTTCTCTTTTTTCTCTTTGTCTTTTTCTTTCATTTTTTTATTCTTTTTAGATTTTGGCTGATCGTTGTTTTCTTCAAATGTTTCTTCTTCAGCCTCAGATGAAATTTCTTCTATTTGTTTTGGTTCTTGCAGTTCTTCTTCGGCCGTACTAACCTCTTTTTCTGCCACTTTTTTTGGAGCTCTTTTAGGTTTTGGTTTTGCTTCTGGAGTTACAGCAGATTCTAAAACTGGAGTCTCTTTTTGCTCGATTTCGTCATTAGAGATAACCGAAACAGCTTCTGCCTCCTGATTGATTTCATCAACAAGTATTTCTTTTGCCATTATTCTGTTAATTTTAAGAAATTGATTAAATTTATTTTTAATTAAACTAATTTTTAATGTTATTAAATCATTAAATTAACATCAAAAAATAATAAACAAAGATAGATTGAAAAAGACATTCGCCAATGTTAAGTTTTTCACTAGCAAAAAAATATTCGGATATTTACCTAAAAACCAACATATTACCCAATGTTAAGTTTTTCATCATCATTTTTTCGAAAGCAGAAACCTCAATACACCCCTTTTAGAGGTATCCTTATTTTTGAAAAATGATCAACAAATTGTATAATTTCGCTTTAAACTTGATGAAATGTTCAACGATTTAATATACAAGTCCATTAAACCCAACAAAAACCTTTCAGATTTTGTGGATAGCTTTTGGTGTATGCAAAATAAATCGGATCAAAAATTGGAAACTATCGGTCTTCCTGATGGACGAATTGATTTGTCTTTGATAAAGACCGCTGAAACCTCTTTTCAAATTAGACTTTTAGGCTTAGGAACTCAGCAATACGAAAAAGGAGAAATTCCTGCAAGCAGCCAAACATTTGTAATTAGCTTTAAACTCCCTGCTGTTGAGTATGTTTTTCACGAAAGCATTGTTGAAATTTTGAACTCAGGAAAACTGCTCGAAAACCATTTTTGGGATTTTAATGAAAATGATTTAGATGATTTTGAATTGTTTTGCGAAAAAGCTTCTTCAAAAATCGAGTCTTTATTAGTAAAGGAAATAGACAATCGAAAACAAAAACTATTCAGACTCATTTATGAAACCAACGGAAATCTGACAGTAAAAGAATTATCGGAACAATCTAATTGGAGCAGCCGTCAAATTAATCGCTATTTTAATCAATATTTTGGTATTTCGTTAAAGGCCTATTGTTCCATTCTTCGTTTTCGTGCTTCATTAGAACATATTGCTAAAGGGAAACTTTTTCCAGAAGAAAATTTTACAGATCAGACACATTTTATTAAAGAAATCAAGAAAATTTCGGGTTCGCTGCCAAAAGAGCTTTTTCAAAACAAAAACGACCGATTTATACTATTATCTGCTCTTTCCTCTAAATAATTTTGCAACATAGATTTTAACTACAAACTATGTTACTACAAAATAAACAGGTCGCCATTGTTGGTGGCGGAATGGGCGGTTTAGTTTTAGCCCGTCTTTTACAGTTGCAAAATATAAATGTAAAGGTTTACGAAAGAGACCTCGATTCAAAAGTTCGCATACAAGGTTCGCCTTTAGATTTACATGAAGATTCAGGGTTAATAGCCATGGAAAAGGCAAATTTACTAGATGAGTTTTACAAAAAGATTCGCCCAAATGCCAGTAAAGCCCGAATTGTAAATCAGAATTTTGAATTGAAATTTGACGAGCATACTATTCAAAAAACGATTTTTCAAGAAACCTCAAACGCAAACCATGATTCACTTCAGGATATCTCAAAACCACGTCCAGAAATAGATCGCTCAGAACTTCGAGCTATTTTATTGCATTCGCTTTTACCAGAAACTATTGTTTGGGACAGTCATTTCATTTCAATGGAAAAAGAAAATAATGGCTGGAGATTGTTCTTTAAAAATGGAAAAAACATCTATGCCGATTTGGTAATTGGCGCAGATGGAGCAAATTCTAAGATTCGTTCTTATCTAAGCACGCAAAAACCTATTTATTCTGGCATAACGATGATTGAAGGTACAATTTATAATGCCCAAGAAAATGCTCCCAAGCTTTTTGAATTTTCAAAAGGCGGAAAAGTGCTGGCTTTAGGAAATGAACAGACCATTATGTACGGCACAAAAGGAGATGGTTCTTTAATGTTTCTTCTTAGCAGTAAAATTCCTGAAAACTGGATTGCAGAAAATGATTTGGATTTTAAAAACAATCAGAAGATTTTTGATTGGTTTAAAGAGGTTTACAAAGATTGGAGCTCTGATTGGCATGAATTTTTTAAAAGTAAAGAATTGCACTTTATATTTCGCCCACAGTATTATTTTCCGCAAAACCAATCTTGGGAAACCCAAGAAAACCTGATAATTATTGGCGATTCAGCGCATAGAATGCCTCCTTTTGCAGGAAAAGGCGCTAATCTGGCTATGCTTGATGCTTTTGAATTGGCAGATTGTTTAACAAATAATCTATTTTCTGATAGGAAAATTGCTATTTCTTATTTTGAAAAAAGAATGCTAAAAAGAGCAACAAAAGCCTTGAATGACACTTTAAGCAACGGCGAACAACTGCATTCTAAAAATGCCCTAGAAAGATTACTTTCCATATTTAACCCGTCAGTTTAAACTTAATTGTTTTTATATCAAAAACTTACATTTTTTATTTAAATTTACATATACCCAAAAAAGCATCATTTAAGAATAATAAGCCAATGTAATTTTCACTAAACAAATTATACAATGAGGCATTTTCTACTTTTACTCTTTTTTACAGCTTTTATTTCTCCTTGTTCCGGTCAAAAAATTACCGATTCGGTTCCGAAAAAAACAAAAGAAAAGAAAATCGAACTGCGAATAATGCCTTATCTAAGCTATAATCGGAATCTTGATTTTATGTTTGGCGCAATTCCGATGATGATGTACAGAGTCAATGAAGCCGATACGATCTCACCTAAATCATTATCTGGAATGTCGGCCATTTATACCACAAATAAATCGTACGCTTTGGCCTTTTTTAATAAATGGTATTTAAATGAAGACAAATGGCGTTTGAAATTTTTCTTTTTTACCGGAAATCAGAATTCACAGTTTTATGTGGATGATATTGACCAGCCCGATTTTTACGATTATGGAACCAAAACAACTGTATTGAGCATTGGAGGCCAGCGTAAAATTGTTGGCAAGTTTTATGGCGGACTTTCTTATACTTATGCCCATTACAATACAGTTTATGAAGATAACATTTCTCCTTCTTCTATTTCTCACAGTAATGCAGTTGTCTTTAATTTATTGTACGATACGAGAGATGCCGTTTACTATCCGACAACTGGTTACAAAATTAGAATGGACTGGTCTACTTATCCTAAATTTTTAGACAACGAATTAGCATCGAATCGAATTTCTTTTCAGGCCAACAAATATTTTCCCAATCGCGAAGGCAAAGATGTTATCGCTGCACGTTTTTATGGAAAGTTCGGACTGGGAAATGTCGCTTTTGAACAGCAGAGTACTATTGGCGGAACAGATATTCGCGGTTATTCTGAAGGAAAATACAGAGGTTCAGGGTTAATGGACATTCAAGGAGAATACCGATATAACTTTGGAAAGAAAATGGGATTGGTCGGCTTTTTTGGTATCGCAACCATTTACGGTTCTGATACTCCAAACTTTGACTGGAAAATGTATCCTGGAGGCGGCGTTGGTTACCGATACAATCCTTTCAAAAAATCAAAATTCAATGTCGGTCTGGACGGCGCAGTCGGTAAAGGAGACTGGGGAATTTATTTTAGAATTGGCGAAGCATTTTAATTGAAAACAAAAAAGCTCTAAATTAAATATTTAGAGCTTTTTTGTTTTCATATAACAATACTTTTATTGTTTCACATTTCTTTTTTTGTTCCATTTTATAATATGCAACATAGAAAAAATAAATCTACGATCATCTTTCTTTAAATTTGAGTATCCCCAAATTATATTCAAAAACCTTAACTAACTAATGCTCAAAATCAATTTATTAATTTAAGGTGGTTATACATTTTTTTCGCCTCCTCTCTATTCCTGATTGCTTATGGCACAATTTTATTTTCCTTGGAGAATCTGCACTTTATCAAAAAAATTAGCTTTTGTCGTTTTAATTTTTCTCTCAATTTTAAAAGCAAATGCACAAAACTGTACCGTAAATGCAGGAGTTTTGAATGTTACCATCTGCGAAACCGACGCCTTGGTTTTAAATGGAAATGTCCCATCACCAATTATAGGAAATGTTTCATGGACACAAATATCCGGACCGGCAGTGGTTATTGCCACTCCAAACAGTCCCGGTACAGTTGTAACAGGTTACACGGGCGGCAATACATACATATTTCGATACAGTGCAACCTGTGCCGACGGGATATTTGCTTATCAGGATAAAGTCGTAAATGTACAGCCCATTACAATTGCCAATGCGGGAGGCAATATTGCGAGCTGTCCAAATAATTCAGGAACATTGACTATTACAGCAAATACTCCTCAAAATCCTGGAGAAAATGCTTACTGGGAAATCGTCGGGGCTAATAATGCAGGAGTTATAATTGATTTTCCTAATCTGCCAACCTCAACCATATCGTTGCCGCAGACCAGCTGCGGCACAACTACTCTTCAATGGGTTATAGAAGGGCCTGAATTTGCTGCTGGACAAAGATGCAGAACAACATCCCAAATTACCGTTACCAACTATGGCGGCGTAACTCCGGTTTCAGCCGGCGCAGACCAGACGCTGAGCAATTGCTATACTACAACACAAACCACAAACCTCAGTGGAACTTATGGCGGCTGCGGCCTTAATGGACAGAATGGCCAATGGACATTTGTAAGCGGCCCTAATACGCCTGTGATAAACAGTCCAAATTCGAATAATACACAAATCTCTAATCTTGTTCAGGGCACTTATACATTCAGATGGACTGTTACAGGTCCATGTGCATCTGGCAATGATCTGGTAACCATTACGGTCCCTGCGGCAACACAGGATGTAACTACCTTGCCAGGCGGAGACGAGAATATATTTTTTTGTGACCCTTCCATTACCCAAGTTACTCTAATAGCGCAAACACCTCTGTATGCCGATGAAACCGTTCAGTGGACCCAGATTGAAGGAGACAGCGGTGCTGTAATAGCATCACCTCAGAGTCCCACTACACTGGTGACCAATATTTCAGATTTAGGAGATCCTTACAGATTTAGATATACACTAACTAACAATAATACCGGTTGTGTTTTCAGTAAAGATTATATCGTGCAGTATAACAGTTCAACAAGGACCATTACAGCCAATAATGGTAATGATATGGCAGGAGCCTGTAATGCTACTGTTTTTACAATTCCGCTTACTGTCACAGGAACCGGCTATAACCAATACAGGATTGTAACAGGTCCAAGCAGTTCACCGCTGGGCCCATTTCCTACTGCATTACAAAATGTTGGAAATTCATTAACACTTACCCTTACAGCGTCTGGGGAATACAATATTGAATTTATCAGAAGGCAGGACGGATCACTTCCTATTGGCTGTGATTACGGATTCGATTCGCTCAATATTTTAGTTTCCGGCGAACCAACTCCTTCAAACGCGGGCTCTGATGTAAGCCTGCCCTGCGGAGATACTAGCACTCTTTTATCTGGAGTTGCAACAGAAGAGGGACTGCATTTTTGGAGCCAGCTTAGTGGCCCTAACACTGCTTTAATTGCCGATAGTTTTGCTATAAATACTCAGGTTTCCGGACTTATTCCCGGAACGTATGTTTTTCAATATATAACAAAAGGAGGAGGTGCAACTTGTGGTTTTTCGGTTTCTACAGTGACTATAAATGTTTCTGGTAGCACGCTAGGAGCGACAAGTGCCGGACCTGACCAAATTGTATGTTCAAATTCACAGGTGCCGCTGGCCGCAACACCTGCTCTGAGCGGAGAAATAGGAACCTGGAGCCAGATTTCTGGACCAAGTACTATAACATTCTCCGATATTAATGATCCTAACTCCAAAGCCATGGGTTTTAGTGCTAATTCTGCTGCATATGAGCTGCAATGGACTATTTCCTATCTGCATCCCGGACCTTCCTGCAGTGCTCCCATATCTGATACTGTACAAATAATAACCAATAACAGCAATGCTCCTACCAACTCAGATGCTGGGCCCGATGCCTGTTACCCGAATGGCACGACATCCTTCAATCTTAGCGGAAACACAACTAATCCCGAAGATTTCGGCACATGGACTGTGGTGCCCACAACAGGAGTAACTATAGTAAATCCAGCTGACCCTAACACCGAAGTTCTTGTTGCCTCTAGTGGCACTTATACTTTCACGTGGTCAATTGAAAACAAATTAAGGCTCTGTCTGCCCAATGAAAGCAGTGTTATGGTAACCATAGCAGATACTCCTCCAGCTGCAGACGCTGGACCAGACCAGCAGATCTGCGGCAATACCATAACTATGGCTGCGACGGCAAGTGCAGGAAGCATCGGAACCTGGACAAGAATCTCTGGTTCGGGAAATTATACTATTAGCAATGAACATGATCCCAATGCGGTTTTTACATTCTCAAACAGCGGCTACTATATTTTCAGATGGACAGTAAATGCCGAAGTGTGCGGCGAATCTTTTGATGACATCAACTTAACCATAGGAATTCCGCCTGATGCAGCAAACGCAGGACCGGATCAGAATATTTGCAACAGTACCAGTACCACAATGGTTGCAAACGCTTATGACAGCTTTTTTGAAAGCGGCCAATGGTCTGTTCTAACCGGTGCTCCAAACCAGCCAAGCATAGCTGATGCAACTAATCCAAATACAGCTATAACAGGGCTTACTGCTGGTACTTACACCTTTAGGTGGACGATTACTGCAAAAAGTGTTTTTCTCTGTCCTGGAACTTTTGATGATGTTGTGGTTGTAGTCGCGCCGGCTGCAAATGCAGGCCTCGACCAGTCTTACTGCGATGTAAACAGTATCCAGCTTAAAGGAAATGAAAATTCTACAGGAACATGGACACTTACCAGTACAACGGGAAATACAGCTGATGTTGTAATTACCCAGTCTCCGCCTGGCAGTTATGTGGCCAACGCAACAGTTGTTCCTGGAAACAGCTACGTATTTACCTACACAACCAATTCTACAGCTTTTCCAGACAGCTCCAGCTGTACGGGCTCATCAGATTCAGTCAATGTTGAAGTTTACAGCGGTGCCAGTATAGCCCCTAATGCAGGACCTGATCAGCTCCTGTGCATTCAGGATGTTGGAGGAACTGCTTCTTTAGCTGGAAATGCACCTCCTGCTGATGTCGCAGTTACAGAATGGCGCTTTGTTTACCAGCCTTCGGGCAGTACTGCGGTAATTACCACACCTTCTGCTCCAATGACAACTGTTACAGGTTTAAACGTACCTGGACTTTATATTCTGGAATGGGCATTTGAAAGCACTTCCTGCAGAACATTATCCGATATTGTCCGTATTGAAATGAATGAAGCGCCAAGTACCGCAGACGCAGGTCCAGATGATACCGTAGCATGCCAGACCACTTATCAGACTGCCGCTGTACCGCCTGCTGCAGGTATCGGTACATGGTCATTTGCCAGTCCGGGAGACGATCCTTCTGGGGGTGCTGTAGTAATCAATAATCCAAATAGTCCCGTAACAACTTTATCCAACATTACTGCCTTAGGCACTTATAGATTGACATGGACCGTGTCAAATGGACCTTTTACCAGCCCTTCATTGTGCCAGCCTTCTTCTGACACTGTTGAAATAACATTTAACGACATTCCCCCTTCTGTTGCAAATGCAGGTCCAGATCAGGAATTATGTAATGTTAGCACAGCTGCAATGGCCGCACAGGCAGTAACTTCGGGTTTGGGAACATGGACTCAGGTTTCCGGGCCAAACACAGCTAATATTGCTTCGCCAAACAATGAAAATTCTTTAATGTTAGGGTTAATTCCTGGGACATATGAGTTTCTATGGACCACTACGACTTTAAATCTAAACGGATGTACTTCACAAGATTCGGTTAATATCACCATCTATCAATTGCCATCAGCTGCAAATGCTGGACCTGACCAGACAATTCCGCAGTTTTCACCTGTAAATTTAAATGCAGCCGCCCCGACTGCTGGAACTGGATTGTGGACGCAGATTTCCGGACCAAGTACGGCAGGGTTCACCGATAATGCTTCTCCAACAACCGCTGTTACAGGAACTGTCTCTGGAACCTATGTTTTCCAATGGACGGTAAGCAATGGAAACTGTGCCGTTTCTTCTGATACCGTAACACTTAATATACTATCCGTTGCTGATCTTGAACTGACTAAATCGGTTACACCTGTAAGCGGAAGTGCGGGTGATATTGTAACATTCAATATTCAGGTTTTTAATAATAACTCTCTTGGAGGAACAGTTGATGCAACAAATGTGGCAGTAAGAGATTATATCCCATCAGGATATACAATAATCCCTGGATCTGCAAACTTAGCAGGCCAATACAATATTGGCGACAACACTATTTCATGGTACAATCTAACTGTTCCAAATGGAAATAGAATAACGCTGACTTTTAAAGCAGCTATTCTGCCAAGCGGTTCTTATTTAAATACAGCTGAAATTATTGCTTCGGATCAATTTGACCCCGACAGTACGCCTAATAATAATATTCTGGCAGAAGATGACCAGGATGATGCTGCTATTACACTAGATCTGGCTGATTTATCTCTTCAAAAAACAGTTTCGCCAACTACTGTAAGCATAAATGACAATGTGATATTTACAATCAGAGTTACCAACAGCGGTCCAAATAATGCTTCAGGAATTACTGTTTCAGACCACCTTCCTCCAGGATATACCTACGTAAGCGATAATGGAGCAGGAAAATATAATAATACTACAGGCATCTGGAATGTCGGCAGTTTAAATAATGGAAACACGCTAACATTACAGATTACTGCTAAAGTCAACACTGCTTCTGCAGCCAATTATATCAATACCGCCGAAATACAGACAGCAAAACAAAAAGATCCAGACAGTACACCCGGCAATGGCCTTCCAGAAGACGATATTGCCAGCGCCAATGTTGTTCTAAATTCAGCCGACCTGGAACTTTCAAAAACGGTAACTCCTACTTCAGCTGCTGCGGGCGAACAAGTAAACTTCACCATTAATGTCGTTAACAAAGGTCCAGGAAATGCAACAGGCGTGAATGTACAGGATGTTGTTCCTGTTGGTTATACTTTGGTGCCCGGTTCAGTATCAAACGGAGGAACCTATCAAGTTGCAAACGCCTCAATTAACTGGCAGAATTTGGTTCTAAACAGCGGCGCTAATTTAAATCTAACCTTCAGCGCCTTGGTAAATCCTACAGGAAGCTATCTAAATACAGCTCAGATAACGGGAAGCGATCTGCCTGATCCTGACAGCACCCCAAATAATAATGTTGCTTCTGAAGATGATCAGGATAATGCTGAAATTACCTTTATTGGCCCTTCTGCCGACTTGTCTTTAACCAAAAATGTAGTTACGGGCAATACCAGTCCTGTAGTAGGAAGCCAAGTTTCTTTTGAACTGATAATTAGAAATGATGGTCCAAATAATGCAACTGGAGTACAGATAACCGATTTACTGCCTACTGGATATCAATATGTCAATTACAGTTCATCTGCTGGTTTATACAATAGTACCACAGGAATTTGGAGTGTCGGCACTGTTGATGCTGGTGTAGCAGAATCACTTATTTTAGATGCGAAAGTATTGCCTACAGGAGATTACAAAAATATAACTCAGGTTATTGCTAGTGACCTTCCTGATCCTGATAGCAACCCTAATAATGACGATGGAGATCAAAGTGAAGATGATGAGGATAATGTCCTACTAACTCCTATACCTCCTTCTGCAGATTTATCGTTAACGAAATCAGTAAGCAATACAACACCTCTGGTTGGCTCCACAGTAACTTTTACCATTATTACAACTAATCACGGACCCCAAGATGCTGCTTTAGTTCAGGTAACCGATTTATTGCCATCTGGTTACACGTTTAGCAATTTTAATGCGACAAGCGGAACATATAACAGCACAACAGGGTTATGGACTTTAGATATATTGAAAAGCAGCGAATCTAAAACCTTACAGATTAATGCAATAGTAAACCCAACAGGAGATTATACCAATATTGCGGAAGTTACCAATAGTGATACTCCAGATCCTAACTCAACTCCAAATAACGGAGTAGCAACAGAGGATGATTATGGAACAGCGACTACTGCTCCTATTCCACAGTCTTCAGATCTATCATTGATTAAAACAGTTAACACTGCCACACCATTAGTAGGCTCACTCGTTACTTTTGAAGTAGTTGTAACCAATAATGGCCCGCAGGATAATTTTGGCATACAGGTAACAGATGTGCTTCCGTCTGGATATACTTTAAGTGGATTTACCGTTTCAACAGGAACTTATGACACAGCTGCAGGAATATGGACTGTTGGCAATTTGGCGTCAGGTGATGCAGAAACGCTTCAAATTGTGGCGAAAGTAAATCCAAGTGGCGATTATCTTAATAAGGCTGAAATAACAGCTGCGAATCTTCCTGATCCCGATTCCACTCCAAACAACGGAATTACTACAGAAGATGATTACGCAGAAGTGACAACAGCTCCAGTACCGACATCGGCAGACTTGTCACTAACCAAAATAGTAAATAATGCTAATCCGCTTGTGGGGTCGCAGGTAACTTTTAGTATTGAAGTAACTAATTCTGGACCGCAGGAAGCAAATGGAGTCACTGTAACTGATTTATTGCCTTCTGGATATACATATGTATCCTACAATGCAACAACAGGAAATTACGATCCAGTAACCGGTCTTTGGACAGTTGGAAACATACCTATTTCAGACTCTTACACTTTACAAATAACAGCTGTAGTTAATGCGACAGGAAATTATACCAATACCGCTGAAATTACGGCAAGCAGTCAGCCTGATCCAGATTCAACTCCAAATAACGGCATAACAACAGAAGATGATTATGGAACGGCGACTACTGCTCCTATTTCACAGTCTTCAGATTTATCATTGATTAAAACAGTTAACACTGCCACACCATTAGTAGGCTCGCTCGTTACTTTTGAAGTAGTCGTAACCAATAATGGCCCGCAGGATAATTTTGGCATACAGGTAACAGATGTGCTTCCGTCTGGATATACTTTCAGTGGATTTACCGTTTCAACAGGAACTTATGACACAGCTGCAGGAATATGGACTGTTGGCAATTTGGCGTCAGGTGATGCAGAAACGCTTCAAATTGTGGCGAAAGTAAATCCAAGTGGCGATTATCTTAATAAGGCTGAAATAACAGCTGCAAATCTTCCTGATCCCGATTCCACTCCAAACAACGGAATTACTACAGAAGATGATTACGCAGAAGTGACAACAGCTCCAGTACCGACATCGGCAGATTTGTCACTAACTAAAACAGTCAATAATGCCAATCCGCTGGTAGGCTCTTTGGTTACTTTTGAAGTAGTTGTTACCAATAATGGTCCGCAAGATACATCTGGTGTAACAGTCACAGATTTACTGCCGAGCGGTTATACTTATTCTAATTTTACAATTTCTACCGGAACATATAATCCAGCAACAGGATTATGGGCAGTTGGTAATTTAATTAGCGGAAAATCAGAAACACTGCAAATTCTGGCATTGGTCAATCCAACAGGAAATTACTTGAATGTAGCGGAAGTTACTGCCAGCAGTCTTCCCGATCCGGATTCTACTCCTAACAACGGAGTTACTACAGAAGACGATTATGCAGCAGCTGCAGTTACTCCTAATGCACAGTCCGCTGATTTATCTTTATCTAAAACCGTTAATGATGCAGCTCCGCTGGTAGGATCTTCAATTATTTTTGAAATAATTGCAACCAACAATGGCCCTCAAAATACAACTGGAGCTGAAGTAACTGATTTACTGCCTTCTGGATATACTTTTACTAACTACAGCGCTACAAAAGGAACTTACAATGCCCTAACGGGAAAATGGACAATTGGCTCATTTGTTAATGGAGATTCTCAAGTATTGAGAATAACTGCCATTGTAAATCCAACTGGAAATTATGTAAACATTGCCGAAGTTACAGCCAGCAGTCTCCCAGATCCTAATTCAACCCCTGGCAATGGAGTTCCAACTGAAAATGATTACGGAACAGCCACAACTTCTCCTTTAGGGCAAACAGCAGATTTATCTTTAACCAAAACGGTCAGTAATGCGACGCCATTAATCGGAACTCCGGTAACTTTTGAAATAATTATAACCAACCAAGGTCCTCAGAATGCAACAGGTGTCGAAGTAACAGATTTACTGCCTTCGGGGTATACCTTTAGTAATTTTACAGCAACAAAAGGAACATATGCCAACACAGACGGAAAATGGTTTATTGGTTCTTTGGCCAGCGGAGATGCGCAAACATTGCAATTAACAGCTATAGTGAATGGTTCGGGTAATTACTTAAATACAGCTGAAGTAACGGCCAGCAGCCTTCCTGATCCTGATTCAACTCCAAATAACGGAATAGCGGCAGAAGATGATTATGCAAGTGCTACCACAACGCCAACTGCACCTATGGCAGATTTATCTCTAACAAAAGCAATAGTCGGCGGCAATCTAAGTCCAATATTTGGCGCAACTATTACTTTCGAAATAACCGTAAATAACAGCGGACCACAAAACGCAACTGGTGTTCAGGTAAAAGATCTGTTGCCAAGTGGTTATGAATATGTGGCATACAGCTCAACAGCTGGACAGTACTTCAACACCACAGGAATCTGGAATTTAGGAAATATACCAAGTGGCGGTTCTGAATCTTTAATAATAGGCGTAAAAGTAAATCCTACAGGAGATTATCATAATATTGCCGAGATTTATGCTTCAAACGAGCTGGATCCTGATTCCACACCAAACAATAATGTCAGCGGTGAGGACGATATCAGTTCTGTGCTATTAACTCCTGTTCCAGCTGTAGCCGATCTTTCTATTGAGAAAAAAGTGCTCAATAATAACCTTACCCCTGCTGTGGGATCGCAGATTTCATTCTCTGTTATAGTAACCAACTCAGGTCCAAGCAATGCAACAGGTGTTACCATAAAAGACATACTGCCTTCTGGATATGATTATATTTTTTACAATTCCACTTCGGGAACATATAATCCTTTAACCGGTGAATGGAATCCTGGAATAATACTGCCTGGAAATAGCCATACCCTAGTCATAAATGTTTTTGTAAAAAGTCCGACCGGTGCTGCCAATGAATACTTAAATACAGCTGAAATTATGACTGCAGATCAGCATGATCCCGACAGTACGCCTGGCAACGGAGTCACTACCGAAGATGATTACAGCAGTATTTCGGTTACACCTGTAATTGTAATGGCAGATTTATCCATTAGCAAAACAGCATTAAATCAGGATGCAGTTCAAGATGTTGGCTCGACGGTCATATTTACCGTTACCGTTACCAATGACGGTCCCGCAGATGCAAGCGGCGTAGCAGTTAAAGATTTGCTTCCTTCTGGATTCACTTATTTGACAAGCAGTCCTACCAGCGGTTTATACAACTTTGTTACAGGAGTGTGGAATGTCGGAAATATTGTAAGCGGAACTGATCAGTCATTGGATATTTACACCCGTGTAAACCCTCCGTCGGGAGCTGCAAATGAATATACAAATACAACCGAGATTATTGCCAGCAATCTTCCTGATCCAGATTCTACTCCAAACAACGGAGTAACCACAGAGGATGATTATGACAGCTTGCAAATTAATGTTGGGGTTGCAGATTTAAGCCTGGAAAAAACAGCTAGCAATAAAAATGCAAATGTAGATGATGTTGTAATGTTCACCCTTCAGCTTAACAATACAGGTCCAAGCACTGCTACTGGAGTTGCTGTTGAAGATTTAATACCGCTCGGATTCAAGAATATTTCGAATATCAATAATGGCGGTATCTTCAGTAAGAATATTATCAAATGGGCGAATCTAACCGTTCCTGTTGGTGGTATTACATTAACTTATGAGGTCACAGTAGCCAATCCATTTGGACTTGAAAGCGTTGATTATGTTAATATTGCTCAGGTAACCGCCAGTAATCAATTTGATCCAGACTCGACTCCGAATAATGATAATGGAGATCAGAGTGAGGATGATGAAGATTCTGAATTTATAAACATCCCTTCTACCGATGTGGCCATAAATAAAGAAGTAGATAAAACAGATGTTCCTATGGATACTCAAGTAACATTTACTATCACGGCAGAAAATTTAGGCAATTTAACTGCTACAAATGTAGAAGTTCAAGATGCATTGCCTAAAGGATACTCATTAGTAAACTCATCGGTAACTTCAGGAAGTTATGATGCGAAAATAGGAATCTGGAGCATTCCAGTGATTAATAAAGGAACTGTCCAAACATTAACACTAACTGTTAAGGTTGTCGATTTTAATGATTATTTGAATAATGCCCATTTGATCAAACTGGATCAGATAGACACCAATTCGGCAAACAATCAAGATAGTGCCACTGTTTCTCCAAACTGTCTGAAAATCTATAATGAATTCTCGCCAAATGACGATGGCCAGAACGATTTCTTCTACATTGATTGTATTGAAAGGTACCCAAATAACCAGCTTGAGATATTTAACCGTTGGGGTAATTTGGTTTATTATCAAAAAGGCTACAAAAACACTTGGGATGGAAAAGAAGAAGGTTCTGCCAAAACACTTCCTGAGGGCACCTATTTCTATATTCTTGATTTAGGAGATGGATCTAAAAAAACCTCTGGATGGGTTTATCTCAAATAAAACTATCCAGAAAAAGAAAGTTTAAAAAATAGGATTAACCAAAATAAAATTGGCTATGATTAAAAATATAAAAAAGGTTTTCGCGATAATAACTCTATTCTCGGTATATGGAGCCTTTGCACAGCAAGACCCCCAATACACGCAGTATATGTACAATACACTTACCGTAAATTCGGCTTATGCCGGTTCGCTGGGACATTTAGCCATAACAGGAATTTACAGAACGCAATGGGTTGGTATTGAAGGCGCTCCAGATACTCAAAGTTTTTCTTTGGATACTCCAGTCGGAAAAAATGTAGGCCTTGGAATTTCAATCGTAAACGAAGAGATAGGACCAACAGATGAGCAATATCTAGATGCCAACTTCTCTTATACCATAAAATCTGGAGAGACCCATAAACTTTCTTTTGGAATAAAAGGAGGTGGACGCGTCATCAATATTGACTGGTCTAAAGGAAGCTATAAAGATCCCGATGTGCAGTTTCGCGAAAATATTACCAACAAGTTCCTTCCTGTTATCGGTGCAGGATTATATTGGCACGGAGAAAGAGATTATATCGGACTTTCAATTCCAAATTTTATGACCCGTGAACGCTATACTTATGATGATATCAGTGAAGATCTGGTCAATCAGAGAATACACGTCTATCTTATTGGAGGATATGTATTTGACCTTTCGGCGCATACCAAATTCAAACCTGCAGCTTTGGTAAAATATGTGGCCGGAGCCCCTCTGATTGCCGATATATCTGCCAATTTTATGTTCAACAATGCTCTTACACTAGGTGTTTCCTATCGTACATCAGATTCTGTGAGCGGTCTTATTGGAATCCAAATCACGCCTATGATTATGGCAGGTTATGCCTATGATTATACTACAACCGCATTGCAGAATTACAACAGCGGAACACATGAAATTATGCTTCGTTTTGAACTGGTTTCACGCAAAAAAGGACTAAAATCACCAAGATTCTTTTAATACGGATAGTCTATGAAAAGAACAATTACTATACTCACATTATTGGTTATACAGCTGATTTATTCGCAAACCAAAAACAAAACGGCTGATGCTCTTTTTGATAAGATGTATTATGTTGAAGCCGCAAAATCGTACGAGATTTCCATCAACAATGGAGATGCTTCTAAAGAAACGCTTCAGCGACTTGGAGATGCTTATTATTTCAATACAAAAATGTCAAGTGCTTCCAAATGGTACGGAAAACTAATTGCTGAATATCCCAATGACGTTTCTTCCGAATATTTATTTCGCTATGCACAGTCACTGCAAGGGATTCAAAATTATGAACTGGCAAAAAAATGGATGAAAAGCTTCGCCGAAAAACAGAAATCGACCGATGCTAGAGCTAAGAACTTTTCGCTGAAAAATGTGACATTGGAAGACATCGAAAACATAAAACCTTCTTTTATCCTAGAAAACTTGGACATCAATTCTGCTTATTCTGATTTTGGTCCGATGTTTTACAAAGGCGATCTGGTCTACTCCACCACCATCGATTCTTCTTATATAAAAACCGAAAAATACGGTTGGAACGATCAGCCTTATCTGAATATGCAGCTGGGGAAAATCAGCGAAACGCAATCTAACGTTACTTTCAAAGAACGTTTCGGAAAAGAAATTACAACACAGTATCACGAAGCCTGCATTGCCTTTTCTCCCGACGAAAAAACTATTTATTTTACCCGAAATAATTATAACGGGAAATTAAAACGAGACAGCAAAGGCATTAACAACCTGAAGATTTACTCCGCAACAGCTGTAGAAAACAAAGACGGAACCACACAATGGACAGATATTAAAGAACTGCCTTTTAATAGCGATAATTATTCAGTAGGACATCCTTCAGTAAGTAAAGATGGAAAGAAGCTTTATTTCGTATCAGATATGCCAGGAACCATTGGTTCTACAGATATTTTTGTAGTCGATATTTTAGGCAATAACCAATTCTCTCAACCTAAAAATTTAGGCGAAAAAATAAATACAACTGGACGAGAAATGTTTCCCTACATTACCGATCAGGCACTTTACTTCTCTTCTGATGGTTTCTTAGGTTTGGGAGGTTTAGATGTATTTGAAAGCCGTCTAACTGATGGCATTTTTGATACTCCAGCTAATCTTGGAGCCCCATTAAACAGTAATAGGGATGATTTTGGCTATATTGTTAATGAAGCAACTAACAAAGGTTTTGTCTCTTCTAACAGAAAAACAGGCAAAGGCGATGATGATATCTATTCTTTTGAAAGATCGTGCAATCAAGCCATAAGCGGTTATGTTTATGATGCTATTTCGAACAACAGAATCGCTGGTGCAATGGTAACACTTAAAAATGCAAACGGAATAAAAGTATCTGAAACCGTTTCTCAGCTTGACGGAAAATACGATTTTAATAACAATGTAAATTGCAATACACCTTATACTATTGAGGTTACAAAAGAAAATTATAATACCAATAAGAAAGCAATTGTTACAGCAAACAGCTCTGGAAAAACAGAAGCTCTTGTAGGTTTAGATCCTGCTTTAATCGTTCGCGAAAATGGTCTTTTAAAAATAAAAATCGGAATTATCTTCTTTGATTTAGATAAATCAGACATACGTTATGATGCTGCTATAGAATTAAATAAAGTAGTTCTCTTAATGTATCAATACAATAACATTGTTATAAAAATTGAATCGCATACCGACTCTCGCGCCAACGATCAATACAACTTAGAGTTGTCTGATAGAAGAGCAAAAGCCACAAGGGATTATCTAATTTCCCAAGGTGTTGCCCCCGAAAGAATAGAAAGCGCAATTGGTTATGGAGAAACACAATTAATAAATAACTGCTCTAACGGAGTTCCATGCACAGAAGCACAGCACCAAGTCAATCGCAGAAGCGAATTTATTATTACCAAAATGTAAAAAAACGCCCTAAGAATCAAATCTTCGGGCGTTTTTCAATTATCGTATTGCTTTATTTCTTATTTCTTATTTCTTTCTTCTTGCTTCTATTTTCTATTTTCTATTTTCCATTTTCTACTGAAGCTTCACACACATCCACTCGCCTTTCATAATCAATTTATCGTCATCAAAAGCTTCACCCGATTGCTTTATGATTTTTTCACTTGTACGAATGTTTTTTACCACAAATTTAACGAGTTTATTGAACTCAACACCTCCAAAAAACTCGACTTTATCTAAACTAACTAAGCCAAAAACGCCATCTGCAATTCCTAAAAGCTTTATACCTGCACCGCCACACTGCGCCATAGCTTCGATCAAAATAGTTCCCGGAACAAAATTAAAATCAGGAAAACTGCCCTGAAGCCAGGCATCTTTATCTGTAAACGTCTTTAAACCAACGATTGTGTCTGTTGTATAAGAAATAATTTCATCTACAAAGAGAAATGGAGCACGATGCGGAATTAAATCTTCTATTTTTTTAGTCATGTCTGTAATTTTTAACAATGTACGAATCTGAACTGAAATAGACAATATTTAAATTGCATCTGTGTTAAAAGTGGGTTAAAATGTTAAAAAAAAGGCTGGCTCAATTTGAGACAGCCCACGTTACCAACCCTAAAAATCATAAGTTTTATTCTTTCAATAAAATAAAACTTTTAGCATCTGCTTTGATTTTATTTCCTTCAAAATCAATATCGATTATTCCTGTTTTTCTTGGAGACACACCGCTATTGCTAAAATGCGTGTGCAGCACATACTTCATTTTTCCGTTTTTATCATAGAAAACATCACCATGACCTACTCCGTTTATTCCAACATCTTTTCGGCTGATTATCGGACTTTCAGTCGCTTTTTCCCAAGGTCCCAGCGGACTCTTGGCCGTTGCATAACCTACTGCATAATCAGGATTTCTAAAATCATTTGCAGAGTAAATCATATAATACAAATCATTATGTTTCAAAACCGTTGGCCCTTCTGTAACCGGCCAAGAAACATTCTGGGTATTTTCCCACGGAAGAACGCCAGAAATACATTCCTTCAAAGTTTCTTCTTTAATTCCAGACAAGTCATCTTTCAGTTCCGCCACAAAAATTCGGTTCCCATTGGTCAAACGCACATGATAAAGGTATTTTTTGCCATCCTGATCAACAAAAAAGAAAGGATCGATCTGATTCCCCGAATTAAACATTGGAGCGTTAGAATCGTTTTTAAATGGCCCAAGCGGACTATCACTGCTTGCAATGGCAATATTCTCATCGGCAGTGTAAATCATATGAAATTTATTGTTGTATTTGAAAACCTGCGGTGCCCAAAACCCTTTCGTTCCGTATGCGTCTCCTTTTTTAAATGCTAAACCATTTTGTGCTCCTGATTGACCATTCCATTTTTTTAAATCGGAAGAAGTGTACACCTGAAAACCCTCTCCGTTCGGAAAATCTCCAGTTGTGGTTCCGTATAAATAATAAACTCCATTTTCATAAAAAATCGTCGGATCTGCCAACAAGATTGGTTTGTCTTTTGAAACTGTATATTTAGCCGTTTCTTTCTCCTGAGAACAACAGATAAAGACGCAAAATAGCGCAAATAAGCTAAAATATTTTTTTATTTTCATTATTAAACTTTTTATTTAATTAATACTATTTAAAAACTAAAAATCAAATAGTTAAACAAGTACCATAGAAAACCTCTATAGTAGAAATTGAAGCTAAAAACCATTATTTTACTCAAAAATCCGCATCTTGATTTCGGAAAAAATAAGCTTTAAAATCTTCCTTAAAAAATGGTTCTTTACTGCTAACTTCTAACTCAAAACTTATTACTTTTCAGATGAAAATTGATACAAAGAAACAGTATGATACTTCTCTCCTGCTTTTAATGTTATTTGCGCGAATTTTGGCTGATTTGGCGCATCAGGAAAATGCTGTGTCTCTAAGGCAAAAGCAGTTCTAAAATCATCCTTAGCACCTGATTTAAAGGTGTTTTTGCTTTGCATGAAATTTCCACTATAAAATTGTATTCCAGGCTCTTCTGTGTAAATATCTAAAGTAATACCTGAAACTTCTCCTGTAATTGTTGCGGCATGAATAAACCCATCTTTTTTCGCTGTATTAAGCACGTAATTATGGTCATAACCTTTTCCGAATTTCAACTGTTCGTTATTGGTTTCTATTCTTTCACCAATTTTATGTTTTGATGTAAAATCGAATGGCGTATTTTTTACCGATTTCAATTCGCCAGTCGGAATCAAGCCTTCATCAACTGGCGTAAATTTGTCTCCGTAAATTTGTAATTGATGATTTAGAATTGTCCCGCTTCCTTCTCCATTCAAATTGAAAAAGGCATGATTGGTTAAATTGACAACCGTAGTTTTATCTGTTGACGCTTCGTATTCCATTTTTACAGCATTGTTGTCTGTGACCGAATAAGTCACTTTTACATTCAGATTTCCAGGAAAGCCTTGCTCTCCATCTGGCGAAGCATAAGTAAAAACCAAGGTGTTCCCGTTTGTCTTTTCAGCATTCCAAACAACGTCCTGAAAACCTTTTACACCACCGTGTAGCGCATTTTTTCCGTTATTAAGTGGAATCTGATATTGCTTTCCTTCGAGCGTAAATTTTCCTAATGCAACTCTGTTGCCAACTCTTCCGATTGTAGCACCAAAGTAAGGTTCTGTTGCGTTTTTAAAGCCTTTTACACTATTTATACCGACTACAACATCAGTCGGTTTTCCGTTTTTATCCTTAACCCACAAACCTATTAATCGTCCGCCATAGTTGGTAAAAGCAGCCTTCACATCTTTATTTTCAATCCAATACAACGTGACTTTTTTACCATCGATGATTGTATCAAAATTTTTGGCCTCTAAAACCGTTTTCACTGAATCTAATTTGATTTCTGTGTTTTCTTTTAAAACCGCATTTTCTTTTTTACTGTCTTTACAGCTGAATTGGAAAAGTACCAGCAACAAAACTGCGGCAATTTGAATATTTTTCATTTTTATATCTTTTGAAATGATTTTTAATTTGATGGAATAGCCAATGGCGTTCCTTCACTAACTGGCTCGCCTAAAACAGGAAATCCGTTAGCATCCCAGTCAATTTTCTGCATTCTTGGCGACCTTTTGTTTCCGCAACCTTCTCCCGGGTTTGAATTGGCGTGATATAAAATCCAATCCTCTTTTCCATCAGGAGATTTAAAAAATGAATTGTGTCCTGGCGCATAAACTTTGTTCTTTTCTGATTGCTTGAAAATAGGCTCTGGAGATTTCTTCCAAGCATTCGCATCTAGCAAATTATCTCCGCCATTAAAGCTTAACAATCCTAAAGCATAAAAATCAGTCCAGCATCCGCTTGCAGAAAAAACAATGAAAATTTTACCGTTTCTTTCCAAAAACTGCGGTCCTTCGTTCACATTTACTTGCGACGGATTTACCTCATCATGCAAAGCGCCATGCGTTTCCCAATAGTTTGTTGGCGCAGAAATCATAACACGATCGCCATCAATCTCAAGCGGATTTTTCATTTTGGCAATGTAAATATTCTGCTGACCGTTTTTGTCGCCTGCCCAACCTGCCCAAATCATGTAAACCTGTTTTTTATGCTCAAATACATTCCCGTCAATTGCCCATTTGTCAGTTTTCGCCGCAATTTTGCCTTTAAACTCGAAATTCCCTTTAAACGGATCTGAAGATTTATTTTCTAAAACATACATTCTGTGATTGTTGTTATCGCCATTATCGGCTGCGAAATAGCAATACCACTTTCCGTTGATGATATGAAACTCTGGCGCCCAGATTTCTGCCGAATAATTGGTGTTTTTGGGCGGTGTCCAAATCACTTTGCTCTCTGCGTTTTTAATACCCGACAAGTCTTTCGTTTTCCATAAAACCAATTTGTTTCCAAGCGTATTGGTGTAGTAATAATAGCCTTTGTAATACGTGCTGTAAGGATCTGCTCCAGATGGAAGGATTGGGTTAGTAAATGTTTTTTGCTGTGCAAAACTTATCGTTGTGAAAAGCAAGAGGATTAGATATTTTTTCATTTTTAGTTTTTTATTAGTCTTTGAATTTTCTCTCGCAGAGTGTGCAGATTTTTTTTATCAGCGTAATCTGCAAAATCTGTGGGGAGAAATAAATTTTAACTCTAATTCAAAGCATTTATAACTTCTGTATTGACTTTATTTACCGCTTTAAAATCCATCTTATCAACTTTTCGATCATAAGTCATAAAGCCGTTCACTTCGCCTTCGACATCGGTTGTTTGAGTATAGACTGCAGCCGAGAATCCCGTTTTAACGTATTTTCGAAGCATTTCAGCGTACTTTATGTATTCAGCGGTAACTTCACCTGCATTTTTAAATTTAACATAACCCCAGTTGTCATTTGCTCTCCACAAATGTCCCTCTAGCGGAAGTCCGATTCCCCCATATTCTCCCAAGACCGTAACTCTTCTTGCATCGTACAAATACATTTCTGGGCCAGGGTAATTGTGTAAATCCAAAATATCTCCTGTTTGAAAGTGATTTCCGCCACTCGCAGAATTAATCAAACGTGTAGAATCATGATTTTTCGTCCATTCGGTAATTTCAACGGTTTTGAATTGTCCCCAAGCTTCGTTAAACGGAACCCAAACCACAATACTTGGGTATGAATACAAATGATCCATAATCTCTCTCCATTCTTTTCTGTAGATTTCTTCTGATTTTGCAGAACGCTCTAATTCTGTTCCGGTAAAATATTTTGTGTTTTGCCAGATCGGCTGATCGTCGCCACTCGGCATATCTTGCCAAACCAGAATTCCTAACTGATCGCAATGCGTATACCAGCGTTCTGGCTCTACTTTCACGTGTTTACGAATCATATTAAAACCTAATTCTTTGGTTTTAATAATATCATATCTCAAAGCTTCATCTGTTGGTGCGGTGTACAATCCGTCAGGCCACCAACCTTGGTCTAAAGGCCCAAACTGGAAATAATCTTTGTTATTTAACTGCATTCTCACGATTCCATTTTCATCTCGTTTAGACGAAATTTTTCGCATCGCAAAATAACTTTTTACCTCATCAACCACTTTATTTTTGCTGATTAAACGAATTTTAGTCTGATACAAAAACGGACTTTCAGGCGACCATAATTTGGGTGCATTCAAAACAATATCATTGCTTTCACCCACAACCGCTTTTTCTTTAGCAATCTCTTTTCCATTATCGAAAACAGAAATTTCTACCAAATCTCCTTTTTCTGCTCCATTTACCTCAGCTTTAATGCTGATGGTGTTTTGATCGATATTGGGCGTTGTTTTTAATTCTGTAATGTTTTTAGCATTTACAGGTTCAATCCACACCGTCTGCCAGATTCCCGTAACGGGAGTGTACCAGATTCCTTCTGGCTTTTTAACTTGTTTTCCTCTTGGCTGAGGCCCATCATTGGAAGGATCCCAAACTTTTACTACCAGTTTCTGATTTTTTCCTTTTTGGATAAATGGCGTAATATCAAACGAAAATGGCGTATATCCCCCAGTATGACAACCGACTTTTACATCATTCACAAAAACTTCTGTTTTCCAATCTACAGCTCCGAAATGCAAAAGGATTTTTTTTCCGTTCCAACCTGATTCAATCGAAAATTGTGTTTCGTACCAAAGTTCGTTTTTAGCTCCCACGTCTTTCATCACTCCAGACAAGCTCGACTCGGCTGCAAACGGAACCAGAATCTGCCCGTCATATTTTGAAGGCGCCACTTTTCCAAATTCTTGAATGCTATAATTCCACAAACCATTCAGATTTTTCCATTGGCCGCGCTCCATAATCGGACGGGGATATTCGGGTAAAGTTTTATTCGGATCAACCTGCTCTGCCCATTTGGTTTTGATTTTATCTCCCTGCGGCTTCCATTGCGCACTAACCGCAAACATCGATAACAAGGCTAAAAAAAGGATGCTTTTTCTTTTCATGTTCTATATTTTTAGGCATTTTGTAAATGCCATGATTTTCTTCTAAATCAAAATGAATTACCGGGCTCATCTCCACATAAGCCCGATAATTACCAAACTAACTTAACTAACCATTTTATTAATTGTGAAATGTGAGATGTGAAATGCAAAATTTTAGACTGAGTTTTTTCCTCTCAACTTTTCACTTTTTCACTTTTCACTTTTTACTTTTTAACATCTTTCACAATTCCAAATTTCTTCACCAAACTGTCATATTCTTTTTTAGAGATTGTAATCATACAGCCGTGGCGTACTTTTTCTGGGAGACTGTATTTGTCCCAATCTGAGAAAAAAGTATAGCCAGAGGCTTGAAACCAAGGTCCGTTGAGATTATCAGCGATCGATAATCCGTACGAAACACCTGGATATTGTTCGTAGTACATATACCATATTTTATCATCTGGAGAAGGAATAAGCATAGGCGCTTCTCTAAAGTTTGGACTGATAGATTGCTGGGGCAAAGAATAAGGTCCTAAAAGGGATTTTGATTTGGCAATTCGGATGGTTTTTCCGGTTGTCCAATACAAAGTTGGATAGGTTTCGTCTTTAATAACGGCATAATAAGAATCGCCGACTTTACGAATAAAAACATCAATCGTTCCCATATCCCAATCGAATAAACGTTTTGGAGTTCCTTCGAAAGTTTTTAAGTCTTTAGACAAAACATACAAGGTACGCTGACTTGCCCAATAACGTTCGCCATCTTCTTTTGTTCCTTCCAAATGTGGCGTGTGCCAAGTCATGATAAACTTTTGAGAAGGCTCATCATAATATAATTTTGGAGCTCCAATTCGCTGTAAAGCGTTTGAATAATCTGGCGTGCTTTTTAAATCTGGCGTATAATCGGAGTGTTTTTTCCAAGTAATCAAATCATCCGAAACCCAGATATTGATGCTTTTGGCATCGTCTCCTGTATTTCCTGCAATATAATATTTCCCGTCTGGCCCTTTGCAGATGTCGGGATGTCCTTTGTAATCTTCAAAAACGCGTTTTCCGTTGTTCAGATTTTCCCAATGAAGTCCATCCAAACTAACAGAATAATACAGTCTGCCGTAATCGCTGTGCGTCATGTGCGCAAAAAGATAGGCTTCGTTTTTTGGTTTTTCGTTTCCTTTTACCTGCCCAGGAGGGTTCGGCTGTTGCGCATTCGCATAAAAGCTAAACCATAATATACTTGCTAAAAAGAGCTGTTTTGTTGTATTTTTTCTCATTTCGCTTAAGTTTTTTTTTTGCCACAGATGAGAAGATTAGAAAAGATTTAATCATTTTAATCTGTGAAATCTGTGGCAAAACAATTTTCTAATTATCAAATTGACACATTATCTAATTCTTCTTGTTCGCCTCAGACGTCATTCTCTTAATCAAATCGGTTTCAGCTTTTATATATGGCGTTCCATCTGTGTGCAATACATCGTGAAACCAAAGTTTTGGCTCTGCAGTGTAAGTTTTAGTCCAGCTGTCCCAAGCGTATTTAGTTTGTGTTTTTCCGTCTACAAATCCCCAGTTGATCATTCCTACGTTGTATTTTCTCGCAAGAGGCAAAAAGCCTTCAAAAGTGCTTCCGTTTGGTCTTGCCATGTATTCTGTACAGATTAATGGTTTCCCGTAACGCTGTAATTGTTTGATGACTTTCTCAAAATCCTGAGGTGTGTTGTAATTATGGAAAGAAACAATATCAGATTGTTCAATCTGCATTTTGTGCATTGGCTTCATTTTTGCTTCATCGCTCCAATCTCCAACCCAAACTCCAGAAGTCAAGGGTTGTGAAGGATTGCTTTCTCTCGCCCATACAAAAACATCTTTTAAAAGTGGCAGAATCAAATCGACTTTGTTTTTAATTTCTACTTTTTCGTAAGACGGTCCCGTCATATTATCTGGTTCGTTCCAAACATCCCAGCCTAAAATACGTTTGTCGTCTTTGAACTTTGCAACAGTTTCTTTTACATATTTTTCCAAACGAGGATAGTGCGTTTTATCCTGAAGCGCTTTTTGTCCCGGAGCCTGTACCCATCCTGAATTGTGCGTATGCGGTTTTGGCGCACGTTGTTTTCCTAAAGCAGGAAACGGATCCCAACAAGAATCAAACAAAACAAAAAGAGTTTTAATATGGTGTTTGTCTGCGATTTCTAAAAAAGTGTTCATGCGCTTGTAAAGACCTTCAGCATCTTGCTGATGTAATAAATCATGCAAATACACTCGCATAACGTTCATGCCTAAATTTTCTGCCCAACCCAATTCCTGATCAATTCTCTTCGGATCGAAAGTATCTTCCTGCCACATCTCTAACTGATTTATAGCGGTGCTAGGAGAATAATTTGCGCCTACTAGCCACGGCTGTTCTGCATACCATTCATTGGCCTGATCTTTTGTCCAGATTTCTCTTTTTTCTATTGATGCGGTTTCGCTTTTATTTTCTTCAGGATTACTTTTTTTATTGTTGCAGCTAAGCAATACGAGTCCTGCTAACATAAATGTCAGACACAATTTTACTTTCTTCATTTCAATTTTATTTTTTTTGAACGATTGTTCTTTATAATAAGGGAATCAGACTTGTACATCTGATTCCCATAAAATCAGTTTTTAACCATTGGATGAAATTGTTTTTAACACATAGATACATAGCTCTTCTTTACGCATAAAGGCGTTTCACTTAGATAATAAACATAGACTATGTGTTAAAGCTTGCTTTTTCTACAACCTTAAGCAGAAGCAATAAAAACTATGTTTGTATGTGTTAAAATTAAATTCTGTTCAATTTCACCAAATACATATTGTTAATATCCAGAGTTTTGCTCTAGATTTGGATTATTATCTACATCACTTTGCGGAATTGGCATTCTATGATTTTTACCAACTGTGAAGTTTTTAAAATCTGAATCACGAAGTGCAATTTTATCAACAGAAGTTTGAGTGTCTAAATCTCCCCAACGTTTTAAATCTTCCCATCGAACACTTTCTCCACACAATTCCAAAACTCTTTCCGTTTTCAAACGCTCTAAGAATTTGTCATGATCGGTTCCAATTTCAGGATGTGCTGTTGCCAATGTATTCATGTTTGCACGAGCTCTTACTAAATCTACATACTGATACGCTTCAGCAGTACTTCCCAATTCGTTTAAAACTTCCGCGTAGCGCAATAAAATATCCGCATAACGAACCAATCTGTAGTTTACCTGACTGTAATAATCTTCGTTATTTCTGTAATAATCACGGCTCCCTTTTCTAAACCAAGCTTCATTATTGTTCCACTCCCAGTTTCTTCCGTATGTTTTGTCTCCAAAATCAGCTAATAACTGAGGATAGAATAAAGTCCATCTTAACCTTTCATCCAATTTTCCGTCTTTATTGTTTTCTTGTTTAAAAGCATCTACTAACCAGATACGCGCTTGCCCGTCAGACCATCCAATTCCTCTTGGCGCAAAAAACTGAGAACGGTTGCTCGAAACTGCGGCATTTTGTGCCTCATCAGTTCCGCCTTTTCTTTGGTCTCCAAATTGAATTTCAAAAACAGATTCTCCGTTGTTTTCATTTGTATCCGTAAAATTATCTCTGTAGTTAGACACCAAACTGTACTTCGCTCCTGCTCCAGAAATTAAAAACTCCAGAGCTCCTTTTGCTTCAGGCCATTTGTGCTGCTGCATATATACTTTGGCAAGAAAAGCTTTTGCCGCACCTTTGTCTGGTCTTCCTAACTGATCAGCTGCCCAATCTCTTGGTAAATCTTCAAAGGCTTCATTCAAATCTTTTTCTACTTGCGCCCAGATTTCGGCTACTTTTACTTGTTTTGGCAAATCTGCTGGCGTAGACGGATCTAAAACCAACGGCACATCTTCCCAAATTACAGCTGCGTAGTAATAATGCAGGGCTCTAAAGAATTTTGCTTGTGCGATAATTTTCTTTTTATCATCTTCATTCTGAAAAGTGATATTCGGAACATTGGCCAAAACCTGATTGCATCTAAAAATGGCTTTGTACGTATCTCTCCACGTTACAGCATTTCCTTCCCAAAAATTATAATTGATATAATTGAATCTTGTCCAATCTGCCAATTCTGTCCACGGACTTACGCTATAACCTTCGTCAGAAGTAAGATCCAGACGAAAATAAATCCATCTGGCCCACAAACCGTCTTTGTAAAACATGGCATAAATAGAGTTTACACCGGCTTGTGCATCGCTCTCCGTTTTCCAATATTGGTCTACTGTAATATCATTTGGGCTGTTTAAGTCTAATTCGTTTTCACAAGCGGTAAAAACAAGACCTAAAAAAGCTGCGGTTATTATGATTATTTTTTTCATTACGCTATTTTTTTAATTAAAAGCTAAATTCTACACCAAAAGAATAAGTCTGAAGATTCGGGAAAGAACCATTATCAACACCTCTTTCAAAAATTCTATTATCACCCGTATTGCTAAACTCAGGATCTAAACCTTTGTATTTCGTGATTGTTAGAATGTTTTGTGCAGATAAAGTCAATCTTGCTCTTGTAATTCCTGATTTTTCTAAGACACTGCTTGGAAGATTATAACCAAAACCAATGTATTTTAGTCTGATGAAATTGCCGCTTTCTAAGAAACGGTCACTATCTCCTCTTGAATTTAAAGTTGAACCTTTTGTAACTCTAGGAAAATCAGTATTTGGATTTTCAGGTGTCCAAGGCTGAATACCTTTTCTGTAGTTACTATTGTCATCAAAACGATCGACAACACTTCTAAATCCGTTGTAAACTGTAGCTCCGTTTGAAGCAATCCAGTTCATCGAAAAATCAAAGTTTTTATATTCAGCTCCCGCATTTAACCCCATTTCAAATTCTGGCCACGGGCTTCCAACAATCGCTTTGTCTTCGTTTGTAATTTGCCCGTCTCCATTATTGTCTTTAAAACGAATGTCTCCAGGCACAGCGTTTGGCATAATAACTTTCCCGTCAGCATTTTTGTAATTGTCAATTTCCTGCTGATTTTGGAATAATCCATCCGTTTCCAAAACATACCACATTCCTACTGGGCTTCCGCTGCGAGTCATTGTGTTTCCAATAATGTTTTCGTTTTGTCCGTTACCTAAAGAAACCAGCTTATTATTTACTTTTGTGAAGTTTACCGAAGCATTAAAAGAAAACTCATTGATTTTTTTGCTGTAAGCCAGTTCAAGCTCAAAACCTTTATTTTCTACCGTTGCAGCATTAGAAATCGGATTTCCGCCATCGTTTCCTGTAGTCAATAAGATTGGAAAACCAAATAATACATCTTCTGTGCGTGCAATGAAATAATCTGCTGTAAGGCGTAAATCGTTATTTAAAACTCCTAAATCCAATCCAAAGTTGGTTTGTTTTAATTTCTCCCAACGCAATTGTGAGTTAGATAGCTTTACCTGAGTTGCAGAAGGATATAAAGTTTGGTCTTTACCTAAAACCACCTGTCCGAAATTATTAATGAAGCTTTTAGATTCGTATTCTCTAATATTTCCAGAACCTAATTCACCATAACTCGCTCTTAGTTTTAAATCTTTAATAAATTCCGATTTAAAAAAAGATTCGTTGCTAATTCTCCATCCCGCAGAAATAGAAGGAAAATTACCCCATTTATTACCATCGCTGAATCTTGAAGATCCGTCACGTCTGATTACGGCATTAAACAAATAGCGGTTATCGTAATTGTATTCTAACCTTCCTAAATATGAAGTTAAAGCCGCTTCGTTAATGAAACCTCCAACAACTGGTGAATCTCCTTGGTTTAAAACCTCATAATACTGTCCAGTTCCAGAATTCATTGGAAGATTTCTTTTAGTTCCGTAAATCTGATCGTAATTGTCTTTTTGATACGTCTGACCCACTAAAAGCGTAATGTCATGTTTGCCAAATTCTTTTTTAAAAGTCAGCGTGTTTTCAAATAATAAAGTTTCTGATCTTCCTTTATTTTGATCGGTTTGAGAAGGATCTTGAGGTTGGTTTAATGTCCAGCTTCCTTTTTTTCTCATGTATTTATAAGAATCGAAACTCGTTTCATACCCAAAATTGAAACGGTATTTCAGCCAAGGCACAAACTTTAATTCTGACCAAATGTTTCCTCTAATTCTAAAATTTTGATTAGTCACGTTAGAAAAATCAGCCAACGCTAGAGGGTTTGTTCCAAAAGTATCGGCAACACCTTGTTTTCCGTAGCCATATCCGCCAGGATTAGATGGATCGTAAAGCGGAATTGTTGGCGTCATTCTGTAAACATCGATAATTGGATTTCCAGACATTTCATCTGTTTTCGCATTACTTATGGCCAAATTTTCTCCAATACTGAAAATTCCTTTTGTACCGCTTGAATTGACACGGAATGAAATTCTGTCAAAATCGGTTCCGATAACTGTTCCTTCATTTCCAAAATAATTTCCAGACATAAAAAAAGTCGAATTCTCATTTCCGCCAGAAAAACTTGCATTGTAATCCTGAATTATTCCCGTTTGAAAAGTTGCATCCTGCCAGTCTGTATTAACAGCCATATTTAAGTTTTGTCTCGGAAATCCAGCATTATCATAAGCCATGTTGTTGTATTTGGCAAATTCCTCAGTTCCCATCAAATCGTAGCGAGGCATAACCTGAAGACTGCTTTTTGCTGATACTTCAACCTGAAGCGGTCCTTTTTTACCTTTTTTCGTCGTAATGATAATTACACCATTTGCAGCTCGAGAACCGTAAATCGCTGCTGCAGAAGCATCTTTTAAAACCTGAATCGATTCAATGTCATTCGGGTTAAAGTCTCTGTTTGCAGAAGTCACCAAACCGTCAATTACGTATAGTGGGTTTGTATTTTGAAGATTTTTAAGTCCGCGAATTTCAACATTGGCTTCTTGTCCTGGGCGTCCGCCACCGCGAACTTTAACTCCTGTAACCAAGCCTTGAAGCCCGTCTGCAACTGTCGTAACCTGTCTTTTCTGAATTTCGTCTGGTTTAACTAACGCAACAGCTCCCGTAAGGTCTTTCTTCTGCTGCGATCCGTAACCTACAACCACTATCTCCTCGAGTTTCATGGCATCTTCTGCCATTGTAACATTTATAGAAGTTTTGTTATTGATTGCAATTTCGATTGTTTTATAGCCCTGCGAACTAAAAACTAGTGTCTGATTTCCATTGGCTGAAATTTTATAACTTCCGTCAAAATCAGTAACAGCACCATTTTGAGTTCCTTTTATCAAAACATTTGCAAAAGGAACCGCTTGTCCGTCTGCGGTGGTTACTTTTCCCGTAACATTGATTTGCTGGGCAAAAGCAGACTGCAGTAATAAACTAAAGAAAACCAAGAGGTAATATCTCTTCGTTAAAAAGTGAGTGAACTTTGTTTTCATTGATTTTTGCATTTTAGATAGTTTTATTTCTTTTTGTGGTTTGGTTTAATGAAATATTGCTCTTTTTTTAATCGTCTGGAATACGGGCAAAAAAAGAACTAATATTCTTTGGTTGTAAAAAATTGTTCATTTTGTTTCAAAATTATTAATGGTTAGATTTTTCAAACTTTATTTTATTGATAGTATATTTTTATCCTTAAAAAATTATCAATATCGCTTATTTGAAAATTCAAAGTAGACGCTTTTTATTCAAAATAAAATGCTTCATTTGTGTCAATATCTCTCTTAAATGATTCAAATTGTATTAAAAACAGTCCGTTTTCATTCAGATGCAACATTTTGTAGAATATTGAGACGATATGCAGAAATATTGATTTTAGCCTTAAAAACAGACCTATGCGTAAATTCTTTCTTTTTTTATATTTCAGCTTTTTTTCGATAAATTTTTCGAATGCGCAAGATTATTATTTTAAACATTTTCAGGTTGAAGAAGGACTTTCAAACAACACTGTTTTAACCTCAATTCAGGATAATGATGGTTTTATGTGGTTTGGAACCAAAGATGGTTTGAACCGCTTTGATGGCTATCGTTTTAAAACGTACAGAAGCAATGGAGATCCGATACATAGTTTAGGAAGCAATTATATACAGTCGCTGCACGAACATAACGGTACGATCTGGGTTGGAACTGATAAAGGTTTGTATCATTACGACAAAAAGCACGACAACTTTACGATTTTGAATGAAGCCATAAATGATCGTATTAATGACATCAATCACGACCAGAAAGACAACATTTGGTTTGTTTCGGGCAACATTTTGTATAAGTATGCACCAAAAAAGAGAGAAACAACCACTTTTAATCCGAGCAAATATTTTATCACAACTTCGATTACAAAGGATTATAAAGGCGAAATCTGGGCTTCTTCTTTAAATAAAATTTATCATTATTCGGAAGAAAACCTTTCTTTTGAGAATATTCCATTAAATCCTCCGGCAGATAAAGCTAATTTTAGAATTACGGTTATTTATGCCGTTGATCGCGAAAATATCATAATCGGTACACTCGATCACGGTGTACTGCTATATAATAGAAAAGACAAAACCACAAGTGAACTTAAATTTGGAATCAAAGAACCGGTTTTCGTGCGTCAATTCAGAAAAAAAGGCAATGATGAACTTTGGATTGCAAGCGAATCAGGCGTTTATGTTTATAATTTGAAAACCAAAACGGCTATAAATCTTAAAAAAAAATACAACGATCCCTATGCGATTTCAGACAATGCGGCCTACTCGATCACTATCGATAAAGAAAACGGAATCTGGATTGGAACGTATTTTGGAGGTGTCAATTACCATCAGAAACAGTATACACAGTTTAAAAAGTATTTTCCGCAGAACAATCAGAACTCCATCAGCGGAAGCGCAGTTAGAGAAATTCACAAAGACGATCACGGCGATTTATGGATCGGAACCGAAGATGCGGGCTTAAATCGTTTTAATCCGAAAACACAAAAGTTCACTACTTATCCGGTTTCTTATTATAATATTCATGCTTTAATGCCTCGAAAAGATAAAATCTGGGTCGGAACTTTTGAGCATGGTTTGGATGTTCTAGACAGAAATTCTGGCGCAATTATCAAACATTACAGCGCAAATGACGGCCAAAGCGGATTGCATAGCAATTTTATCTTTTCTTTTTATGAAATGAAAAACAATGACCTGATTGTTGTAACGACATCTGGACTTTACCGTTACAATGAACAAGCCGATAATTTTGAAATACTGAAATTCTTTCCAGAAACTTATCATTATACGAATATGAAAGAAGACAGCGATGGCAATCTCTGGGCTGGAAGTTACCGCGACGGATTGTTGTTTTATAATCCGAAAACAAAGAAAAAAGAAGTTTTTACGTATGATTATAAAAATCCAAAAGGAATAAGCAACAACACAATAAATGCCATTTTTGAAGACAGTTCAAAAAACCTATGGATTGCCACCGAAAACGGACTGAATCTCGTAAACAGACAGAACCACACTTTTACCAAATTCACAACCAAAAACGGAATGCCAAGCAATGTTTTCTATTCTATTTTGGAAGATGATTCGAAAAATCTGTGGCTGACAACTTCCAAAGGTCTGGTAAAATTTGGTCCAGATCATAAAGCAATCAAGATTTTTACCACCGCTAACGGATTATTGAGCGATCAGTTCAATTACAATTCGGCTTTTAAAGATGCAAACGGCGATATGTATTTTGGAAATCTAAACGGAATGATCAGTTTCAATCCGAAGCATTTCAGCAAAAATAAATACACGCCTTTTATTTACATTACCAATCTTCAGATTAATAATAAGGATATTGAGGTAAATAGCCCAGACTCTCCTATTTCGCAATCTATTTCGTTTTTGGACGAACTGGAACTCAACAACAGCCAGTCGACTTTTAATTTGGAGTTTGCTTCTTTAAACTATACCGCACCAGAATTGACCGAATATTGGTTTCAGCTCGAAAACGTCAATAATGACTGGGTTTATTTAGGAAGAAACAACAAAGTTTTCTTTACCGAACTGGCGCCGGGCGATTATGTTTTTAAAGTAAAATCCTTGAATAGTTTTGGGGTTTGGAGTAAAGAGATAAAACTCAAAATTACCATTCTGCCTCCATTTTATGCCAGCACTTATGCGTATATATTGTATTTTATCTTATTCTGCGCCGGATTGTATTATATTATCCGTTATTCTCAAAATCTGACTCAGATTAAGAATAACCGCAAAATAAAGCATTTAAACGACGAAAAAGAGAAAGAGATCTATCAGGCAAAAATTGATTTTTTTACGAATGTAGCGCACGAAATCAGGACGCCTTTGACTTTGATTAAAGGTCCGCTGGAAAAGCTTTTAGGTATGAAATACGAATCGGAAGAAGTGCCTCAGCATCTTTCGATCATGAAGAAAAACACTTCGCGTTTATTGAAACTGGTAAATGAATTACTGGATTTTAGAAAATCTGAAATCGGCGGTTTGAAGTTGACTTTCGTCGAAGCGAATATTTCTTCGATGGTTCGAAATTTCCATTTGAGATTCAGCCAGCTAATTGAAGAACGCGAACTGGAATTTCAATTGGAGTTAGGCGAAAAAGACATACATGCTTTTGTTGATAAAGAAGCTTTCAAAAAGATTTTGAGCAATTTGATCAACAACGCTATTAAATATTCGAATAAAAAGGTTTTCATTTCTTTATTCAGAGATGAAAAGAAACTCCATTTAATTGTAAAAAATGACGGAAATGTGATTCCAATTCATTTAAAACACAAGATTTTTGAACCGTTTTTTAGAGTTGACAACAACAGTATCGCTTCAGGGACTGGTATCGGACTTTCGTTAGCGCATTCTCTAGCGCAGTTACACAACGGAAGTTTAGAATTGATTGAAGACGCGAATTACAATATCTTCGAATTGGTTGTTCCTTTGCATCAAGAAGAAGAATTTATGCTTTACGCCGATGCTGAAAAAGAACAGACGGAAAATGAAACTCCAAAAGCAACTGTTGAAATTAAAAACGAAAAAGCTCAGATTTTGGTGGTGGAAGACAATGAAGATCTTCTGAGTTTTATTACTACTGAATTGGCTGGAACTTACACTGTTCTAAAAGCAGAAAATGGCGAAGAAGCCATCAAAATCATTCATAATCAAAACATCCAACTGGTCATTTCTGATGTGACTATGCCAATTATGGACGGAATTGAAATGTGTAAAAAGATTAAAACCAATCTGGAAACGAGTCATATTCCAGTAATTCTTTTAACAGCTAAAAATTCGCTGAAATCACAAATCGACGGACTTGAAGTTGGTGCAGACGCTTACGTAGCAAAACCTTTTTCTATGGATTATCTGAAAGTGCAAGCCAACAATCTAATCGAAAACCGCAGACAGATTATGAATTATTATGCAAGTTCTCCACTTTCTCACATTAAAAGCATTGCCCATAATAAAACTGACGAAAAGTTCTTGAAAAAACTCGACGACGAAATTCTTAAAAACATTACCGATCAGGATTTAAGTGTAGAATCGCTTGCCGAAATCATGAATATGAGTCGTTCGACTTTATACCGAAAAATTAAAGACATTACAAATCTCAGTCCGAATGAATTAATCAATATCGTAAGACTAAAAAGAGCTGCAGAACTATTATTAAACGAAAACTATAAAATGTACGAAATCGCAGAAATGGTAGGCTATAAATCGCAAACTAGCTTTGGGCGAAATTTCCAAAAGCATTTTAATATGTCGCCAACGGATTATATCAATGCAAATAGATAAGTTTTTTAAGTAGCTTAAATAACTCTCGCAAAGTCGCAGAGACGCAAAGTTTTTTTTCGCTTTATGGTTTTATGAAAAATTCAATACAATTTTTCCGTAAGGTTTTATTTATCTGTTTTATAAAACATAGCTCGGGGTTTCAACCGAGGGAACACAACGTAAATTACACAATGTATTTCTGGGCGTTTCCGCGGTTGAAACCGCGCGCTATGTTTTAAAATTGGAATTTTTTACTATCGCTCTGTGACCTTTTAAAATAAAATGTAACTCCAAAACTTTGCGTTTCTCTTCGTAAATCCTTTGCGAACTCTGCGTTAAAAAGACTACTTAATCCCTAGCAACGAATACAATTCCTCTTTTTTATTCAACGCCGCAGAAATGGTTTTTCCATCAATCAATTCGACCACGTTTCCGTTGAGACTTCTCACCGCTTCGAGATTTAGAATAAAAGAACGCTGCACCCGAAAGAACATGGGCAGTTTCAGCACTTCTTCCATTGACTTTAATGTTCCTAAAGTAGTGTACGAGCCGCCATTAATAACAAATTTCAGATAATCGCCCTGCGCTTCGACATAAAGAATTTCACTCAAAAGAATTTTAATCAGTTTTCCATCCGATTTAATAAAAATACGATCGGAATTGATTTGATGAACCGAAGTTGTTTTCTTTAGTGAAAGATATTCTTTGGCGCGATTTACCGCCTTCAAGAAACGATCAAAACGAACGGGTTTTAACAGATAATCGACTGCTCCGGTTTCAAAACCTTCCAAAGCAAAATTGCGATGTGCCGTGATAAAAATAATAACTGGAGCTTTCGTAAGCGACTGCGCCAATTCTAAACCATTAAATTTAGGCATTTCGATGTCGCTGAAAATTATATCAACTTCATTTTCCTGCAGAAACAATAATGCTTTAGAAGCTTCTGCAAACGAGTCTTTTAGTTCCAGAAACGGAATTTCAGCAATAAAAGATTCGATAATATCTCTTGCAATTGGTTCATCGTCTACAACAATGCATGTCAGTTTTTCCATTATTTTCTTAAAACTATTTTTAAATCGACTTTAAACGAGTTTTCCAGTCTTTTAATTTCTAATTTATATTGATCGGGATACAGCAATTCTAAACGTTTACGGGCATTCTCTACTCCTATTCCGCCAAAATCAGAATCATTTTCCGTTGCTTCCGAATCGTTCTCTAAGCTAAACCAAAAATTATTGTTTTCCATCTTAATGTCGAGTTTTACAAAAGCATTTTTGCTTTTTAAACCATATTTAAAAGCATTTTCAATAAAAGTAAAGGTTAGAAGCGGTGCAACAAAAAGTCCTGCAGTTTGTCCTTCAATAGTAACTTGAATATTGGCATCATCTGCATAACGCATTTTTTCTAAAGCGATATAATTTTTGATGAAATCCAATTCTTTTTCCAAACGGACAATTTCGGTATTCGATTCGTAGAGCGTGTAGCTCATAATATCCGAAAGATTCAAGATTAATTCTGGAGCCAGATTGTCTTTTCTAACCGTTAATCCGTACAGATTATTTAAGGTATTAAATAAAAAATGCGGATTTAACTGTGCTTTCAGAAAGTCTTTCTCAATTTGAATATTCTGAATTTCTAAAGCTGTTTTTTCTCTTTCAATTTGAAATTTCTTGTTGTACAATTTCGTGATTTCTACCAATATTTTAGCAAAACAAAAAGGCGAAAGCAATGAGATAATAATTATGGTCTGCGAAAGCATTCTTTTTGGAGAAACTGCTTCTAGAAAAGTTTGGTTTGCACTCTTTTTAATGACATCTTTCAGTTCTCCAAAAGTAATTTCAAAACCTAAAGCATGATATAACAGTGAAATAAAATACGTTGCCGCCATCCAGACAAATATGGAAACTGGAAAAACCAATAGCAGCAGCATTATAATTCGGGTTTTACTTCCTGAAAATATCTTTGGCAACAGTAAATAGAACAGCATATAAAACACAATCATATTTACCGCAGCCATTCTCAATGTAAGCAGAACGGCATCAAAGTACATTAAATGATAGCCAATAACATAACTTAGAAAGAGTAATACAGCAAACCCAAACCACATAAAAACGTGCAATAAAATTCGATTTCTTTTAGTGAAAAAGTGATCAAAATTCAGCGGCGCCATTTTATCTAAAAAAAATCCCGAAGTCGATGTGGTATTTGGCATGTAAAAGATTTGTAAAGCAGTTTCAAATATAACTTTAATTTGGCAGGTTTTATAAAATTCTAATAACCGCATTGATCAAATTAATCGTGTTATGCCCTAGAATAGAATAAATAAGATTTCCAGAAAACTGTCTTAAAATACCAACGCTTAATGAAGAAATTAAGGTTAAGTATACCATTGTAATAATATCTAATTTTAAATGTAAATCCTGATCCAGAATTGCTCCGTGAGAAACTCCAAATAAAACCGTTACGATAACAAACGCCCAGCCAAATTTAATGCCTCGATAGTTCCATGTTGGCGCAAAAGCTTTGTCTAAAAGCCACAAAGAGATTCCTCTAAAAAGAATTTCTTCTGTTAATCCAGGCATTGTGGCTTGAAAAAGAAAAGTTTCTAGATTGAAGGCATTTCCTTTTGGAAATAAAATGAGCTTAAAAATAATGTCGAACAAAGTGAATCCGAAGAAAACCAATAATCCGAATTTCAAGCTTGCTTTTGAATTGGTTTTAGAAGTAAATCCGATTTTAATTCTTTCTTCTTTTGATACTGAAAAGATTATAAGCAATCCTAAAACTAAGCTCAGAAATTTTCCTGCCCAATTGAACTTTAAATCAAGATTTATGAGTTGTTTTCCTGAAGCCTGTAAAAATACATCTGCAAGAAAATATAAAATAAAGAATCCTAAATATTTTAAATTCGGTTTTTCCGATTTGAAACACGCGATCACAATAATCGGAGCGATTAACAAAATCCAAAGAAGAGGTGTAAATAATGACATAATTTTGATTTTTAAGGTTTTAATTTTGATCAAAAGTATATCGCGAGTATATCAATTAAAATTGTGATCGGTAGAACATACAATCTACTCGGTGAAAATGTTATTTTAGACGATAATAGAATTAGATAATTAGAAAATGGGCCAATTAGATAATTACTCTAATTGGCATATTTTCTAATTGCCTAAATTCTCTACCATGTGTATTTCAAAATCAAACGTGCATTAAACGGAGTTCCTGCTGTAAAATGAATTTCTTCGACAGGATCGGTTTCATTTGCCAGTCTTGATTCGGTTAAAAATTGCGTTTCTTTCCATTTTGTATTGAAAATATTGTCGATGTTTACACCGATTGAAACTTTTCTTATCTGATAATTCACAGAAAAATCGGTAATGCAATAACCTTTTGCTACAACCGAATTGTCTTCGTTTGCTGGTCTGTCGCCTAAGAAACGGGTTCTCAAACTTCCTGAAAATCCTTTTAGATCTTTTACCGAAATTCCGTTCATTAAAGTATTTTTTGGAGCTAATGGAAGATAATCATTTCCTTTAGGCTCATCAATTGCTCTTGCGTGTGTGTATGTGTAATCGGTATTCCAGAATAACCAATTAGTCAATTGATATCTGAAACCAAAATCGAAACCTTTTCTTTCTGTTTTTCCGCTTGGTTCAACAACCGCTTCATCTCCCACATAAACAAATTCCTGTGCTAAATACAAATACCAAACTGCTGAATTAACAATCATGCGTGGAAATGGTTTCCAATTGATCCCTAAATCTGCTCCATACGTTTCTGGAAGAATCTTTTCTCCTTTTTGCGCCACCACTACTCGAGTATCGTTGCTGTGAAATCCTTTTCCTAATTTCAGGAAATAGTTTAATTTATCATTCTGAGTATACAAAAAGTTCAATTTTGGACTCACAATTGCTTTGGTTTGCGTCTGATTGGTATAAGTTGCAGACAATTGATCTTCGTACCCAAATTTGAAATAATCTAAACGCAATCCTCCATTCACTAACCACTTTCCTGCTGTAAAATCAAGACTTGAATAACTAAACAAATTGGTCTGGTTTACAGTTCCTAAACTCAAATACTCTAGAACTGTTTTTCTGTTCAATGTGTGAGATAACTCTACATCTTTATTATGATCATTTCGAAGCCCTGCCCCAAATTTAAAACGCCAATTATGGTTTAATTTCTGATCGTATTCAGACTGAAAACCTACAATAGTTCTGTTTTCTTTTTGTTTAATCTGATCACCGTTAACAGGATCGTTTAAGAAAAAAGTAAAATTAGAATACAGTTCAAAGTCATATTTGCTTAAATAAGCACTGCTTTTAATATGCGTATTTTCGTCAATTTTTGCATCGTATTGTAGATTGAAATTGGTTCTGTCGGTGTTTCCTCCTTCATTAGAATCAATTGCTCCGTAATGCGAAATTGTTCCGTCGTTTACCGCACGGTCCGGAATTTGTCCGCTGGCATCCCACTGGCTTTTAAAATGTGAAACCGAAAGAGCCAGACGATCTCCGTTCTCCATTTTAGCATTGTATTTTCCAAACAAATTAATTCGGTTAAAGTTCTGTGGAGCATCAAAATAGCCATCGGTCATCATGTATTCTCCCGCAAAATAAGCCGATTGGTTTTCTTTGTTCAATAAATTAAACATAGCAACAGTACGAAAGGTATCAAACTGCCCGCCTTCAAAAGAAATAGAGCTGTTTTGTAAAGCATTTTTAGTATTAAAGCCAACATATCCAGCAGTTGTAAAATCGCCTTTATCTACAAAATAGGCTCCTTTATCAAAATCAATATTATCTACTGTTTCTGGAATCACAAAATGCAGATCGGAATAACCTTGCCCGTGGGCGTGCGAAACCATGTTTACTGGCATTCCATCAACTGTAATATTAATATCGGTTCCGTGATCACAGTCAAAACCTCTTAAGAAAATCTGTTCTGCTTTTCCTCCTCCTGCATGCTGACCGATGAAAAGTCCTGGAACTTTTCGCAGCAGATCCTGAGAATTTGAAATTGGTTGGATTTCAAAATCAATTTTAGAAATAGTATTTAGGTATTTTAAATTATTACTAATCTTAACTTCTTCTAGTAAAAAAGGCTTTTCATTTATTGAAATCGTTAAAAAATCAAAAGAAGCAAGTTTAATTTTTTGAGGAGAAAATCCTTTTTTTGTAATCAGCAAACTATCATTTACCTCAACTCCTTCTAATGTAAATTTTCCATTGGCATCAGTATGTGCGTGTGTTTTTGAGGTTAAATCACGAATTAATACTTCTGATAAAGATTTTCCGCTTCCATCATTTACAATACCGTTGACAGATTGTGCATGGATAGAAACAGAAAGAATAAAAAAGAAAAGGGCTGATAAAGATTTCATTGCTATTTTGGTAACTAATTTGATAATTTGAGCGCAAAAATAGCATAAAAAAGATTTTTTCAGCTTATTTGTCGAAAATCTGAAACAGTAGAGCTCTTTTTCTTCGGATCATACAGCATAGCGGTACACAAACAGTTTTTTCTGCCCTTGCTTAATAAAATTGGACAGTTGATACAGCTTTTACAGTTTTCCCAAAAAAGTTCATCGTTTGGCAATTCAGAGTAAGTAACGGGTTCAAATCCAAGTTCGTGATTCATTTTCATAACGGCAAGACCTGTCGTTAGGCTGAAAATAAGTGCTTCTGAGTATTTTTTACGGCTGAATTCAAAAATTTTTCTTTTAATTTTTTTTGCCAGTCCGGTGTGTCTAAACTCTGGTGCGACAATTAATCCAGAATTAGAAACATATTTGCCATTTTCCCACGAAGATATAAAAGCAAAACCTGCCCATCTTCCATCTCCTGTAATTGCGATAATGGCTTCACCTTCTCTCATCTTTTTTTCAAGAAGTTCGGGAGGTCTACTTGAGATTCCTGTTCCGCGGGCTTTCGCAGATAATAATGTTTCTTGGCAGATTTCATTTAGATAAAAAACATGTTCGGCTTTTGTTTCTTCTAAAATAAAATCATAAGATTCGGCAGCTTTTTCATTGGAAGAAAGAACAGTTGCCTCTTTTCTATACTCAATAGTTTTCATGATACCTAAACTATTTTAGCAATCAGCATAACGGTGATAAAAAGAACTACTGTAAAAACCATTAAGTTAACGAATCGATCTTTATTTCGTCTAGATTTACTTGAAGAATATGTTTTTGTAATTTGTTTGCTTCTGCTTTTATTTGTTTTCATGTTTTTAAATGTTTTTATATTAAGGCGCTTTTTATTAAAATGATCCGCATCATCCAAAAACAAAAGGCATGCCATAGCATCTCAAAATACAATAAACCACTCATTATAAAACAAATAATAAAAAATCGGATTTAATCAATTTGTAAAAGCTTATCAAAATGATACGCTGATTTTCAAAATGAAAGGGATTTAAATAAAAAAGCCCTAAATCGAAATTTAGAGCTTTCTTATATTTATAAGCGACCTAATAAATTAGTCCCATTGATTGTTTTTAGAAAGGGCAAATTTACCTGCTCCAGTAAAAAATAAGGCAACAGCTCCAAAAAGGTAAAGCATTAATAATTCTAAAGCATAACCTCCATGATCACTAATTGAGAAAATATCTTGAGCGTGGGCTGTCGCAACTGCTACAACACAAGTAATAGCCAAAAGAACTGCAGCAATTCTAGTTCTAAATCCTAATAAAATAGCAATTGGAGCTAAAACTTCGCCAATGTAAACCGCGTATCCAAATACGCCCATGTTTTCTACTAGGAAAGAAATTCCGTGAATCAACTTAGAAACACCGTGAAAAAGCATTAATCCACCAGTACTAATACGCAATAGTAATAATCCAAGGTCTGTGTTTTTTGAAATCATAAAAAATTTTGTTTAGGTTAAAAATTTATATCAAAATTGGGTTTATAAGCCGACTAAAATACAAAAATTTCTTATTTAAAAATAATATTATTTAAAACGATTCCAAATAACTGTTTTAGACTATCACAAGCGTTATTTTACTTTAGAACTTTAACGCAATTTTTCCAATTGTTTTTCCCGATTCCAAAAGTTCGTGCGCTTTCTTTAGATTTTCAGCCGTAAGTCCGTTCAAAGTAGTGTTTAAAGTCGTCTTCAGAATGCCATCGTCTAGCAAATCTGATACAATATTTAAGATATTATGCTGCTCGATCATATCTTCCGTTTGATACATAGAACGAGTGTACATCAATTCCCAAGAAAAAGAAACACTTTTACTTTTCAGTTTGGTTAATGCAACTGGATCGCTACTTCCTGTAATGGAAGCAATGTGTCCTTGCGGTTTAATCAATTCTACCATTATATCCCAATAAGTATTGGTGTCTACAAAATCTAAAATAAAGTCAACGTACTCAAAACCAGCTTCTCGAACCGAAGAAACCAAATCTTTATGATCCACAACAAAATCAGCTCCCTGCTGTTTGCACCAAGCAATCGTTTCTGGACGCGACGCTGTTGCGATAACTGTTAAGCCAGCAATTTTCTTGGCTATCTGAATGGCAATCGAACCCACTCCTCCTGCTCCACCAATAATTAAAATTGATTTCCCTTTGTCTTTATCAGCACTAATTCTGATTCTGTCAAATAGAATTTCCCAAGCCGTTAAAGCTGTTAACGGAATTACTGCAGCCTCTTCAATACTCAATGATTTAGGTTTTCTGCCCACAATTCTTTCATCAATAATCTGATATTCGGCATTGCTTCCTTGTTTGGTAATATCTCCAGCATAATAAACAGGATCTCCTACTTCGAATAAAGTAACGTCCTGTCCAACTGCCTGCACAATTCCGACGGCATCCCAGCCAATAATTTTTGGCGTTTCTAAAACGGTATCTTTTGCGCTATTCTGGCGAATCTTAAAATCGACTGGATTTACTGAAATCGCATCAATTTTGACTAATAAATCGTGTGGTCCAGGAATTGGCTTTACCGCTTCAAATTCGATAAAACTTTCTGGATTTTCTATGGGTAATGATGTTTTAAATCCTATTGCTTTCATGATTATTTAATTTTCTAATTAAAAACTATACTACAAAGATAAGAGGAGTTTAAATCTCTTGATTGGTATATATTGAGCGTATATTTGTACATATTAAGCACAATACATTTTTTTGCTTCATGGAGATTTATAAAGGCCAATCTTTGTCGAGTTTCTTGCGAAGATTTCTCCTTCGTCGAAATGACAATGATTGTGGTTATTTTGTGTAATACTAAAGTTCCTTATGCCATTGGTTTAAAACTTTGTCAAAGTTTAATATACAAAGCTATGTGCGCTCAAACAAATGAAATGCCTTTTAGTACAAAGAAAAGCTATGTTTCTCTGTATTTAAATAAAGCCTTAAATTTGTAAAAAACACTTTACTATGAATATCAGAAAAGCCGAAAAATCAGACTCAAAATATATTGCTCCTATATTGTTATTAGCAATGGAAGACATTATCTATAAATTTATAGCTAAGGAAGATTACGCTTTAGCGAAAGACTTTCTGCAGTATTTCATCGAAAGTGAAAACAATCAATACTCTTATCAAAATTGTTTTGTGGCCGAAGAGAACGACGAAATCATTGGCGCAGTAAACATCTACAATGGTGCTGACATTGAAAAGCTGCGTGCTCCAATCATCGAATATGTCCGAAAACACCATAATCCTGAATTCGATCCAGAGTTTGAAACCCATGCTGGAGAATATTACATTGATTCTTTAGGCGTGAATCCGAAATATCAGGGAAAAGGAATTGGTTCTCAATTATTGCAATTTTTGATTGATAAATACGTTCATAAAAATAAAGAGGTTTTAGGTCTCCTGGTTGAAGAAGACAATCCAAGTGCTAAAAAACTGTATTTAAAACTTGGTTTTAAAGTAGTTGGAAACAAAACTTTGGTTAAGAAGAACCTGGAACATCTTCAAATCAAAAATTAATTATAGAATGAAAAATATCACAATATTAGAAGCAGGTCTAATTTTAAGAATAGTTTTAGGAATCACAATGCTTTCGGCCGTAGCAGACCGATTTGGAGTTTGGGGCGCACCGGGATCTCACGCAGTTGCCTGGGGAAATTGGGAAAATTTTGTAATTTACACCCAATCTTTAAATTCTTTTGCCAACAAAGCCACAGCAGAAATTCTTGCAGGAATTGCCACTTTTTTTGAAGTTTTATTAAGTCTACTATTGTTATTCGGTTTCAAAACCAGACTTGCAGCTTTAGGAACTACCTTTTTAATGTTCTTTTTTGCGTTTGCTATGTCGGTTTCAGTTTCTGTAAAAGCACCTCTTGATTATTCGGTTTGGACAAGTTGTGCGGCGGCCTTATTGCTCGCGAATATTGGAAAAACATCTTATGCAGTTGATAATAGAATCTAGTTTTTTTGATGGTTTTTGGGTTGATAGTTGATGGGTTAAAAACTTTTAGCTAACAACCAAAAACCATCAACTATCAACCCAAAAATAAATCAGTTTACATTTTTTTGGAAATAAATTCGTTTGGGAAATTGATCTTCGACACCTTCTTTCCTCTCAAATTCTTCGTAATTTAATGATCGTAAAATATCGATCAAAGCAGTATCTACGGCAAAAGCTTTTACCCAAATTAAATCGTGTTTTCGTTGCGAGGCAATTTCTTCAGCGCGTTTAATAAGTGCTTTTAAATCTTCTTCATCAAAATAAATAATCTCACTTAGATTGATTGCTTTTGATGCTCCAAGATTTTCGTTTAATATTCTCGACGAATCTAATTTTAAATACGATTGCGGAGTTTCTCCAAGATAAGCCATCAGAATTTCGATCGAAAAATCATTCTGAATTCGGAACAACTCTTTTTTCGAAAGATGCTGTTCAGCATATTTTTCTCCTAAATCTTTTTCCTTAAATAAATTGGTATAGAATTGAACGGCTTTGTCTTCCATCCAAAAGACATTATCGTTAATGATGACAACAAATTTTGCAATTTTACTCATTTCTTTTCTTTAAAAAATAAAAAGCAAAATTGCACCAAATGTTGGTCTAAAAAAAGAGCGAAACGGCTTCTGTATTGTGCAAAATGTCGGCAGAATAATTTTAATCGATCTGTTTTTTTCGATATTCTAAAGGCGAAATACCTTCATAGTTTTTAAAAAACCTTCCAAAAACAGATTGATCAGAAAAATGAAGTAAATCGCTTATCTGATTGATTGACATTTTTTTATTCTGCAACAAAACTTTAGCTTCCAAAATTACCATTTCACTAATCCAATCACTTGCCGTTTTTCCGCTATATTTTTTAATGACTTCAGACAAATATTTTCGGCTTACATTTAATTCATCTGCATAATGTTGTACGGTTCTGAAATTCAGAAAATCTTTAAAAAGAAGCTCTTTAAACTTTTCATATAAAGGGTTTTGTGTTTCCGTGGGAATTTTTTCTTTCTGAATACCATCAATTTCATAAATTAAAATGTAGAGATAACTTCTCAAAATAGAAGCTTGATGTTTCGACGGAGCTTCCGATACTTCTTTGATTAAACTAAAAATGCGTTCAAACTTGCTTTCATCAGTTTTTGTGAGTGGCGACGTATTGCTTTCGCTGCTTTCAAAAAAATTATATTGCATCAGAAAAAATACATTTGCTTGATTTTCTAGAAAAAACTGTGGTTTAAAAAATATAATATCGATTAGGATTTCGTCCTCATTTTTAGAAAAACTTCTAATTACCGAAGGACCTAAAGCAATAATAGCTGGAGCATGAACCACTTTTTTTTCAAGTCCAGTATGCATTATTATGCTTCCTTTTCTTAGAAACTCAATCGCATAACTTTCTGCACGATAAGGCTCGCTAATATAAGGATGCTCATTGGTCTGGATATAGAAATATTCTTTCTGATCTCCGTGAGAAAACAAGCTCTTGTGATACGTTAAGGAATACGTGAGGATTTTATTCTTCAAGACTGCTCTTTTAATTGTATTTCCAAATATAAGCACTTTTTTAGTTTTCAATCTTTGCGTTACGAATTGACAGATCTGTTAAAATGAAACTTTGACAAGCTTCTCGATCTAAAGTAAAATAAGACTGAAAAATTTTTAAGGTATTATTAAGCCCCTTATTTTTCCTTGAACAAATTTGTATTCGTAAATTAGCAATTACAAAAACATATCTTAAATGACAATACTTACCTTTACGCTTATAATGATTCTAGGTGCCTTTTTAGCAGGCTTTATTGGTTCATTATCAGGCTTGGGCGGAGGAATTATCATCATTCCGCTTCTTACGATTATTCTTGGTGTCGATATTCATTATGCCATTGGAGCAGCTTTAGTCTCTGTAATCGCCACTTCTTCAGGCTCTGCCGCCGCTTATGTAAAAGAAGGAATTACCAATATGCGAATGGGAATTTTTCTCGAAATAGCTACTACTATTGGAGCAGTTTGCGGTGCTTTACTTTCTACTATCGCTCCTACTTCTTTTATTGCGGTTTTATTTGGTTTAACGCTGATTTTTTCTGCAATTAATTCGCTTCGAAAAAAAGAAGAACACATTGTTTTAGAATCTAGTCCGCTGGCTAAAAAATTGAAACTAGAAGGAACATACCCTACACATGATGGCGAAGTTGTAAAGTACGGAACCAAAAATGTAATTGGCGGTTTCAGTATGATGGGAGTTGCGGGAATGATGTCTGGGCTTCTCGGAATTGGTTCTGGCGCATTTAAAGTAATCGCGATGGACAATATTATGCGTGTTCCGTTTAAAGTTTCTACAACAACCAGTAATTTCATGATGGGAGTTACGGCAATGGCAAGTTCTGTTATCTATATTCAAAAAGGATATATCGAACCTGGAATTTGTATGCCGGTTGTAATTGGAGTTTTGTTTGGAGCAATGGCTGGAGCTAAAATCTTAGTAAGAACGAATCCGAAGAAATTGAGAATATTTTTTGCCTGCCTGATTTTTGTTTTGGCAATCAACATGATTTATAACGGACTAAATGGAAAAATCTAATATGATAAAGGAAGAAAAATTTGGAGAAAAAGATTTTCAAACTATTATAGGAAACTTGCTTCGTTACGGGGTTTGGATTTCGTTATCGGTTGCTTTTATTGGCGGAATTGTATATTTAATTCATAACGGCAGCCAGATTGAAGATTATTCTGTTTTTAAAGAAAATGACCGAAATATATTTGAAGTAATTACCGCTATTTACAATGGCGCAATTCAAGGAAACGGAGAATCGCTAATTTTTACAGGAATTATTTTCTTGTTCATGACACCTGTTTTACGTGTACTGCTTTCGTTATTTTCATTTTTATTGGAAAAAGATTATCTGTACGTTGGGATTACATTGATTGTAATCATGATTATAATTATCAGTATTTCATTTGGTTTCTCACATTAATATTCGCAATAGGCTGTAGGCTATAAGCTTCAAAATGCTTAAAGCTTATTGCCTAAAGCAAAAAATAAAAAATATGGAAATAGGAATAGACAGTTTTGCTTCGGCAATGTATGGTGACAACAATACTTTGAGCAGTGTTGATGCTATGGAACAGCTTTTGCAGCGAATTGAATTTGCAGATCAGGCTGGTCTTGATGTTTTCGGAATTGGAGAACATCATAAAAAAGAGTTTTTAGATTCTGCTACGGCTGTTATTTTGAGTGCAGCGGCGGCAAGAACAAAAAATATCCGACTGGCAAGTGCCGTGACCGTTTTAAGTGCTGCAGATCCAGTGAGGGTTTATCAAAGTTTTGCAACTTTAGATTTAATTTCAAAAGGAAGGACTGAAATAGTTGTCGGAAGAGGATCTGCCATTGAAGCTTATCCCCTTTTTGGATATGATTTGAGAGATTATGATGCTCTTTTTAAAGAAAAACTTGAACTGCTTCTTCAAATTAGAGATAATGAATTTGTAAGCTGGGAAGGAAAATTTCGTCCCGCTCTAAATAATTTGCCTGTTTATCCGAGAGCTTTACAAGAAAAGCTGCCGATTTGGCTTGGAGTTGGCGGAACGCCAGAATCTTTTATTAGAGCAGGTTCCCTTGGACTTCCGTTAATGGTTGCTGTTATTGGCGGACAGACACATCGTTTTAAACCTTTAATCGATTTATACCGTGAAGCAGGAAAAGCAGCAGGCTACAAACCGAATGAATTAAAAGTCGGATTGCATTCGCCTGGATATGTTGGTACCACAACAGAAAAAGCAATTGAAGAATACTATCCCGGTTATGCCGAATTATGGACAAAATTAGGATATGAAAGAGGTTGGCCTCCTGTTACAAAAGGCAAATTTGATGGCTTAATCGATGATTTAGGTGTTCTGATTGTCGGTAGTCCAGAAAGAGCAGCAGAGAAAATCCTAAAACACAGTGAAGCGCTTGGCGGTGTGGACCGATTTACTTTCCAGATGGATAACGCTGGATTGACGCATAAACAATTAATGAATGCTATAGAATTAATTGGAACAAAACTGATTCCGTTGATTAAAAAAGGATAATATCCAAAAAAATGAATAGTGTCCAGCTCTAGCTGGATGAAAATATAAAAGAAATCAGAAAGGCTTTAGCCAAACTATCGATAAGTTTGGCTAAAGCCTTTTTTAATCCATAATTTATAAACTCCAGTTAAAACTGGAGGCAACTCATAAAACCTTTATTTATTTGTTACTTTAATTGTCTGTAACTAAAAACCTCTGAACCTTTGCCCCTTAAAAGAAAAAGCATCGCCAATTAAGGCGATGCTTTTTTATAGTTTGCAATTTTTCAACGACAACAAACCAATTTATAACTTATAAGTAACACCAACTCTAAAATTTCTTGGCGCTTCTGTCTGCCAGTAATAGGCATTTAACCAGCTATAGTATGAACCGCTATATAGATATTTATCTAAGATATTGAATACGTTTGCAGTAACTTTAAATTTACCGCTTTCATAAGATAAACCTCCATCCAATTTAAAGTAAGAAGGTAATTTTTGAAGACCTTCGCTCCAAGTATCTGTCTGGCGTCCGTCAAGGAAAGTTCCTCCAATAGAAGCACCAAAACCTTTTAATTTTCCATGCTGAAGCGTGTAATTTAACCAAGCATTTGCGGTATGCTTAGCATAACCTGGAACAATATCACCCACCTTAATACCATTAGCTTCAGAAACATCTGGATCAATTTTAGTTACAGTTGACTCTGTGAAGGCATAATTTGCAATAAGATTTAAGCCATCAAAGATTTTTCCTCTCAAATCAAATTCAACACCACGAGCTCTCTTTTCACCTAGAACTATTTTATATTGTTCGTTTGGCTGATTATTAGGATCTGCCGTTAACTCATTCTTCTTTAAGATATTGTAAACAGATAAACTGGTATTCCAAGAACCTCCAAACCAATCTTTCTTAATTCCAAATTCAACATTATTTCCTGTAAGAGGCTTTATATTGCCACTTCTTAAAACACCTGATTGAGGTGTAAAGGCTTGATCGTATAACCCGTAAACTGCAAAATCATCAGTAATAGAATAACTTAAACCGGCGCGAGGTGTTATATGACTATCCGCAATTGGTTCTGCCTCATAACTGCTAGTTTGGCTAATCCAAGTATATCTTGCAGCAAGAGTCAGTCTTAATTTATTCTCCAAAAAACCAAGTTCGTCCTGAATATAACCAGCCGCATATTCTGAACCATAAAGTCCTCCTGCTCTTTGGCTTAAAGGAGTATCGTGATCAAACTGCGGAAAACCATTTGAAGGCGTTCCATAATTCGGATTATAAACATTAAACGGATTATCAACTGTATCTAAATCATGCGATTGTCCCCAGTCTGCCATATAATCTTTGCTTCCTAAGTCTACTCCACCTAATATTTTATGAGAAACATTTCCTGTATTGAATTTTCCGTTCACGAAAATCTGCCCTAAATACATATTACTTTCTGCATCCCAGATACCAACATTTCTAATGATTTCTCCATAAGCAAGATTTCCTTCAGGAACGCCATCAAAATCTCTATCAGCAGGTCCTGGACCAACAACTCCTGGCCATGAACTATATCCTTGCTGAATATATTTAAAATAAGAAGTCTGTGCTGTAAGTTTCCAGTTTTCATCAAACTTGTGCTCAAACTGAAGATATCCGCTATGATCCTGAATATTAGTATCAGGCAATCCTGGCTGTGTCATGGTAAAACCTACAGGCAAAGTTGCATAACCACCTGCTTGAGGTCCAAAAACATAATATGAACCCACTTCGGTCATATTAGCATACTGGAAATTATATTCGGCCGTGATTTTTGTTTTATCATCAATTTGATATGAAATTACAGGAGCAATTACATAGCGGTTATTACGCTCAAACGGACGGTGAGATCCTTTATTTTGGGCAGCTCCGTTAAATCTATAAAGCAATTTTCCTTTTTTATCTAATTTCCCGTCAAAATCAACGCTTACTCTATAAAAATCATAGCTTCCGCCAAGTACACTCACCTCACCTTTTGTAACTCCCGTTGGTTTTTTAGTCACCACATTATACAATCCGCTTGGATCTCCGCTTGAAAGCATGAATCCTGCTGGTCCTTTTACGAACTCAATATGATCTACAAAACTCATATCTTCTGTTAATGGTCCCCAGAAAGAAGAAACTACGTTAAATCCGTTTCTAAAAGCCTGAATTTGGGAACCTCTCATAGTAATATTGGTATACAAATCTCCCCAGTGCTCCAAACGTACAGCTCCACTCACGTTACGAATCACCCCATCGCTCATACTCGTAATTTGCTGATCTTTTAAAGTCTGACCGCTTACAATTTGTATATTTTGAGGAATTTCTAAAACAGGAGTTTGAAGACGTAATGATAATGAAGGGTTATCTTGCTTGTATTTATTCTTTGTAATTACCACTTCTTCAAGATCTTCTTGACTTTCTGAAAGAGAAAAATTCTTAGTCGTCGTTTGTTTTGAATTGACTACAATTTTATCCTCAACAGGTTGAATTCCTACTCCATTTAATACGATAGTATACGTTCCAGGTTTTACATTTTTAATTTCATAATGTCCTGAAACGGTTGTAATATCTGAATATTTTGTTCCTTTTAACGCTACAGCTATATTTTCTGCTGGTTTATTGCCACTCAAAGAAACTTTTCCGTTTACAGTCCCAAGCTGTTGTGCCATTATATTTAATGAGCTCAAAAACAGCACGAAAAGATAAACTTTTGCATTAATGATTATTTTCATTTGGTTTTGATTTTAAATTGAGCGACAAAAGTAGATGCAAATCTCAACTTTTCCAAATTATTTTAATTCATTCTAAATAAATAAAACAAATTATATTAAATCAGTAGAAATAAATTTGAGAATAGCCATTTCTAAGTTATTTCCTGATAATATTAACCTACATTAAGTTTCAAACCAAAATCTATTTCTATCTTTATATTTATAAATTTCAATGACCCAAAACCAATAACTTCCTGATATGAAATCAAATACAATAAAAAAAGTGGCCATTGTGGGCTATAACAGAATTCCTTTTGCGAGAGCAAATACGGCCTATTCTAATGTGGGAAACAAAGAAATGATGATCGCTGCACTTAATGGTCTTATTGACAAATACAATCTAAAAGGAAAATTATTAGGCGAAGTTGCTGGAGGTGCGGTAATTAAACATACTTACGACAACAATCTAATTCGCGAATGCGTTATGCAAACAAGCCTTGATCCTTCTACCCCTGCTTGCGACTTGCAACAAGCCTGTGATACCGGAATTGAAAGCGCTATTTACATTGCTAACAAAATTGCACTTGGGCAAATTGATTCTGGAATTGCTGGCGGAGTTGATTCTATCAGCGATATGCCAATCGCGGTTAGTGAGAAACTTCGAAAAATATTATTAGAAGCCAGACAAGCAAAATCATTAGGCGGAAAAATCAAAACATTTCTAAAGCTTCGTCCAAAGGATTTGTCTCCTTTAGTTCCTAGAAATGAAGAATCGCAGACTGGACTTTCAATGGGTGGACATACCGAAATCACAGCGAAATACTATAAAATCTCTCGTGAAGAACAAGATCAATTTGCTTTGAAAAGCCATTTAAACATGGCAAAAGCGTATGACGAAGGTTTTTTTGATGATATGATTACACCTTTTAACGGATTAGAAAAAGACAATAATCTAAGAAGAGACAGTACAATTGAAAAATTAAACAAATTAAAACCAGCTTTTGATAAAGTAAACGGTACGCTGACTGCAGGAAATTCGACTCCATTAACAGATGGCGCATCTTGCATTCTTCTGGCTAGCGAAGAATGGGCAAAAGAACAAGGACTTCCTATTTTAGCCTACATCACTTTTGCTGAAATTGCCGCAATTGAATATGTTAAAAATCAGCAGAATCTTTTATTAGCACCTTTGTTTGCTGCTTCAAGAATGCTCGAAAAAGCAGAATTAAACCTTCAGGATTTTGATTATTATGAAATTCACGAAGCTTTTGCTGCACAAACTTTGGCCACTTTAAAAATCTGGGAAAGCCCAGAGTTAAGCGCCGAAATTGGCTTAAAGAAACCACTAGGTGCAATAGATCGAAATAAACTGAATGTAAAAGGAAGCAGTTTAGCAGCCGCTCACCCTTTTGCGGCAACTGGAGGAAGAATTATTGGAGTAATGGCAAAATTACTAAATGAAAAAGGCTCAGGAAAAGGATTAATTTCAATCTGTGCCGCAGGCGGTCAAGGAGTTACTATGATAATCGAAAAATAACATTTTTCTATTTTTCAAGAACATTTCAATTTAATTTTATAAATCTGCTGAATCTGCGGGAGTAATTTTTGCTCGCAGATAGCAGATTTTTTTTAATACTTATCAACCAAACCCTATAGATTTTATAAAACCTGTCAGATTTAAACTCAAGAGAAAAAATAGCCATCTTCTACTCAAAATCCATTTTTTGTTTAAATATATTCATACAAAAAACAGCTAAATATCAATATTTTATACTAAATTTAGTTTTCTTTTTAAGCTTTTGCATGAATTCATTTTAAACCACTAAAAATGATGGAATCAAAAATACCCGATGGTCCTCTTGCTGACAAATGGAGTCTTTACAAATCTAAAGCCAAGCTGGTCAATCCAGCAAACCGAAAAAAACTAAATATAATAGTGGTCGGAACCGGTCTTGCTGGCGCTTCTTGTGCGGCTTCTCTTGCGGAACAAGGCTATAATATAAAATCCTTCTGTTTTCAGGATTCTCCTAGACGTGCACATTCTGTTGCCGCTCAAGGTGGAGTAAACGCTGCCAAAAACTACAAAAATGATGGCGACAGTACTTTTAGAATGTTCTATGACACTATAAAAGGCGGCGATTTTAGATCTCGTGAAGCAAATGTTTATCGCTTAGCAGAATGTTCTGCTCATCTTATAGATCATGCTGTTGCGCAGGGCGTTCCTTTTGCAAGGGAATATGCGGGTTACCTAAATAATAGATCTTTTGGTGGCGTTCAAGTTTCTAGAACTTTTTATGCTAGAGGACAAACTGGACAGCAACTTTTATTAGGCGCTTATCAAGCTCTAGAGCGGCAGGCTTCTTTAGGAAAAATACAATTATACACTCGTCACGAAATGCTTGAACTTGTGGTTATTGATGGCAAAGCCAAAGGAATAATTGCACGAAATCTTGAAACAGGAATTCTAGAACGCCACGCTGCTGATGCTGTGGTATTAGCTTCTGGAGGTTATGGAAAAGTATATTATTTGTCTACTTTGGCCATGGGCTGCAATAGTTCTGCAATTTGGAGAGCGCATAAAAAAGGTGCTTTTATGGCTGGAGTTAGCTGGATTCAGTTTCATCCCACTTCTCTTCCTCAACATGGTGAAAACCAATCTAAACTGACTTTAATGTCGGAATCGCTTCGAAATGATGGCCGAATCTGGGTTCCGAAAAAAGCAACTGATGATCGAAATGCAAATGCTATTCCTGAAGAAGAACGCGATTATTACCTAGAACGGCGTTACCCATCTTTTGGAAATCTAGCGCCAAGAGATATTTCTTCACGAGCCGCAAAAGAAAGAATCGACGCTGGCCACGGTGTGGGACCAATGAAAAATGCTATTTATCTCGATTTCTCGGATGCCATCAAAGCGCAGGGAAAAGATAAAATTGAAGCCAAATACAGCAATCTTTTTGCAATGTATGAAAAGATTACGGGCATAAATGCTTATAAAGAACCTATGCTGATTTCGCCTTCGGCACACTTTACAATGGGCGGACTTTGGGTCGATTATGAACTTATGACTACGATTCCTGGCTTATTTGCTTTAGGCGAAGCTAATTTTGCAGATCATGGCGCAAACCGACTCGGAGCAAATTCGTTGCTTCAGGCTTGTGTGGATGGTTATTTTATTGCGCCTTACACCATTCCGAACTATTTGGCAGGCGAATTAAATTTAAATAAACCTGATACCTCACATCCTGCTTTTGAAGAAGCTGAAAATACGGTAAGAAGACAGTTAGATCGTTTTCTACATACTAACGGAACACTTTCAGCAGATTATTTTCATAAAAAAATCGGACGCCTTTTGTATGAAAAATGCGGTCTCTCACGAAGCAGAGAAAAACTGGAAGAAGCAATTATCGAAATTCGGGAACTTAAAGCTTCTTTCGAAAAAGATCTCAGAATTACTGGTGATAATACTTTAAATAGCGAATTAGAAAAAGCTGGTAGAATAGCCGATTATATCGAATTGGCAGAATTAATGTGTTACGATGCCTTACAGCGTGAAGAATCCTGTGGCGCTCATTTTAGAGAAGAATACCAAACCGCCGACGGAGAAGCTGTCCGCAACGACGATGAATTCTGTTACGTATCGGCTTGGGAATGGAAAGGTTTAAATAACGAACCTGAATTACATAAAGAGCCTTTAACATTTGAATCTGTGGAATTGGCTGTTAGAAGTTATAAATAGTTGATGAAGAGTTAATGAAAGAAGCAAGATGAAAGAAGCAAGATGAAAGAAGCAAGATGAAAGAAGCAAGACGAAAGAAGCAAGACGAAAGAAGCAAGACGAAAGAAGCAAGACGAAAGAAGCAAGACGAAAGAAGCAAGACGAAAGAAGCAAGACGAAAGAAGCAAGACGAAAGAAGCAAGACGAAAGAAGCAAGATGAAAGATATGACGCGAACTTGAAACTTGAAACTTGAAACTTGAAACTAAAAAAAAACAAAAAATGAAACTTTATCTTAAAATATGGCGGCAGTTTAATTCTTCTGCAAAAGGGGAAATGACAGATTATGAAATTGACGGAGTGTCTGAACATATGTCGTTTTTGGAAATGCTGGATCTTTTGAATGAATCGCTTATTCAGCAAGGAGAACGTGTTATTGAATTTGATCACGATTGTCGCGAGGGAATCTGCGGGCAATGTGGCGTCATGATAAATGGTCGAGCTCATGGTCCTTTAAAAAATACCACAACCTGCCAGCTTCATATGAGAAGTTTTAAAGATGGAGATACCCTTTATATTGAACCTTTTCGCGCGAAAGCTTTTCCTGTTTTAAGAGACTTAAAAATTGACAGGAAAGCATTTGATTCTATTATCGCTTCAGGAGGATTTATCGGAGCTTCGACTGGTCAGGCGCCAGAAGCAAATAGTATTCCGATTTCTTATGAAACTGCCGAAGCTGCTTTTGATGCCGCTGCTTGCATTGGATGCGGGGCTTGTGTTGCTTCATGCAAAAATGCTAGTGCCGCTTTGTTTGTGGGTGCCAAAATAACCCATTTGGCTTTACTTCCGCAAGGAAAAGTTGAAGCTTCTAAAAGAGCAATTTCGATGGTAAAACAAATGGATGAAGAAGGTTTTGGAAATTGTTCTGATACCAGGGCCTGCGAAATCGAATGTCCGCAAGGCATTTCTGTCCTTTCAATTGCTAAAATGAATTTAGAATATATGAAGGCTTTGACTTTTAGGAAATAAGTTTTTATTTGCAGCAAAGACACAAAGTCGCAAAGTTTTTCTTTTTTAAGATTTTTAACTTTACGACTTTGCGAGATTAAAAAATACTTTAAATACATTGCGCTTATCCTTCAACTTCGCTCAGGAAGACAAGCAGTAGTAACCTTTTTTCAATAAAAAACTTTGCGACTCCGCGACTTTGCGAGATTAAATATACTTTTAATATTTTGCACTCATCCTTCAACTTCGGTCAGGAAAACAAACAGCATGACCCATTTTTCAATAAAAAACTTTGTGCCTTCGTGTCTTTGTGGCAAAAAAACTTCGCCTCCTAAAAAAAATTAAACCGTAAAATAAGGCGTCAAGATATCTTCAAAATTATAAAGTCCTTTTTCTTTTTCTTTTATATTTTCGGCTACAAAAATGACTCCGTTTCCAAAGGCTTCTCTTGAAATCGATTCATGTATTAAGCGCACGGTTTGAAAAGGAAAACCAAAAATAACTTCATGTTTTCCTACGATTCCTCCTGCCCTAACAACATTAATATTTTCTTTGTCAACATCTAATGCTTCAGCAATTTTTACTGCGGTTCCAGACGTTCCTTCTTTAGCCTTAAAGTGTTCTTCATTTACTTCAATATCAACCCAAGGTGCAATTTTCTTTAAAAATTTTGCTGCAAACAATAAATAATTAACGCCCAATGTGATATTTGGCGACCAGAATACTGTAGTTTTATCTGCCAGTTTCTTCAATAAATTCAATTCTTTTTCCTTGTAATGAGAAATTGCTGAAATTATTTTCACGTTATGCCTCGCAGCTGTTTCTCCATAAGTATAAATTCCTTCACTAGACGAAAAATCGATTATGGCATCTACTGGATGTTTTTCTAATAATTCTTCAACAGAGGTATGCGAACTAGAATAGATTAAGCCCGGTTCGTCTGACTGGATTCCAAAAAACTCGGGAACCGATCTGTGCTCCAAAACATTACTTTGTCTTAAAACCCATTCAAGGCTGAATTTTTTATTTTCTAATAGTATTGAAGCTACTGATTTTCCAGTTTTCCCAAATCCGATTAATCCTATTTTCATAAGCATTTATTATTTTATGGGCGAAGCTTGCCCGATTGAAAATATTGATATTGTAAAGTGGCCAATACCAATCCAAATTTTATTTTTTCAGATGGCTCTCAAAACCGTCTGTTCATAAAAATAGAAAAATCATAACAGAATTACCAACAAAAACTTCATTTTATAACAATAAAAACAGTCGTTAGTACGATTTTTTCTGTTAATAGTAATTTTAAGCACTTCATTTTAAAAGTAAAACGCTCTTTTAAATTATTCCCCTTAAAATGTTAAAAAATGACTTTAAAAAAAAGATTTGATTACATACAAGTAAATATATTTTGCCTAGTTTTATGGCCTGATATCCCCAAATTAATATCATAAAGAATGGCTTACAATACTAATGGATTACTTCGGTTTTTAGATGCTCAAAACAAATTGTATTTAACAGCTCTAGACGAAATCAAAAAGGGTAAAAAAGAATCTCCTTGGATGTGGTTTATTTTTCCACAGATAAAAGGAATGGGTTCGAGCGATAACTCCAAATTTTACGAAATCAAAAATGCCGATGAGGCAATTGCTTTTCTTGAGCATCCAATTTTAGGAAAACATCTTATAGAAATTACTTCAGAACTTGTCAAAAAAGAAGAAAATGTTTCGGATATTTTTGAAAGCCTTGATGTAGAAAAACTTCAATCATGTATGACTTTGTTTGCCAGCGTTCAAAACACAGAATCTGTTTTTCAGGAAGTACTTCATAAGCATTTTGATGGCTCATCCGATTTTCACACGTTGCAATTATTGTATAGCAATTTATAGAAGTAAGAATCACTTTGTAAACGTAAAGTGATTCTTTGATTTTTTTAACCGCAAAGTCCGCAAAGTCCGCAAAGTTTTTAGACAAAGCTTTGCGGACTTTGTTTTTATAATAAGATGGTCAATAACCAAATCTTAGCGCTCAATAAGTATCGGTATTGCGATTAAAAAGTAGTACTTTTAATGAAATTTCCATTTAATGAAAAAAATATTTATAGCCGGCGTTGTTTTTGTATTCATTTTATATGCTTTCAAAAAATTAGTTTATGATTCTTATCAATGGAAAAAAGCAATCAACAGCCCTGAGCATAAATTGCAGTTGGGAAGTTTTATCTTTAGTAAACAAAGCGGCTCTAACGGGAGTCAAAGCATGGAGCGCAAATACTTTATTTTTAAGGTAATTGAAATAAATGGCGATTATGTGAAACTTTCGGTTGTTAGGCAGTTATCGCAAAAAGACAAACTGCTGCAATCTGATTTTTCGACTACCAAAGAAGCTTACAAAGATTTTAAACAAAATATTGGCGGTATAAAAATTACAGGAATCTTAAAAGAGGATTTGTATAAAGCTGGCCCTTCGTATATTTTGAATGATTTTTTATTAGAAAAATATCCTTCCTTACTACAGTCAAGATATTATTTTGAAGAAATCCCAGAAAACAAAAAACATCTTCCAATACCAGTTGATTACAATGAATTACAGGAATATTTCAGTTTAGTTTATTCTAAAAATGAAATCATAAACAAGGGAAAACTGGTTCCGTGGGTTTTAAATAACAACACTACACCTGAATTAGCCGAAAGGTTATCTCAAAATATAGATTTAATAATCAATTAATTCCACTAACATATTGGCCTAGATTTGCTGATCTTCTCTGTTTAGTTTCTTGTGTGATTTCTCCTTCGCAAAATGGCAAGAGTTTCAAACAAAATAGTATCTTTTTAAAGCTATTCTGAATAATTTTTTCAGGAAAGGTCTTTATTTTTATTTTATTTAGAATTAATATAAATAAACTTTTGTATTTGCCGCTTTCTGAGCAAAATTGAGTAGTTTTTAAAATTTGCTTAATATTGCTTCACCCAAAGTAAATTTCGTTTAATGAATAAAAATGCCAGTTTAGAACTAGATCTTTTCCATTCCTTTAAGGAAGGCGACGAAACTGCATTCAAGTTTTTTTACGATAAATATTTTAGGAGAATCCAATCTTTCAGCGTTCAATTTATTTACGATCAAGACGAAGCTGAAAATCTTGCTCAGGAATCCTTACTACACCTATGGCAAAGTAGAGAAGACATAGAATCTATCAACGGAATCCAAGCTTTCTTATTTACTTATGCTAAATCAAAATGCTTGAATTTAATCCGTCATAATAAAGTGAAGGATAAATTCAAAAATGACCTCTTAAACCACAAAGAAAGAGAATTGAATATCGAAGTTTTAAATTCGATTCAGTTTGACACTTTAGAATTAACCGAATTAGAACGCATAATTCAGGAATCTATCAGCGATCTGCCTCCAAAAACCAGAGAAGTTTTTATTAAAAAACGCTTTGAGAACAAAAAAAATGCAGAAATCGCCGAAGAGCTAGGAGTTTCCTTAAAAGCCGTAGAAGCACATATGACAAAGGCTTTGAAGATTTTAAAGACCCGATTATCTGATTATTTGTTCTTGATTTTTATCCTTATTTATAATAATTAAGAATAAAAAGTAGGGTATTTTAATTCTGAGGTGTACTTATAATGGCGAGAAGTTTTAAAAAGCATATATGACATCGGAAATAATAAATAAATACCTTTCTAATGAAGCTTCAGAACAAGAAGTTCAGGCACTTTTTGATTGGATTGAAGCGTCAGAAGAAAACAAAAAGCAATTTATAAAGGCCAAAAAAATTTGGGTATTAACCACACTTTCTTCAGACTTATCTATTGAGACTGTTTCGGTAATCCAGATGCAGCCAAAAAACAAAATCAGAACATATTTACAGTATGCTGCGGTTTTTTTATTGTTTTTGGGTTTAGGAGCAACTATTTATTTTTTTAAAGGTAAATCTGAAACTCCAAAAGAAATTGTTCTTGAATTAGGCGACGGCCGTCTGGAATATTTCTCTGGAAAAACCCAGACCACTCTTTTAAATGACAAAGGCGATTTGGTTGCCAAAAAATTTCCTACCGAGATTATTTACTTTGGCAAAGTTGAGGATCACAAAGTGATTTATAATACGCTTTCTATTCCGTACGGAAAACGTTTCAAACTTAAACTTTCAGATGGTACTGTTGTGAGTTTAAATTCTGGAACCACTTTGCGTTATCCTGAGCAATTTGGCTTAAACGGAAACAGAAATGTGTACTTAACTGGTGAGGCATTTTTTGAAGTTGCCAAAGACAAAATGCATCCGTTTATTGTTCATGCTAATCAAGCAGACATTGAAGTTCTTGGAACAACCTTTAATGTGAGCGCTTATCCCGAAAACCCTACAGTTAATAGTACATTAATGGAAGGAAGTATTCGAATGTCTGAAGCCCTTAATCCTTCTAATGCTATTTTGCTGGAGCCCAACCAAATGGCTACATGGCAAAATAATTCAAAAAAACTGGTCTTAAAAGAAGTCGACCCAACCTTTTATGCTGCCTGGACAAAAGGCGAACTTGCTTTTAAAGACACCCCATTTTCTACAATCGCTAAAATTATTCAGCGTACTTATGATGTTGAAATTATCAACGAAAATTCTGATTTGGCCAGACAGAATTTTACTGGTACGATTAAAATTAGCGAATCTAGTGTCGAGAACATTTTAGAACTGCTAAAACGTGACACTCCATTTAATTATTCTATTCAACAAAAAACCATTACAATCACCAATCCGCGATAAATAAAAAAACATGACATTTACGATACAACCCGTTTTAAGAAAAATTCTGTTTTTCTTAGCCATACTCATATCTGGTTTTAAAGGATTTTCACAGAATAAATTAATTACAATACATACTAAGAATAAACCTATAAGCCTAATTATCAAATCTATTGAAGAACAAAGTGATTTTAGAATTATTTATAATGCAAAAAAAATAGATACCGATCAGTTAGCCGACTTAGATGTCAGCAATGCTTCTCTAGAAACGGTTTTAACACAGTTATTAAAAGACAAAAACATTTCGTTTTACATTCAGAAAAAACAGGTTTTATTGACTCCTTCGATTCCTGAAACTTCAAACACAGGGGTTCAGGAAACTCAAAGAATGATTAGCGGAACAGTTTATAGCGCAAAAGACAGACAACCGCTTCCAGGCGCTTCAATTCGCATAAAAGGAACTGGAATGGGCGCTATTACCGATTTTAACGGAAAGTTTGTTTATCAGCTAAAAGGAAATACTATTTCAAATCTAGTTCTTGAAGCTGGTTATTTAGGAATGGAAACCCAATCTCAAAAAGCAGACGACAAAAATGTTTTTGTTTTTTATCTTCAAGAAGCGACAGATGAACTCAATCCTGTTGTGGTTACTTCGTCTTATGGCACTACAAAGCTAAAAGAAGAAATTGTTGGAAGTATTTCGACTTTACAAGCCAAAGATATTGCCGTTGAGCAAGCTTCTGAGAGTTTTGATAAAATGATCACGGGACAAATTGCCGGAGTTATGGTAGAAAATACTTCTGGTATAGGTGGTCCTGTAAAAATTAATATTCGTGGCCAAGGCACATTATCTTCTTTAAGCGGTGCAATTACCGGAACTTCGTCACAACCCCTTATTATTATTGATGGTGTTGTAATGAGCGAAGAATATGCCATTGACAGCAGCTTGTTTAACGGAGGCGGCGATTTTTCAGAAAACATTGCTAATCCTCTAATGAAAATTGCTCCAGAAAATATTGAAACCATTTCGGTTTTAAAAGACGCCGCAGCCGTAGGTATTTATGGTGCCGACGGAGCAAATGGAGTAATTTTGATTACAACTAAAAAAGGTAAAAAGGGTAAAACGCAATTTGGATTTTCAAATCAGTTAGGAGTTTCTTCTGCCATTAATCAAATTAAATATTTAAATGGCGAACAATACACAGAACTTCGAAATGAGTTCATGAAAAACACCACAACTGGTTATGTTCCTGTTGCTTATAATGGAGTAAATACAGATTGGTTTAACATTTTAAACAAATCTGGCATTTATAACAAATATAATTTTAATGTTTCGGGGTCTACTTCTAAATTTTCGTACCGAACCAACGTTAGTTACACCAAAATTGACGAACCTCAGGTTGGAAATGAGAGTAAGCAATTAAATGCGGGAATTAATCTTGGCTACAGTTCTGGCAAATGGGATATCAATTTAATGCTGAATCCAAGTTTTGTACAAAAAGATGCGCCTAACATTTTTTACAGTTTTGCCTACCTTCCTACTCTTCCCGTTTATAACGCAGACGGATCGTATGCCAATTTAGGTTTAAGCGGTGCTACGAGAGGAAATCCGTTGGCGGCAATTGAACAAAACAAAAATGAAGCACAGACTTTTGGTCTTTTAGGAAGTATCAATTTATCGTATAAACTCAATAAAAACATTCGGTTTTCTACTCTTTTTGGTATGGATTATACCGATAAAGAACAAGATCGTTATTTTTCTGCAGCAAATGAAAGCGGTCAGTTTAACGGAACTTTTATTTTGGACGGAACTACGCATGCAGCTTGGGGGCGCCGTCTCATCAATGAAAGAAATTCGACCAAATGGAACTGGCAAGGACAAGCTTTGTTTAATAAACAACTGAATGAAAACAATGAAATTGATGGTGTTGTTGGTTTTGAATTGGCTGAGGATAAAACAAATTTCAATTACAAATCTGGTGTAGGTTTTTTAGAGCCAGACCGTATTAATGCTGTTACAGATGCTATAAGAGATGATAATCCAAACACACCTCAAGATGAATCTAAAGATGGCCAAACCTACAAAAATGAAATCAGTTACAATTCGAGAGTTTCTTTATTCTCGCAAGTAAATTATAACTATAAAAAACGCTATTTCTTGTTGGCAAATTACCGCCGCGATCAGAGTTCTGTTTTTGGAGATGATACCGATGTAGCCCATAATGGAGGTTTAGGCGCTGGTTGGATTATTAGCAATGAAAACTTTTTAAACTCTAATTCTTGGATTGATTTCTTGAAATTAAAAGCGAGTTACGGTACAACAGGAAATTCTAAGATTGGCTCTTACCGATCAAAAGGTTTGTACAATATCAGCCAAAACGAATATAATGGTTCGATTGGAGCAACTACAGGTTCTGCCCCAAATGGAAGGTTAAGCTGGGAAAAAAACACAAAATTCAATGCTGGATTTGATTTTAATATTTTCAAAAGAATCGAATTGACGTTAGAATATTATTATGATAACAAAAGCAATTTAATTACTGCACGAGATATCCCGACAGAAAATGGTTATAGTTCAGTACAATTAAATGCTGCAAGTATGTACAATAAAGGTTTTGAGCTTACTACAAGAATTAAGTGGATAAAAAGCGATGCTTTTAAATGGACTACAGCATTTAATATTTCTACAATAGACAGCAAAGTAACCGACTTAAAAGGTCTAGGAAGTGATTATTCTGAAGCTAATATTGCATTGGCGCAAAAAATAGGCTACAGCACAACAACATTATGGGGAATCAACTGGGTTGGTGTAGATCCTGCAACAGGAAGAGATCTTGTTCAAAAAAATGGTCAAATTTATGATGCAAAAACCTATAACGAACTCCACACTATTGCCGATTGGGAACCAATTGGAGATAAACAAGCAGATGCTTACGGAGGTTTTTACAACACTTTTACTTTCTACAACAAACTTACTTTATCTGTTAGAGGAGATTATCAAATTGGTGGTGACCTATTGGCCTCAAGCGTACTTATAGATCAATATAATGTAACAACAAACCGAAATCTTTCTGTAAATGCCTACGATTATTGGAGAAATCCAGGCGACAACGTTTCTCAATCAGCAGTAACAATTTCGCCAATTCTCAACAACTTAAGCAAATATGCTTATGATGCCACTTATATCAGAATCAGCAATATTAATTTAAGTTATAATGTGCCGTTGAAAAATACTTTTCTGGACGCTCTTTCTGTTTTTGCCGATGCTACAAACGTGGCCTATTGGTACAAAGAAAAAAGCCCGAAAGGAATGAATGGAGTTCGAGAGTACAGTTATATCTATCCGCAGGCAAGAACAATTTCGCTTGGAGTAAATGCTAAATTTTAAGAAAATGAAATATTCAAAATACGTATCTATATTTTTTCTAATGCTTTCATTACAAAGCTGTAGTGACTTTTTAGAACAAGAACCTGGAACACAAACTTCTATAGACGAACTTTTACAGAACAAAACAGGTGTTTTACAGGCCCTTACAGGACTTTATACTGAAGTAGAAGCTAATGTAAGACCAGATCGTTATGCTGCTTATGCTGATTTACAGGGCGGTAATATAAAATTTGCACCAGCTGCAACGGGAGGTCTTAGAGGTCAAATTTCTCCAGCAATAAATCTGCAGCAAGTTTATTCTTTTGAAGATGTAGCGCTAACCAGTAATTTCAAATCATTTTATGATAGCAGTTACGATATAATCAATCAGGCCAATTTAATTTTAGAATTTACTCCCGCCCTAACCGACGCCACTGAGGCAGAGAAAAACCAAATAAAAGCAGAAGCTTTGGCAATAAGGGCGTATGCACATTTTCTTTTATCTCTTGTTTACAGCCAAGATTATAAATATACTCCAGATGCCTCCCATTTAGGAATAATTTATAGCACAGAATCTATTAAATCTGGCATACAATATCCTGCAAGAAAAACGGCTGCCGAAACTTATACTTTAATTATTAATGATTTACAAACGGCTATCGATAGTTATTCAGACGCTTCACTCCTTTCTGGTCCTGCTTATTCTTTCTTTAACAAAAAAAATACAAAAGCATTATTGGCGAGAGTTTATCTTCAAAAAGGAGATTGGGCTAATGCTTACGAAATGGCAAATGATGTAATTACCAATTCTGGAGTTGTGTTAACTAGCAAAGAAACTTTTATTGCAGAATGGGAAAAACCAGATCTTCCGGTGTCTGAAATTTTGTTAGAATTTTCTATTCCAAAAGATACCGAAGGAAACGTTTCTTCCTCAATGACTCAGACTTATGGCTATACTTCAGATACAAACTTTGAAAAATATACTGCTTCAAATGATTTAGTTGATCTTTACGAAAGCACAGATTTAAGAAAACAACTGTTCTTAACAAAATCGCTTTTTACAATAGTAAGCGGCGTTCAGACCAATCTTAATTACAATTTTACCAAAAAATACCAGAATAATGCGGGTTATGTAGCTTCTAGGTTGAGCGAAATGTATTTAATTCGTGCCGAAGCAGCACTAGAAACCAACAGAGCCGATTTGGCAATGGCAGATATTAACATCATTCGTGCCCGCGCCAATGCATCTCTATTGACTAATACAAACAATCTTAAAGAAAATATCTTTTTAGAACGAAGAAAAGAATTATGCTTTGAAGGTTTCCTATTCTTTGATATTGCCAGAATGCACAAAGATGTTTCTAGAAATGATGGCTGTATTGCTACGGTTTGCAGTCTTACTTATCCGTCTTTAAAATACGTACTGCCAATACCAACATTCAACACTAATCTTAACCCAAACTTGCAGCAAAATGACTCGTATTAAGATATTCAGTATATTATTTATAGCACTATTATATATTTCATGTTCTAAAGATGATTACAAATTAGGCTCAGACATTGATCCTTTTTTAAGATTTAATTTTTTAGTCAAAAGTGACAACACGCCTCTTGAATACCCAACCGTAAGCGGAAATTTAGTTCCGCAGTCTACTTATGAAAACAAATCTGTAAAGACCTTAAAAGTTCCTGTTGCTTTAACAGCGCGCGAATTGAAAGGAACTGTTACGGCAAATTTTAGTGCCGAAACAAACGGGGCAAGCGACAGTTTTAGCGTAATTCCTGTAAATCAGCTTTCTTTTCAAGGCAGTAAATTAACAGATACTATTTTTGTATCGTTTGACAAAAGATGGACTCAAAGCCAGAATATTACATTAAAATTAGAAACAGTTTCTGATCCTGATATTCATATTGGAAGCTTGAATACAGAATATCCAAACAATACTTTTAAGATTGATTTAGGAACTATTGCCACCAATTACACTTTTCCGGTAACGCAATACAATATAAAAGGCGAAGTAGGCGAAAAAATCGATTTTAAAGTAAATTATCCGAATGGTTTTTTCCCAGAAGAAATTGAAAATGCCTCTATTTTTAAATTCCAAAACGGATTCGAATATTCCTTAACCCATGATGATTATGGCGACAACAGAACTTCTGTAACCTATCATTTAACTCTTTTAGAAGATCTTCAAAATGATGATGTTCGATACGAGTCCAAACTAACACTTGTAAATATTCCGAACTATACTGCAACAGGAAACATAAACTTAACCATTGTAAAACCAATAAAAACTCCAAGAGATGTTGAGGCATATCCTGCTTCGAAATTTACAGATCCTACCAATGCGTTTTTTCTAACATACGGAGAGCATTGGTTTAACAACAATGGAAACTGTGCATGGATGACTTTCAACGCTTTGACTTTTCCAGTTATAGTAACAAAAGACGATCCAAATGCTATTTTATACAGCGATAAAGGAACTACAAATCCTAATGATGATGTGTATCACGATGCTTTCAAAATAGGATTTAACGTCTCAAGCGGAACCAATACTGTGAATTCTTTTGGTTTAAAAAGATGGTTTTCTAACGAAAGTAACGCTGCTGCTATTTCGCCAGGATTTAATATTACTTCGGCTTTGGAATTTTTTCCAGCAAATGGAAACAGCAAAACTGAAGGAACCGTACTCGTGATTCCGCAAGATATTACAATTGGATCAAGTGCAACAAATGCGCATAGTATTGCCATTTCAGGAGAAGGAACATATAAAGAAATCAGCAACGGTGTATATGAAATTTCATTTGAGTTAAAACTGACGAATGACAAACTGTTTGGAGGAACAGTGTCGACACAATACAGAATGTACAATAACAGGACGTATCCAAAACCGACTGCTTTAAGCATTTCGTGCCCTAAAGAAGTTTCTTTATAATGTTGATGCCAATTGAGTTTTGTCAAAGTTTTAAATTTTGACAAAACTTTTGGCGGGTAAAACAAAAAAAAGTTTCAGGTTTCAGGTTCAAGTTCTACAGCAACTTGAAACCTGAAACCTGAAACAAAAAAAACAAAAAACAAAAAAAAAAATTGAAAAAACTAATCTTCCCTCTCCTATTCCTGCTGGGTTTGTCGGCTTATAAAAGCGTTGAAGAACCAGATTATATAGATATTCAGGAATTACGAAAAATCTATTCCAGCGGTGATGCTTCAAAATGGCCTGCTGCGGAATTGCACGAAAGTGTTGATAAAACTAAATTTCAGGATATTGGAGTACTTCCTGCAGTTCCTTATCCCGCTTATAATCCGTATTCTAAGGAAAAAGAAAGTTTGGGGAAGATCTTGTTTTTTGATCCGAGATTATCAAAAAGCGGACAAATTGCCTGCGCTTCCTGTCATAATCCAGAATTGGGCTGGACAGATAATTTGACGCGTTCTTTCGGGCATGATCGCCAAACGGGAAAACGTAATTCGATGACAATTTTAAACTCCGCCTATGCCACTTCTCTATTTTGGGACGGACGAGCATCGAGTTTAGAAGATCAGGCGCAGTTTCCTGTTTCGGATCCTTTGGAAATGAACGAAAAACTGACAATTGCCGTTGACAAAATTGCGAAGATTAAGGGTTATAATTCTTTATTTACAGCTGCTTTTGGCAATAAAAAAGTGACTTTAGAGCGAATTCAATATGCGATTGCGACTTTCGAAAGATCAATAAACAGTCCGAAAAGCAAATTTGATCATTTTGTGAGCGGAAAATCGGAAGCCTTTACCGATTCTCAAGTGAAAGGAATGCATTTATTCAGAACCAAAGCGCAATGTATCAACTGCCATAATACACCTTATTTCAGCGATAATCAGTTTCATAACGATGGACAAACTTTATTCGGAACTAAAAATGAAGATTTCGGACGTTATAATGTTACCAAAAATGTAAAAGATATTGGCAAATTCAGAACGCCAACATTGCGTGAAGTGGTAAACACAAAACCGTGGATGCATCACGGGCATTTTCCAACACTTTTAGATGTGGTAGAATTGTATAATGGAGGAAATCCTTCGCCCGTTCAGAAAAAATATCTGGGAACTCCAAGAGATTCGCTAATTCCGAAAGTAGATCCTGCACTTAAGAAACTGAATTTAAGTAAAGAAGAAATAAGTGATCTTTTGGCTTTTATTGAAACTTTGAGTACGCCAACCAGAAGAATTATGGTGCCAGAAATGCCTAAATAATTTAGTTAGTTTGTAAATTGCCCCAAATCTACAAATCTAATCAGTCCATTTTCTTTTTGGAAATGGGCTTTTTTATTTATAATGCTGCAGTTTCAATACTAATTCCCTATCCTTTCATCAAAGTATAAAATAGCACTCCAGCCAGAAAACATTAGCGATTCTTTAAATTTGTTTGAAACAGAGGAAGCTTTTTTTCTTCAATAAAAATACCAACATGAAATTAGAACACATCCAAATTCAGAGCAATAATATTCAGCAGACCGCATTATTCTATCAAGATATTTTAGAACTGCCAATCATAGAAAAAAAGACAAATTCAATTACTATTAAAGCTGGAAATTCATTTTTAGAATTTGTTGAAAATGCAGTGTTTAAATCGATTTATCATTTTGCTTTTAATATTCCTGAAAACAAACTAGACGAAGGCATACAATGGTGCAGAAACAAAGTAGATTTAATTGTTATTGAAGATCAAAATGTGATTACCAATTTTGAAAACTGGAATGCAAATGCCGTTTATTTCTACGATAATAATGGAAATTTACTGGAATTTATTGCGCGAAATGATCTTGAGAATTCACAAACAGAAGCATTTAGTTCAAAATCGATTTTAAATATCAGCGAAATCGGGATTGTGAATGAAAATCCACTAGAATTGGGAAAACAATTAGTAGCAAAACACGGACTGGAATTCTTTTCTAAAAATACCAACAGCGAACTCTTTGCAGCAATTGGAGATGACGAAGGTTTATTGATTATGGTAAAACCAAATCGAAACTGGTATCCAACACAAACTCCATCTGAAAGCAATAAAACAAAAATTAAAATAGAGAATAACGGAATTATTGTTGATCTGAAATTTTAATATACCTTCATCTCTTCAAATTAGAATTAACTTAAAATATAAAAATGCCATTTGTTCGAATCAGCCTACCGAAAAAACTTTCATTAGAAACAAAAAATAGTATTTCACAATCCATTCATGAATCTTTAATTGCAGAATTTCATATTCCGAAGGATGATTATTTTCATGTTATTGAAGAATTAGAACCTCATCAAATAAAATATCCTAAAAGTTATCTGGGAATTTCACATTCTGAGGATATCGTCTACATCCAAATTACGGCAGGCCAAGGAAGAACATTGGAACAAAAAAAGAAGTTGTACCATCAAATTGCATCTAGAATTGCTGCTTCAACAGAAATAACAATTAATAATGTGATTATTGTTTTATTAGAAAACAATGGACTTGAAAATTGGTCTTTTGGCAACGGCGAAATTCAGGAACCGAAGCATTTAAAAAAGTGAAATTAAAAATACTAAAGCCCAATTCATTTATTTGAATTGGGCTTTTATTTTTTGCGACAAATTAAAACTTCATCTTCTGAATCCTAACTGCATTTAAAATTGCCAGTAAAGCTACCCCAACATCGGCAAAAACAGCTTCCCACATGGTAGCAAGTCCGCCTGCACCAAGAATCAAGACGAAAGCTTTTACAACGAAAGCCAAGGTGATATTCTGCCAGACAATCTTTTTGGTTTGTTTTCCGATGTTAATTGCCATTGCAATTTTACTCGGTTTATCGTCCTGAATGACAACGTCTGCCGTTTCGATTGCTGCATCGCTTCCTAAACCTCCCATTGCAATTCCCACTGTGCTTAAAGCAATTACGGGTGCATCATTTACGCCATCGCCCACAAAAGCAATAGTTTCGTTTTTGGCTTTAATTTCGTTTACTTTATTGACTTTATCTTCTGGAAGCAAATCTCCAAAAGCTTTTACAATTCCGAGTTTATCAGCGACAAATTGTACGACATTGGTTTTATCACCGCTTAACATAGTTAGTTTTACACCTAAAGCTTTTAGTTTAGAAACGGTTTCTTTAGCATCTGCTTTAATTTCATCTGCAATGGTAAGATGACCTGCAAATTGACCTCCATAAGCAATTGCAATCGTAGTATAAACAATCGAAGACGGATCGATATCATACGAAATAGAAAATTTATCCAAGAGCTTAAAATTACCTACGAGTAATTCTTTCCCGTTGTAAGACGCTTTTAATCCGTGACCTGAAATTTCTTCGATATTTTTTAATTCTACAGCAGAATCTATTGGCCCAACATGATTGTGAATGGCCGTTGCAACGGGATGTGTACTTCGGCTTTCTAATGCATTTATTAGTTTTAAAATTTCATTTTTATCAAATTCAGGTTTTATAATGACTTCCTGAACTTTAAAAACGCCTTCGGTCATTGTACCTGTTTTATCAACAACAACATTCTGAATCGTCGAAATACTATCTAGAAAATTACTGCCTTTAAAGAGAATTCCGTTTTTACTTGCAGCGCCGATTCCGCCAAAATACCCTAACGGAATACTGATTACCAAAGCGCAAGGACAAGAAATTACCAAAAAGACCAAAGCTCTGTACAGCCAATCGTTAAAAACATAATGGTCTACAAAAAGCATGGGAAGCAGACAAATTGCGATTGCCAGATATACCACAATAGGCGTGTAGACTTTAGCAAACTTTCTGATGAATAATTCTGCAGGAGCTTTCTTTGTTGTAGCATTCTGCACCAATTCTAGAATTTTAGACAATTTGCTGTCATTATAAGCAGTGGTTACTTTTACCTCTGCAATTGTATTTCCGTTAATCATTCCTGCCAGAACGGTTTCGCCTTTCTTTTTCGTGTCAGGTTTGCTTTCTCCTGTTAAAGCTGCTGTATTAAACGAAGCCGAATCTGATAATAATTCGCCGTCTAATCCTAGTTTTTCTCCTGCTTTAAGCTGAATAACTGCTCCAATCTGAACTTCTTTGGCTTTGACTTTTACTGCCACATTATTTTCTAAAACATGAACTTCATCTGGACGCTGGTCTAGCAGACTTTTAATACTCGATTTTGCTCTGTTAACCGCCATTCCCTGAAAGGTTTCTCCAATCGTATAAAATAGCATAACAGCAACACCTTCTGGATATTCGCCAATAGCAAAGGCTCCGATTGTAGCAATACACATCAGAAAAAATTCTGAGAAAATGTCTCCTTTTACAATGCTTTCATAAGCTTCTCTCAGAACCGGAAGTCCCACTGGAAGATAAGCAATTGCATACCAAACAATTCTCACATATCCTGTAAACCAATCCTGAGGAAAATAATTATCAAAACCAATTCCGATGAGCAATAAAACAAAGGATATAATTGATGGTAAGAACAATTTGAACAAACCTCCATCAACGTTATGATCATGATCATGTCCTCCGTGATCGTGTCCGTCATTATCTGAATGTACAGGTTCATCATGCGAACAGCAGCAAGATGGTTTGGCTTTATTTTTTATGCCTTTTATTTCTTTATCTTGATGTATCATGAGAAAGTTTCAAGTTTTATTTGTTTCAGGTTGCAAGTTCAACCTTTGTATAAATTAATGTTCTAAATTTAAGCATTTTGTTTGTTGCCACAAAGGCGCTAAGGCACTAAGTTTTTTATTTTGAATTACCTCCAGCTAAAGCTGTAGGCAGTTTAATTATTAAAAGAAAAATTGGAGACTCTGCTACTTTGCTATCAAATCTCAGCATTAAAAAAACTTAGCATCTCAGAATCTTAGCACCTCAGAATCTTCAAAGAATCAATGCTCATGCTCCCCGCCGCCTTTCATTGCCGAAAGCAGATAAAAAGCACCTTTTGTAACAATATTTGCTTGAGAGTCAATCTTATCAACGAATTTTACTTCTGTAAAACCTAAATCGGTTGTTCCCGGAATTACTTCTACGGCTTTAAAATGAATTTCTTCTTCGTGTGCTTCCTCTTTTTCACCTTCTTTATGTTCGTGTTTTTCTTCTGCCTGTTTTTCTTCCCGAACAAAAACAAAATATTTATCGGCATTACGAACGACAGCATCTTTTGGCAATGCTGGAACAGTTGCATTCGTAATATTAATATTTGCCGAAACATACATTCCTGGAATCAGGCCTTTGGCATCGGCAGGGTCGATTTTGGCGTGTACGGCAACCGTTTTACTTTCGTTAGAAAAAGACTTATTGATTCCGAAAATCTTTCCTTTAATGGATTTATTGGACTGATTCGTCAATACAAAATCAATTACCTGACCAACAGAAATCGAGCCCAAATCTTTTTCATACACATTCAAATCCAAATGCATCTGGCTGTTGTCAACCACTTCAAAAAGCGAAACTCCTGTGTTGGCAAAAGCGCCTTTGGCAATATTGATTTTCCCAACAAAACCATTTATCGGCGAAACAATTGGCACAACCGATGTCACTCCTTTAGTATTAACATGCAAAGCGTCCAACTTGTTTTTTGCGGCTTGCGCTCGGGCTCTTTCGGCTGCTAATTTGGCTTTTACTTCTTGAAAAGTTTTTCTCGGATTCACATTTTCCTCACTCAATGTTTTCTGGCGGTTATACTCTAACTGCAGGAATTCTACATTCGCAACCGCTGACTGGTAATCTTCCTGCATTTCTATAACTTCCAGATTCTGAATCGTTGCCAATACTTTCCCTTTGTTGACATAGGTTCCTTCCAACACAAAAATATCTTTTACCGTTCCGCCAATTAAAGTTGAAACCTCAGCTGAGTTTTGCGGGGGTACGGTTGTATAGCCATTCGCTTTGATGACTTTGTTAAGGTTTCTGTCTTCTACAAAACCCGTTTCAATTCCGACTGTTTTGTACTGAGAAGCCGTCAAAGCCACTTCTGTAGTTTCTTTTTCTTCTTCCTGTATTTCCTCTGCCTTTTTTTCGTTGCAAGAATTTAAAACTCCGCAGTAAGCTATAAGCAGTAAGCTATAGGCTAACTTTCTTTGCAGACTCTGCGATAAAATCTCTGTGATCTTTGCGGTTAAATTTATTTTCATTTTAATTGTTTTTGATAGTTGGAAATTGAAGTTCGATTGCGCTCTGATTATAGCTGTGCGTGGCTTCTGCAAACTGCTTTTTAATATCGATGGCCTGATTTAAAAAGCTGATATACGACCAGTAACTCATATCGCCATTGGCATAACTTTTCTGAGCCGTTTCTATAATCTGATCGGCATAGTGCAAGCCTTCATTTTGGAAATAAGCTAAGTTTTTCTGCTGTTTTTTGAAATTGTTTTGCAATTCTTCTTTTTGCAAATTCAATATCATTTTGTTTTTATCTAAAGCCATTTGCGATTGCGATATACTAATTTCTGCCGCTTTTGCTTTTGTCGTATTCACACCTCCAAATAACGGAATCTGTAATCCGGCTGTAAAACCTTGAAACAGCGATTCGGTGTTGATGGTTTGCGCAAAATATCCTAATCCGACTTTTGGTGTTCGCAGTGCTTTAAAAGTTCCCGCTTCTTTTTGGCAAACTGAAATCTGCTGCTGATAAAAATCGGTCATCAGGGTTTCTGCTTTCGAGTTTTCCTGATTTTCTATATACGTGTACTGCAAAGCGGTATTAGAATCGGGAATAATGTTTTCATTGGTCTGAATAAAAAACTGCAGCTGCTTCTGATAAATTGCCAAATCGTATTCTAACTGTGCTTTCTGGGTTTCAATTTCCTTTACTTTAGCTTTAGCACTAATTACCTCAATATTCCCGCTTTCTCCCGTTTTAAAACGCAGTTCGGCGTTCTTCAAGAATTTGGTATAAATATCATTCAATTCCGAATTAAGTTTCTGGATTGAAACACCATACAGATATTGATAATACGATAGAGTTACTGCTTTTTCGATTTCATAAGAAGATAAAGCTTTTCGTTTTTCAGCCAATTTTGCCAATTCTTCCTGCAATTGTCTGTTGGCTTTTGTAATATTTCCTAACGGAAAAAACTGCTGCACCGAAACATTATGATCGTAATCTGCACTATTAAACTGACCTCCCTGATATTGTACCTGCAAAGGATCAGGTTGAAAAGCCGCTTTCTTAAGAACGGTTTGTTTTTCGATTTCTTTGTCAGCGATTTTTAAGTCGATGTTATTTGATTTGGCTAGTTCTATTGCTTTTTCCAGACTGATGGATTGCTGGGCAAATGTTACTGTACTTACCAATAGAAATGCAATTAACCGCAAAGATCGCAAGGGATGCGCGGAGTTCGCGGAGTTTTTTATTCTTGAATTGAATCGTAATTTTTTCATTTTTCAAATATTTCTTTGTGTGCTTTGCGTAAACCTTAGCGTTCTTTGCGGTTAAACCCACGTTCGAGCATTAAATACAAAATCGGCAAAACGATTAAGGTCAATAAAGTAGCCGAGATTAATCCCCCAATTACTACAGTTGCTAGAGGTTTCTGCACTTCTGCCCCTCCACTTGTAGACAAAGCCATTGGCAGAAATCCTAATGAAGCTACGGCTGCGGTCATTAAAACGGGACGCAAACGTGTTTTGGTTCCGATTAAAACTCTTTGAAATGGATCTAAAATTCCATCTGATTTTAATTGATTAAAATAAGAAATCAATACAATTCCGTTTAAAACTGCAATTCCGAATAAGGCGATAAAACCAATTCCAGCAGAAATACTAAAAGGCATTCCTCTCAGCGAAAGCGCGAAAACACCTCCAATTGCTGATAACGGAATCGCACTAAAAATCAACAATGCTTGTTTGGCACTTTTAAAAGTAAAATACAGCAAGACTAAAATCAGTCCTAAAGCAATTGGTAAGGCTACAGAAAGTCTTTTTGAAGCTTCGATCAGATTTTCAAATTGTCCGCCATACGTCACATAATAACCTGCGGGAAGTTTAAAACTTTTATCCAGTTTTGCCTGAATTTCTTCCACCACACTTTTAATATCTCTTCCGCGAACGTTTAGTCCTACCGTAATTCTTCGTTTTCCGTCTTCGCGGATAACCTGTACTGGACCTTGTTCATATTCAACAGAAGCAACCTGAGAAAGGGGAACCTGCTGACCACTTGGAAGCGGAATAAACAAATTGCTCACATCGGTAATATCGGCGCGATTATTCTCGTCCATTCTTACTACCACATCAAACCTTTTGCTTTCATCATAAATCTTTCCTGCTACTTCTCCTGCAAATGAGGAACGAATGATTTGATTGATATCTGAAATATTTAGTCCGTACAAGGCGATTTTATCGTAATCGTATTTGATTGTAATCTGTGGTAATCCGGTTACTTTATCAGCTTTTAAATCGCCGATTCCTTCGATTCCTTTTATCTTCGAAATCAATTCTGTTGCTTTCGCATCTAGGATTTCTAAATCATCACCAAAAATCTTGATCGCAATATCAGAACGGCTTCCCGTCATTAGCTCGTTAAAACGCATCTGAATCGGCTGCGAAATTTCGATATTCGCTCCAGGAATAATTTCCATTTCCTTTTTCATGGCATTTGCGAGTTCTTCCCAATTACGATATTTGCCTTTCCATTCTTTTTTGTCTTTTAAAACAATAATCAAATCCCCGCTTTCAATCGGCATCGGATCGGTTGGAATTTCACCACTTCCAATTTTGGTTACAATGGTTTTAATTTCTGGGAATTTAGCTTTTAGAATCTGTTCGTATTTGGTTGTAGTTTCTACCATCTGCGTCAGCGAACTTCCTGTCATAATCGTAGCATTGATTGCCAAATCGCCTTCTTCTATAGTAGGAATAAATTCGCCTCCCATATTTTGGAAAACAATAAAGGCAAAAGCAAAGAGTCCGACAGCAACAGACAGCACGACTTTTTTAAACTGTAAAGCTTTTTTCAATAAAGGTGTATAATGGCTCTCCAGCCAAGCAATCATGCGGTCGCTAAAATTTTCTTTGTGTTCAGTTTTTTTCGAAAGAAACAAAGCACTCATCATCGGAATATACGTCAGTGAAAGAATAAATGCTCCAATAATGGCAAATCCCACTGTCATAGCCATTGGTTTGAACATTTTTCCCTCAGTTCCAATCAAGGCCAAGATTGGCAGATACACGATCAGAATAATGATTTCACCAAAAGCAGCACTATTTCTAATTTTTGAGGCCGAATTATAGACTTCTTCGTCCATTTCTTCCTGCGTTAATTCTTTTTTGTTTTTGAATTTCTGCAGGTGATGCATCGTGGCTTCGACAATAATTACGGCGCCGTCGACTATAATCCCGAAATCTATGGCTCCGAGACTCATTAAGTTTCCGCTTACGCCAAAGGCATTCATTAAAATAACGGCAAACAGCATCGCCAGCGGAATCACAGAGGCAACAATCAATCCGGCACGAAGATTTCCTAAGAATAAAATCAGGACAAAAATCACGATTAAAGCACCTTCCAATAAATTTTTGGCCACCGTTCTAATAGAATTATCAACCAACTTTCCTCTGTCAATAAAAGCTTCTGCTACAACTCCTTCGGGAAGACTTTTGTTAATCTGAGCCATTTTTTCGTGAACACGATTTACAACAGCGCTGGAGTTTTCGCCTTTCAACATCAGAACCATACCAGAAACAATTTCTCCTTTTCCATCTTTGGTTGAAGCTCCATAACGTAAAGCGATGCCCTCGCGAACCTGCGCTACGTTGCGAACCAAAACTGGTGAACCATTTCTGTTTTTAACTACTACATTTTCAAGGTCTTTTATACCTTTTGCCATTCCGACACCACGAATAAAATACGTGTATTGGTCTTTTTCAATGTAAGCTCCTCCAGTATTTTGATTGTTTTTTTCTAAAGCATCAAAAATTTCGGTGATTGTTACTCCAAGACTGTTCAGCATATTGGGATTTACAGCAATTTCAAATTGTTTGAGTTTACCTCCCCAAGTGCTAACTTCAGCAACACCTTTAATTCCTTGCAATTGAGGAATAATAATCCAATCCTGAATTGTTCTCAGTTCAATAGCGCTGTATTTGTTTTCATAACCTTTTTTGGCATAAACATCATATTGATAAATTTCTCCTAAACCTGTAGAAATTGGCGCTAACTCAGGAGAATTTACATAATCAGGAATATTTTCTTCAGCTTGTTTTAAGCGTTGGAAAATCTGCTCCCGAGCCCAATAAATATCCACATCATCTTCAAAAACAACGGTTACAACCGATAATCCGAAACGGGAAATACTGCGGAGTTCTATAATATTGGGAACTGTCTTTACAGCTCTTTCTAAAGGATAGGTAATTAATTGCTCTACTTCCTGACTCGCCAATGTTGGTGCAGTAGTAATAATCTGAACCTGATTGTTGGTTACATCTGGTAGGGCATCTAGTGGTAAATTTTTAAGCGAATAGCTTCCCCAGGCAATGAGTGCAAGAGTAAATAATAGTATTACGAATTTGTTTCGTATACTAAATTGAATGATTTTATCTAACATTTGAATATATAATGACGTGAGAAATTAGACAATTAAATTGTCTGTAAACGTGTGGAAAGTCCACAACTCTCTCGCCCGTTTTCGATCTTTATCGAACAGGCCTAATCATTATGCTATTTGAGGGGGCTGCCAAATACTTCCGTAGAAATTGGAAATAAAAACAGAACTGTAACTTGGTAAAGCAATTGAAATTTGATTGTAAGGTTTAGGAAATTCAAAACTTACAGCAGAATGGTAACTTAAAACCTGCGCGCCACAGCAATTGCAGGCACAAAACGGAGAACATAAATCATTGTCTTTGTCGTGCGAATGATTGTCTTCTGAAGCAAACTGAGCTGTTTTATGTATAGCGCTGTTTACTTCCATATCGGCACATGGCATATTAGACAATGCCATCAGGTAAATTGATAATATGATTGTTATCCATTTCACAGCTGTAAAAATACAATTTATTTTTTAATTGATAATTGAAGCCAATAAATTTCATAGAACAACCATACTTAAAAATAGTGCGAAAATTATTTTAATCCCTTTATCATTTTCTTGTCTTTTTTTGTCAGACGTAAGAAAATTTCGTTAACTTTAACACTAATTAACACATTATTAAGCCCTAATCTTTAATTATAAAAACCTATTTAGCATACCAATAAAAAGATTCTCACAATAGCATTAGTACATATTTATTTTTCGCAGTTTAATTAATTAACATTAAAACACTCTAATCAATGAAATGTAATACACTAATATCAGCCTTTTTATTACTATTTAGCATGCAAATTTTCGGACAGGTTTACACCGATAAAATTGTAGGAAAAAAAAATGAAGAATTAAAAGACAGTCTTAAAGTCGAAAAATACCCATACGCTTTACCAATCTGGGGTGAGAAAGTAGCTCAAAAAGGATATAAGCTTCCCTATTCTGCAGGAGTTTCAGTTAATTATTTTTGGCAGGAATCTGAAATTGTTATTAATGATTTGAATATTGGTTTTAATCATGGACCGCAATATAACCTAGATGAAATTGTACGATTTGATAAATCGACAGTTGAAGCTGGCGCACTAACGATTAGACCTGATATTTGGCTGCTTCCCTTTCTAAATATTTATGGAATTTTTGGAAAAGCTAATACGGCAACTAAAATTAATGCGGGTATTTGGGTGCCAGATGCAGATAACAATTGGTCTGAAGTTGCTAATTTTAGTACTAAAGCAAATTTTAACGCCACTACTTTTGGTATAGGTATGACACCAACAATCGGTATTGGAGGTGGCTGGCTAGCTTTGGATATGAACATGGCCTGGACTGATATTAGTTCGCTGGATAAACCTGCTTTTTCATATGTTTTTGGCCCAAGATTAGGAAAGACATTTAAATTCAATAAGCCAGATACCAATATAGCAGTTTGGGTTGGCGGTTTCAGAGTTCATATTTCTGGAGATACAAATGGAGATTTGCCTTTATCTGATTTTATTGATCTAAGCAGCGCTCAAGCTAAAGTGGACAGCGGACTTCAAAAAGTATCTGAAAATCAGACAAAAGTAGATGAATGGTGGGATGGTTTGAGCCCAACTGAACAAAAAAATCCAGTTAATGTAGCCAAACATAATACTGCCGACAGAGCTCTAGAAAGAGCGGGAACATTCCTTGCGACTCTTGACGGAGCATTGAGCACAGCCTCAGGTTCATCTGTTCAATATTCCCTTCAAAAAAGGCCAAAAGACATGTGGAACTTTATTATTGGGTCTCAATATCAATTCAGCAAACATGTAATGTTTCGTGCAGAGTGCGGTTTCTTAGGTTCTCGCACACAGGTATTGGGAAGTTTACAATACCGTTTTGGACTGTAATTCATCCATTATATGAAAAAGATTTTATTAATCGTTTTTGTTTTCTTTTGTATTACCACGGCACAGTCACAAGTCTTGATTTCCCTAATCTTTGGAGATAAACTCAACTCAGAGTTTTTAGAATTTGGTCTGGAAGGCGGTGCTAATTTTTCTACCATTTCAAACATGGGATCTTCCGCTTTAAATCCAGGTTTTAATCTTGGTTTTTATTTTGATTTTAGATCTAAGAAAAATCCAGCGTGGATGATCAATACTGGAGTAATTGTTAAGTCGCCAATGGGTGCAAAAGATATTCCGGTGTATTCTTTAAATGATGAAAATCTCGACAATACTTTTGCGGGCGGACGTGTAAATCGTGAAATACGTTATTTTAACGTTCCTATATTAATTAAATACCAATTCAAAAACAATATTTATCTCAAAACAGGTCCACAATTTGGTTTATTAGCCAAAGCATTTGACGAGTTTAAAAACGAAATCAACGATAACGACGTGGTCTATAAGAAAAATATCAGAGATCAGATTCATGTTATTGATGCTGGACTTGCCTTTGGCGCTGGTTATCATATGCATGTTGGAAATGGCTTAAATATTACCGTTCAATATTACTATGGACTTGTTACTGTAATGAAAGGTGATGGCCCAAATAACCAATACAATCGATCTTTGTATGTTACTGCAGGAATTCCGATCGGAAAAGGGAAAGCGGCACAAAAAAGAGCTGAAAAAGAAGCCGAACTTAACAAAGTGGTTCTACCAGAAGATGAAAAATAATATGTTTTTTATGCAAAAAAATATTTCTTGCCTCTGGAACTAATTCTAAATAAGACTATATACTTATAATTAATATTTTAGACTTTTATTCCTGATTTAAATCTTTTATAAACTCCAAGATCTCTTCAGTTTTTAAAATAAAATCTGGCACTGTATGCAAAATCGCATTATTAGGCATAAAAGGCATATCTGCAGAAAGCGGATTCTGCACAACGCTTATTCCTCCAGCTGCCTGAATTGCCCTCAAACCTGCTGTACCATCCGAATTGGAACCCGAAAGTAGAATTCCAACTAAATTTTGACCATATATTTCTGCAGCAGCTTCAAAAGAAACATCTATACTGGGTCTGCTATAATTTATTTTCTCTGAAGTGTCTAAAGACAACGTTTCTTCTTTTTCAAATAATAAATGATAATTGGAAGGCGCGATATAAATAAATCCTGCTTCAAGTTTTACTTTATCTTCTACCTCTTTTACTTTTATTTTTGATTTTAAAGCGATTAAATCTTCTAAGGTTTGTTCGTCTGAATTTTTTCTGTGAACAACAATGACAATTGCAAAAGAAACCTTTTTTTCTATAAAGGGTAAAATCTGCAATAATGCCTGTAAACTTCCTGCCGAACCGCCAATTATAAGTACTTTACAATTTGTTATTCTTTTATTTTTCTCCATATTTTCTCTTTATCAAATTGTTTGTATTTGGTTTGAGATATAGAATACTTTATAGTTTCTTTTGTTCCAAGTGCCAAAAAACCCAAAACAGCTAAGCTGTCATCAAATAAATTGACCACTCTTTTCTGCAGATTATTATCGAAATAAATTAAAACATTGCGACACAAAATCAGATCAAACTCATTAAATGAAGTGTCAGAAACCAAATTGTGCTGCGAGAAAACCATTTTCTCTGAAAGATTTTCATTGAATTTTGCAAATCCGTAATTGGCGATATAATAATCTGAAAAATCTTCCTGCCCGCCCGCTTCACGATAATTATCGGCATAATCTTTTATCATTCTTAGCGGGAAAATACCGCTTTTTGCTGTCTCCAAAACTGTCGCATTTATATCGGTAGCGTATAATATTGATTTGTGCAGCAAACCTTCTTCTTTGAGCATAATAGCCATCGAGTACACTTCTTCTCCTGTAGAACAGCCCGCATGCCAGATTCTGATAAAAGGTTTGGTTCCCAGTAAAGGAAGAATTTCTTTTCGAAGTGTCATATAAAATGACGGATCACGAAACATTTCTGTAACGTTAACCGTTATTTCATCAATCATTTTTTTGCAATATTCTGGATCGGTACGGACTTTAGATAGAAAATCATGAAAATGCTTGAATCCATCCAAAGTAAATACCCTGCTTACACGTCTTTTAAGTGAGGCTCTTGAATAACTTCCAAAATCAAAACCATAATATTCGTAAACTTCATTAATGAGAGCCTCTAATTCAATATCTTCAATCATAATTCATTTAAATTTCCCCCAAGATGTGAAGTAATTTATCTACATCTACAGGTTTTGAGATGTATGCATCTGCTCCGGCTTGTAAACATTTTTCTTTATCTCCTGCCATAGCTTGCGCTGTTACGGCAACTACAAAAGTATTCTCTTGTGATGGAATGGCTTTAATGAGCGGAATTGCCTCATAACCGTCCATTTCGGGCATCATCATATCCATCAAAACGGCGTCTATTGAATTGTCTTTTTCTAATATTTTTAGAGCTTCTTCGGCACTTAAACAAGACAGACAGTCAAAAGATTTTGCCTTTAAGGTATTTACTAAAGCAAAAATATTTCTAGAATCGTCATCTACAATCAATACTTTTTTCTTTTCCATGTATAGTATTTTTAAGATTAGATTTTATCGTATAACCAAACTCGAAGCAGCGATAATAACTGATCGACATCGACCGGTTTTGTAATATAATCTGAAGCTCCCGCCTTAATACATTTTTCTCTGTCGCCAGTCATGGCTTTGGCTGTTACGGCGATTACGGCCAAGTTAAGAAATTTAGGATTGCTCCTAATTTTTTCTGCCGTTTCGTAACCGTCCATATTGGGCATCATCATATCTAAAAGCACCACATCTGTATCTGGATTTTCATCCAAAATCTTAATCGCTTCTTTTCCATCAAAAGCCGTAATAACAGTCATCTTAAACGCTTCTAAAGCTTTAGAAAGCGAATAGATGTTTCGCACATCATCATCTACAATTAATACTTTTTTCTCAAATAAAATATTGTTTAACGAATTCAGTTTTTTATTGCTTTCTTTGCCTACATTTCCTTCTTTCTTATTTTCTACTAAGTGAAGGAAAAGCGAAACCTCATCGAGCATTCTCTGGTACGAATGTGCTGTTTTTACGATAATAGAATCAGCATATTTCTTAATTTTTAGTTCTTCTTTTATCGAAAGACTTTTTCCTGTAAATACAATTACTGGCAGGTTTTCTAAACCTGGACTTTTCTTAACGCCATCTAGAATTTCGTAAGCCTGTTTGTCTGGAATTCCCATATCGAGAATTACACAGTCTACTTCTTCTTTGCCCAAAGACGATAAACCTTCTGAAACTTCACTTTTAATCTCCGAATTAATATTATAAGTTTCTAAGAAAAACGCTAGTGCTTTTGCATGTTTCGGGTTATCTTCAATAATTAAAACCTTCTGCGATTCTTTGTTTATAATATGCTCAATACGCTTAAAAACATCTGGAATTCGGTCAAAAGCAACAGGTTTGTCTAAGAAGTCAACCGCTCCTTTTAATAAACTTTCTTGTTTCAGTTTATGCGAAGACATAATGTGTACCGAAATATGTTTGGTATGAGTATGATTTTTTAGTTCTTCTAAAACTTGCCATCCGCTTTTTATAGGAAGTTCGATATCCAATAAAATTCCAATTGGTCTATAAATTAAAGCAAAATTCAAGGCATAATCACCTCTTACTGCCACTACTCCTTTATACCCTTTTTTCTGAGTAAAAGCCAATAATGATTTGGCAAAATTGATGTCGTCTTCTACAATCAGAATGACTTTATCCCCTTCTACAATTGAATCTCTGTCATCTTCAATTTCTTGCGGAATAACTTCACTGATGTACTTCGGTCTTTCCTCATCACTTTCAGTTGTTACTTCGATTTCTTCTGCATGCGGAATTTTATTTACCGAAACTTTGTTGATCGCAAATCCTAAAACAGGAAGACACAATGTAAACGTACTTCCTTCATTTACTTTACTATTCAATACAATTTCTCCTCTCAGTAATTTTGCCAGCTCACGGCTAATTGACAATCCCAAACCAGTTCCACCGTATTTACGTTTAGTTGAACCGTCAGCTTGCTGGAAAGCTTCAAAAATTAAAGGCTGTTTTTCTAACGGAATTCCGATTCCGGTATCTTTTACAATAAAACAGATAATTTTGTCATCGTCTGTATCTACTTTTATTTCAAGAGAAACGGTTCCTTTTTCGGTAAATTTTATAGCATTTGAAATCAGGTTTTTCAAAATCTGCTCCAAACGCATTTTATCTGTTTTAATGACAATAGGCGCATCTTTGGCAATAATTTCAAAATTAATTCCCTTTTCTTTTGCAACCAGATAAAACAAGTTATACAGGTTATCTGTAATCTCTTTAGTTGAAACATCCAAGAATTCCAGATCCATTTTTCCAGCTTCAATCTTAGATAAATCAAGGATTTCATCAATTAAACCTAACAGACTATTTCCTGAACTCTGAATTACTTTTGCAAATTCAATTTCTTCATTGTTCATTGTTTTATTGTTATTTTCAGACAATAAACGACTCAGCAATAAAATCGAATTCAACGGTGTTCTCAACTCATGCGACATGTTGGCCAAAAACTCCGATTTATAGCGCGTAGTCAATTCTAAAGCTTCTGATTTCTTTTGGATTTCAGTGTTTTTTTCTTCTAATAAAACGCTTCTTTCAGACAATTCTTCATTAGTTTGCTCCAATTCTTCCTGCTGTACGCGAAGTTCTTCTTCCGAAGCCTGCAATTTTTCGGTTTGCGCTTCTAATTCGGCATTTATCGCTTCCAATTCGCTGTGCTGAATCTGTAATTCTTCTGACTGAGATTTGGTTTCTTCCAAAAGTTCCATTACCCTTTTGCGATTTTGGGTCGCTTTAATCGCAATCCCGATATTATTTGCCACAATATTCAAGAATTCAAGCTGCAAAACAGAAAATCCGTAAATGCTAGCCAGCTCAACAGCACCTTCAACTTTAAAATCCATTAATGGCAATGCCACAATATGCGTAGGTTTTATTTCTCCCAATGCATAATTGATCTGAATATCATCTGGAGAAAGGGCTTTTAGTTCCAGCATTTTTCCAGAAACAATAGACTGGCCAATTAACCCCTCGCCTTTCTTGATTCTTTCTCTGTTTTTACTTGGTATATAACTGTAACCTCCTGTAACCGTCAATTCTTCTCCATCAATTACATACAAAACTCCGGCACTGCTATTAGTATATTGGCATAAAAACTCAATTATATCTTTAGATAATTTCTGGATTGTTTTTTCTCCCAGCATTTTATCGTTCAAAGTCGCAACCCCCGATTGAAGCCATTCTTTTTGAGATAATAATTCGAAAGAATCTTTTAATGAATCTTTCATATTATGAATGGAGGCTCCCAAAGCTCCTAAAGTATCTGCTTTTCTATCATCAATCTGAACATCATAATTTCCTTTAGAAATTTGTGTTGCGATACCACTTATTACGTCAAGTCTTTCCGCTGTTTCTTTATCTTTTCTCTCTAATTCCAGCTGCAATAAAGTTCTCTCGTTATAATCTTTCAGAATTCTAATTAAGAAAACAATAGAAATAAGAAAAGCTATAAAAAAAGCAACAACAATTAAAGCCAAACTATAATTCCCGTAACGTTCTGAATTTGAGTTACGTTCTTCTAAAAGTTTTTGCTCTGTATTTTCAACTTTTCTGACGATCGCCTTAATCTCGTTCATCATATTTCTGCCTTCATTCAAATCAAAAATCAGCGTTTCTTTGCTTAAACGTTTTTTGACAATCTGATTGTTTAGATATTTAAAGAAACCGGAACGTTTATAGCGTAATTCTTCTAGTAATTTTTTTTGCGAAGGATTGTCAGACGTAAGTTCATCTAACTTATCAAAATAAGTATTTGATTTCGCTTCAGCATCATTAAAACGATCCACAAACTGCTCATCGCCTGTAAGCAGATAACCCCTCATACTGGTCTGGGCTTCGGTAATAATTGCGGAACCTTCGTTTAGGTTATATATTACATCCTGGGTATGGTTTACCCAAAAGTTACTGTTTAGTAAACTTTTAATACTGATAAAAGAGGCAACAGAACTAATAGTAAGTACAAGCAGTGAAACTAGTGAACTGATTAATAAATTTCTTTTAAAATTACCATTCATATATTCTAAATTATTTTTATTCGTATTTTAAAGGAAGAACAATGATAAAGCTTGCACCTTCTCCCACTTTACTTTTAGCAGTAATTAATCCGTTATGTTTTTCGATTATTTTCTTAGCAATTGCCAACCCAATTCCTGTTCCTTCGTAGGATTGACGATCGTTTAAACTTTGAAAGATAATAAAAATACGATCAAGATAAATCTCATCAAAACCAATTCCGTTATCTTTTACTGTAATCCTGCAAAATTTTCCTTCTGGCGAAGTCGGACTTTCGATTGATTTTTCTAAAATAGTTTCCGAAGTAACTTCTATTACCGCTTTTTCTTCATTTCCTGAGAACTTCAAAGCGTTTCCAATTAGATTCTGAAAAACCTGACGCATTTGACTCGGAATACTATCTATTGTTGGAAGTTCGTTAGTTTTTATTGTGGCATTTTTACGCTCAATTAAATAATCAAAATCTCCCAACACTTCCTGCAAAACAACATTCAAATCTGTTTTTTCAGGTTTTACCTGAGCAGAAAGCCTTGAATATGCCAAAAGATCGGTAATTAAAGTTTGCATTCTTTCTGCCGATTTTATTGTTCGGTCAACATAATCGATCGCTTTGTCATCTGCCTTTAAGTAAAGGTCTTTTATTATTTTGATAAAGATTTGAATCTTTCTGATTGGCTCATTTAGATCATGCGATACCACCCAAGAAAACTGTTGCAATTCGTGATTTCGAAGTTCGAGTTCTTCATTTTTCTGAACCAGTTCTTTTGTTCTTTCCGCGATTTTTATTTCAAGATTGTCCTGCGCTTCTTTTCTAATTTTTATTTCTTTAGAAAGAAGGTCTTTCATCACTTTAAGTTCATTTTGCTGTTCGTAGATTTTAATGAAGGTTTTTACTTTTAAAATCAGTAAATCGCTATCTACAGGTTTGGTAATGTACTCAACAGCACCTGTTTCGTACCCCTTAAAGATGTATTTTTTCTCGGTATTAAGTGCCGAAAGAAAAATAACAGGAATATCTTTTGTACGGATATTTCCAGAAAGAATTTTTACCACCTCAAAACCATCGAGTCCCGGCATTTGAACGTCCATAATAATCAGACAATAATCTGTTTTCAGGATTTTCTTTAAAGCTTCTTCTCCAGATTCGGCACTATCGACATCGATATTATGCAGCTCTAATGTTTTCTTTAAGGCAATAATATTGGCCCTTATATCGTCTACAATTAATACCATGCCATATTGATGCTAAATCGGTTGTAAATCAAAACTCTTGAATTTAAAGTGAAATTTAAAAATTTTCTTATTTTTTTAAAGAATCACCGAAGTAACTCTTAAAAATTATGTGGAAATTCTCAAATGTATAAAAAAAATAACGAGCTGGTTTTTTATCTAAATCGAAAATAGTTATAAAATTCCCATCTTTTACTATTAAATTAAACATATTGCGTGATTCTTAACTTATTAGAAATTTCTTGTTATTTAAACTTTATCTTCTATCAGATGTATTTTCATACAAGTTTTTCCTTTTTGAGTTTATTGAGGCAAATAAAATATCTTTTAGGGCAAGTAAAATTGCAGTTATCGGGTAATTTTAAATGACATTACAAGCTTAAAAGAGTAAATCATGAAAAAGAAACAAACATTTCCCGAGCAAAAACAAAATCTTCCTGGCAATGAGCACAGGATGAATCCAGAGCCTGAAATTATAAGGGAGAATTATGTTGGAAGCGGTAAATTATTCGGAAAAACAGCTTTCATTACCGGTGGCGACAGCGGAATTGGCCGAAGTGTTGCGGTACATTTTGCGAGAGAAGGCGCCAATATCGCAATTGTATATTTAAAAGAAGATAAAGATGCGAAAGAAACCAAAGCAATGATCGAAAAAGAAGGTCAGCAATGTTTATTGATAAGCGGTGATTTGAAAGATGAAAAATTTTGCCAAAGTGCCATTAAAAAATGCCATACTACTTTTAAAAGTCTAGATATTTTGGTAAATAATGCTGCTACTCAGTTTCCGCAAACAGAAATAGAAAAAATAACTTCAGCGCAGCTTCATAAAACTTTTGAAACGAATATTTATCCCTTCTTTTATATCACCAAAGCAGCGCTTGCTTTCTTGAAAGAAGGTGATAGCATCATAAACACCACCTCTGTTACGGCTTTTCGCGGAAGCGAACACTTGGCAGATTATGCGAGTACCAAAGGGGCGATAGTAAGCTTTACCCGTTCTCTTTCGACTATGCTGGCAAAAAGGAAAATACGCGTAAATGGCGTTGCACCTGGACCAATCTGGACGCCTTTAATCGTAGCTAGTTTCGACAAATTATCTGATTTTGGAAAAGACAATCCGATGGAGAGACCCGGTCAGCCTTCGGAAGTCGCGCCTGCTTATGTATTTCTGGCCTGTGAAGACAGCAGTTATATTACTGGCCAATTTATTCATATAAATGGTGGTGAATTGGTGGGTTAGAAAAGTTGCTGAGATGCTGAGATGCTAAGTTTTTTCAGCTAATAATGCTATCGTCTTGTGATTTTATCTCGCAAAGGCGTTCAGTCCCGAAGTTTTATTTCGATAACTAAACCAACTTAACAAATTTTACAAAATGGACTTTATAGATATCATAGGACTTTTTGCTGGAGCATGTATTACGCTATCTACTATTCCACAAATTATAAAGGTCTGGAAGACCAAGAAAGTAAAAGAAATTTCGCTACGGATGTTCAGCATTTTGACCTTTGGAATCGCGGTGTGGATTGTTTACGGAATTCTTAAAAAAGATCTTCCCATTATTCTGACCAACAGTATTTCTTTCATTTTAAATCTCATCATGGTTTATTTCATTATTTACTATGAAAAAGAATAGGCAATAAAATAAAAAAACAGCTCGATCGAAGCTGTTTTTTTGAAAGTGAAGAATATGGTATGCTTACTAGCTAGCTAATTTTTGGTTATATGATTTTAATTCTAATTGGTATTTTCGAGGTTGTAAGTTTCGCTTTAAAAACTGTACTGGCGCTGTAATTGCAGTTAATTTCATATGAGACAATTTTTTGATCTCACTTAATTGTTTTACTGCAAAATTCAAAATAGGCTCAAACGCAGTAAAATAATTATAACTATGTTGCGCTATCTCAAGTTCTAAAACTTCGCGAAGAATACCTTTCATTAGTATATAACGAACTAATCCTTGACTCGGAATTCTTTTAAGTTCTTGAAACTTCTCTCCTATTTGGTGGTTTTCATCTCCTACATAAATGTAATTTCCAGAATTGCTCGTAAATATTTTTTTTACTTGAGAAACAAAGTCACTTTCTTTATTTTCTATTGTTGTTGGCATTCCAATTATCGAAAATTGAATCTGTTGGTGGCTTTGAAAATGCAATACACTATTAATAGTAGAAGAATTGCTCATAATACCCGATTGTTGTTTTTTAAGGCAATGAGTAGCACCATCAGCGCCAAAACTATGCAAAACGTTTCCTTTCTCGCAATACGCAAAAAATACAGGTGAAAACGGATTAGATTCGATACTTAAACTAATTTCTTGATTAAAAGTTAGATCAAAACTAAGGTATGACATCTCTTTTTCAAAACGAACGCCAGAAATGCTTCCCTTTGCCCATTTTGATTTAATTTCCAAATTGTATTCATTGGCCGTAACTTTTAATTCTCCTCCAAAACTTTCTTTCAGATTATTAAAAATAGCATCAAAGCTTCCAGTATTTATGTAAAGTTTTTTCATTATATGGTTTGGTTTATCAAAGCGGGTTCGGTAATTATTTACGTATAAAAACCAACCTTGGTTGCTAAATTTCTATAATCCAAATTTCGTTTATATTGTCAGTCAATTCTTTACACAATTTTGTGCAGATATTTCATAATTTATATTTGGGGAGAAACAAAGGTTCTGAGGGGCAAAGGTTCAAAGGTTTATAATATTTGTCTTAAACCTTTTAGATAAAGAAAAACCTTTATCACTTTGAGTCTTTACACATAAAAGACTGATAATGTTTACGTTGAGAAACAAAGGTTCTGAGGCAAAGGCTCAAAGGTTTATAATCTTTGTCCCTCAGAACCTTTTAGATAAAGAAAAACCTTTGTTCAGTTGAGTCTTTTCATAATTTTTATGTTGAGAGGCAAAGATTCTGAGAGGCAATGGTTCAAAGTTTTATACTCTCTGTCTTAAACCTTTGATAAAGAAAAAACCTTTGTCACTTTGAACCTTTGAACCTTTGAACCTCAAAAAAAAAGCAGCTGCCTCAAATAAATTTGAAACAACTGCTCATCAGCAAAATAAAAATACCAATCTATTTTTATTCTTTTATGTTAATTCGTTTATGTCTGCATTTTTGGAATAATTCGCTTTCGGAATGTCTTTAAAAAATTCGGCTTCTTCCAAATCTGCCGTTGGACCATATCCTAATAAATGAGTCCCTTTGCCTCCGTCTTTAGTTTCTATTATATATAAAATTGACATATCATCAGGATCACTCATACCTTCATAACGATGATGAGCCACAATAAAAACATCTTCTGGTTTATAAGCTACTTTGCTTTCTGAATCTATCAAATGGTCGTTTTCGAATAAATAATTTACCGTGTACCCTTCCTCTTGATATCTCTTTATATTATCGGTTTCGTGTTTTGAATCTTCCCTTTTCATTGTTTTTTATTTTTAACTGTTATTCAAATTTCCGCATAGGAAAGAGATAATATTAACTCTAACGATTTTAATCTTGCCTCATTTAAAAATCACTTTTCTGCGAATATTTATTTTCACTAATTTTAATAAAACATAATTTAAAACAAGTATTAACTAGCTTTAATAGTAAGGAAATTAAGCTTCTTAACAAGACAAAAAATAAGATTTTAATGAATAGCAACAATTTTGATTTTCTCGCAAACGGAGGAGAAATGGGTAATCTTACTCGTGCCAAAGATTGGAGCAAAACAACACTTGGACCTGCACAATCATGGCCTCAAAGTCTTCGGACTACTTTAGGAATTCTTCTAAACTCAAAATTTCCAATGTTTTTATTTTGGGGACCAGATCATATTTGTTTTTATAATGATGCCTATCGCCCAAGTCTAGGAGATAACGGAAAACATCCTGCTATTCTAGGCCAAAAAGGAGCCGATTACTGGCCTGAAATCTGGGATTTTATTAAGCCTTTAATCGACCAAGTACTTCAAAATGGTGAAGCCTCATGGCACGAAGACCAATTATTACCGATTTATAGAAACGGAAAATTGGAAGATGTCTACTGGACGTTCAGTTACAGTCCTGTAAATGATGAAAACGGAAAAACAAATGGCGTTTTGGTAATTTGTAATGAAACCACCAAACAGATAATTACTCGCAAAAAACTCGAAGAAAGCGAAAGACGTTTTAGAAATACAGTTAAACAATTACCTCTCGGAATTTGTGTTCTAAAAGGAGCCGATCTAATTGTCGAGATGGCCAATACAAATTATCTGCACATCATTGATAGAGAAGAAAGTGCAATATTAAACAAGTCTATTTTTGATTCTGTTCCCGAAACTAAAGAAACTGCATATCCTATTCTAAAAAATGTTTTTGAAACTGGCGAACCTTACTATGCTGATGAATTTGCTGTAACTTTAAATCGCTACAACAAAGAAGAATTAGCTTATTTCAATCTCGTTTTTTACCCTTTAAAGGAAGAAAACGAGATTACCGGAGTTATTGTTGTTGCGTATGAAGTAACCGAAGAAGTAAAGGGCAGATATCTTTTAGCAGAAAATGAAAAAGCTTTTCGAAATATTGTAATAGATTCTCCCATTGCAATGGCCATCTTTAGAGGAAATGATTTTATTATCGAAATGGCCAATAAAACCATGATGCATAACATTTGGCAAAAGGAAGAGAAAGAATGTATTGGCATTCCGTTACTAGACGTTTTTCCTGAATTGAAAAACCAAAAATATCCCGAATTATTACTTGATGTTTTGACTAATGGAAAAACTATTCGTGAGAATGAAGCTGTCGCTTATGTGGATATTAAAGGAAATCTAAAAAAATTCTATCTGGATTACGAATATACTGCGCTATATGAAAAAAACGGAAAAGCATCTGGTGTAATGTGTACGGTTTATGATGTAACTTCTAAAGTTAAAGCCAGAAAAAAAGTGGAAACTGCCGAAGCAAGAACACGTTTGGCTACTGAAATTGCCGAAATTGCCATGTGGGATTTGAATCTTAAAACAAAGAAACTGATCTACAGCGATACTATTCTAGACATTTTCGGATTTGAGAAAAACACAAAGATTGTGCATCAGGACATTCGAAGTCGAGTACTTCCAGAAGACGAGGATATTGTTCTAGACGCTTTCGCGAAAGCATTAAAAACAGGAATTTACAAATATGAAGCTCGTATTTTGAAACTAGACCATTCGATTGCATGGATAAAAGTTCAGGGTAAAATCTTTTTTGATGAAAATAAAGAACCTACTAAAATGTTGGGAACTGTAATGGATTTTACTATCGAAAAAGAAATTCAGCATGTTTTAATGAAAAGCGAAAAAAAATTTAGACTTCTCGCCGATTCTATACCTCAGTTTATCTGGACGAGTGATACGTTGGGAAATCTCAATTATTTTAATGAAACGGTTTACAACTATTCTGGATTGTCTAAAGAAGAAATTGAGAAAAACGGCTGGCTCCAAATTGTGCATCCCGACGACCGCGAGGAAAATGTAAAACTATGGATGGAATCTGTAAAAACAGGAAATGATTTTCTGTTTATTCACCGTTTTAAGCGCTATGATGGCGAATACAGATGGCAGCTTAGCCGTGCAATAGCCCAATTCGATGAATCGGGAAAGATTCAAATGTGGGTTGGAACAAGCACTGATATAGAAGAGCAAAAGAACTTTACCAATAAGCTAGAAGATCAAATTATAGAACGCACCACACAATTGGAACTCAAAAACAGGGATTTGATTAACATGAATATAGAACTGCAGTCATTTGCTTACATCTCAAGCCATGATTTGCAGGAACCTTTGCGAAAAATTCAGACTTTCGCAAGTCGATTGGCTATGTTGGACGAGCAGAATATTTCGGCAAATGCCAAATCTTATTTAGCTAGAATTGAGTTTTCGGCCAAAAAAATGCAAAATCTCATTCAGGATTTATTAACCTATTCCCGCACTAATTCTGCCGATCGCATTTTTACAACGGTTAAAATAGACGAAATTGCAGAAGAAGTAATAAGTGATTTTTCTGATCGAATTGAAGAAAAAAATGCTGTTGTAGAATATCAAGATTTAGGAGAAGCAAATCTTATTCAGTTTCAGTTTAGACAGTTACTGCATAATTTGGTAGAAAATGCCTTAAAATTTTCTATTCCTGGTGTTCCTCCAAAAGTAAAAATTTCTGCTACGCAAATTGAAGGAAAATCTCTTCCTAAGGCTGAATTTAAGGACAAAACTTATCTCCATCTCCAAGTTCAAGATAACGGAATTGGTTTTGAACTTATTTATAAAGAAAAAATCTTTGAAGTTTTTCAGCGCTTAAATACCGACAGTGAATACAAAGGAACTGGAATTGGTCTTGCAATCGTGAAAAAAATCGTTGAAAATCATAGAGGTTTTATCACAGTTTCTAGCGAAAAAGGTAAAGGCTCTACTTTTAATATTTACATTCCCGATTTGTCTGAAATTAATATTTAAACACAAAATTGGATTGATTCGGAATAAATTTTTTCCAATCAATCTGCATTGCGTGTTCTATAGATTTTATAATGTCGTTCATTAAAACCGGTTTTGTAATAAAGCAATTGGCGCCAAGTTTACGGCATTTTTCTATAATTCCAGGTTCGCTTGAAGTAGAATAAATTACAACGGGAATATCTTTTTTATAATCTGAATTGCGAAGTTCTTCTAAAACATCAAATCCATTTTTTCCAGGCATGTTTAAATCTAAAAAAACTACGTAAGGTGTAGCAGGAGGATCAAAAATTGCATTTAAAAAATTCTGCCCTCCAGAATAAGTTTGAAGTGTAATGTTCTGAGGTATAGATTCTACGGCATCAGCAAAAATACACAAATCATCTTCATCGTCATCGGTATAGAATATAGTAAAATCACTCATTATGTCTTTTGGCTTAGAATTTTAATCTCCCAAATATAATGTAATTTTATGTAACAAACAGATTTTGAACTAATTTCTTACAAAAACAGCAAATTGAAATCTCATAATTTATAAGTTTAATTATATAATCTAAAAAAGGGCAAAAAGAGCCAACTTTACTTTTAAATATTGTCAATGGCAAACAAAATATTATTTGTCAAGCAATTAACTATAAAATATAACTTAAAAATATAATATTATGGGCGATCATAAAGACCTTACAGATGAATTTGCAGTAGATAAGATAAAAGATCTTGCTGAGCATATTAAAACATGTATGTTTTGTACATACAATGAATATAGATTACAGTCACGACCGATGTCTGTTCAGAAAATTGATGATTTAGGACAGCTTTGGTTTTTATCTGACCGAAACAGCAGTCAGAATGCAGAAATTACATTAAATCCGATGGTTGAAATATTCTTTTCTGAACCGCATGATAAATTTCTAACGCTTCACGGAACCGCAAGTATTTCATACGATCGAGAAACTATCGAAAAATTATGGAATCCTTTAGTAAAAATCTGGATGCCTGGCGGTGTAGACGATCCGAATCTAAGTGTTATAAAAGTAGTTCCTGAAGATGGTTACTATTGGAATAACAAAAACGGAAAAATGGTCGCCATTGCTAAAATGACAGCGGCTTTTGTAACAGGGAAAACGATGGATGACGGAATTGAAGGAAGCTTGAAACTGTAACTCTTTTATTTAGCCGCAAAGTTTTTTTTACCGTAAAGATCGCAAAGTATACTTCGCTCTCTTTACGGTTATTTTTTTGTTACAAAGATTCTAGGCATTCATTCTTTTTAATTCCAAAGCATTCAGAATACCAGCTTCACTTGCTGTATTATTAAAGTAGATAAATCCTTTTTTAGAATTAATTTCATGGTTTATACTAGTTAATTCTTCTGTAGAATAACTGGAATAGAATAATTTCGGAACTCCATGAAATCGCATATAAAGCAGTGGAAAATCTTTAAAAATGGTTTTAGGAAGATTAGGATGGCTTACACTGCAAAATGTAATATCGTTTTCTTTGAAAACAGTCCAAACCTCATCATTCCACCAGCTTTCGTGACGAAATTCGACTACATTTTTAAAATTATAATCCAGACTATTGATTATAGTTTCTAACTTTTTTTGGCTAAAAACATAACTCGGAGGAAATTGAAATAAAACCGCTGCAAGTTTTTCTTTCATACCTACTTTGCAGATTTCATAAAAGTCATTGAGCAGTCGTTCACATTCTTGCAATTTTTTAATATGGGTAATTTCTTTCGGCACTTTAACCGAAAACTTGAACGATTCAGGCGTTTTATTATACCAATTTTGAAAAACACGAACGGTCGGAAATTTATAAAAGCTTCCATTAAACTCATACGTATCAAAATGATGGCAATAAAACTCAAACCATTGCTTTGACGGCAGATTTTGAGGATAAAAAATATTTTTCCAAAAACTGTTGTAAAAACTTGAACATCCTATTATTACTTGATTTTTCATTTGTATAATTGTTGACAATTGGTGCAGAAAAAGCTTCTGCGTTTTCGTTCTCCCGTCTGTTTTTTTTCAAACGGCAGATTACATCGCAAGCAAATACTTTTGGTATAAGCTTCCCAATGTTGTTTCAGTTCAAATTTCTTTTTCCAGTATAAAAATTCAAAACTGTAAATAGAACATTCGGCAATGAGTTGGCTTATAACATGAGGTGGAATCTTCTCTACAATCGACTCTGGATGAACATAACAGCGGTACAAAACCTCATTTTTTATGATATTGCCCACTCCTGAAAAAACATCCTGATCTAATAGTACGTCGCAGATCATTTTGCTTTCCATATTGTCGACGCTGGTTTTTGCCTTCTTCGGATTCCAATTCTCATTCATTACATCAACGCTCCAATCATAATGAGAATTGATATCGCCTTCTAAGATTTTAACTGAGCAGGTGTAAAAATTAATTTCGCCCTTTTCAAAACCTAAACTCAGTCTTGGTTTTGAAATTTTGCGCTCGTTAATACGATAGGTTCCGAACATTAGCATGTGAATTTTTACCGTAAAAGAATCAAAACAGATTAAAAAATGCTTTCCCCAGGTTTTAAAGGCAATAATGGTTTTATCCTTCAATCGAGAAATATCAATATGGGTATTTCCAGATACAGAAATTATTTTCTGTCCAGTAAACTGCTGCACTTCTTCTTTTAAGATTAATGTAGACGGACCTTCGGGCATATACTGTAGTTTTTATTCAACTAAAAAAGTGCAGTTTTAAAACTGCACTTTTATTTCATTTCTAAACCTTCTATTCAATTTCGGCAGCTTCAAGATTCACTGCATTTACAGCGACTTCTGTAAGGGTTTTATCGGCTCCTTTTTCTTCATCGAGTGTTTGTTCCAATAAAGTTGCTGCTTCTGGCAGTCCAAGCGTTTCTGCAAACTGTCTTAAAGTACCGTAAGTGGCAATTTCGTAATGCTCAATTTTCTGACTTGCCGCAATAATTCCTGCATCACGCACTACACCAAGCTCCGTTTCTTCCAACATTCCTTTGGCTTCTTCAATTAAGCCTTCCATCGCATCGCATTTTTTTGCCGTTGCTTTTTTGCCAATAATTTTAAATACCTCTTCCAAACGGACAATTTGTTCTTCTGTTTCGGTTAAATGATTATCGATTGCATCTTTCAATTCAACAGAAGAAGCGTTTTTAACCATTACAGGCAAGGCTTTTAGGAGTGCTTTTTCAGCCCAATAAATGTCTTTTAACCCGTCTTCAAATAATTCTGTTAATCCTGAAGCGGCGTTAGACTTCGGCTTCGTTACTCCTCTAGGTGTAGTTTCTTTTGCAGCAGCTGCATTTTTACTATCTGTAGTTTTCATGGTAATAGTTTTTATGATTAATATGTTGGTAAAATTACATCCTGCAGTATCAGACTGGTTATATGATTACAGATTAAAATTTCATTCTAAACATCTGTTAATTATAGAATTACACTTCACAATTTTATAATATATTCCGTCAACTTCATGCTAGCTTTGTATATATAATCATTAAAAAACAACGATCATGAATACTATAGATAAAAACAACAGCACAAATAAGGATCTCAAAAATCATTTCTCAAATGATCGAAACCTAGCAGAAGATCTTAAAGATGACATTAAAAAACCTGACAATGATAACCGTGAAATTGCAGAGCGAGGTTATACGGTAAGAAACGGCTACAATCCAAACAGGCCAAACCCAGATCAAGACGATTTTGTAAGTGATGATGATTTGGACGATCTAAACGATGATTTTCATACTGACAGAGATCTCGAAGACAACAACGACGATGTTTATGAAGTAGAGCTAGAAGATGATAATTATACTGAAGAAAATGACGAATTTGATAATCCTTCTGATTTGAAAGAAGACGAATATGACTTTAACGAAACCGAAGATGTTTTGGAAGACATTGATGATGAAGACGATGACGATGATGATGATGATGATGATGATGAAGACGAGTACATCGAAGAGGATATTGATGAAGACGATGATACTGATTATATCGAAGATGATGTTCAAGAAGATAAGGATGATGAAAGTTATCCCGAAAATGATCCACGAAGATTGTAATATTTCATTTTACGAAAAAGAAAAACCGTCCCGATGTATCGGGACGGTTTTTTTTTGAGTCTAAAATTTAACTACTTAATCTCCAATAATTTTCAATACTGGAATATCGTCCATTCTTGCTAAACGCTTCGCTAATCCTGCTCTGGCTTCATTAAGCTCTTGTTCAGCTTTCCCTAATTCTATATACCATTTTTCTTTACCGACTGGCGATGACTCTATTTTCCTGATAATTTCATAAATCTCACCCTCCGCTTCCATTACTTTTAGTCTTTTATAATAAGTCAGACTTTCGGTCATGTGTGCAAGCGCAATCATAGCAGTCAAAAACGGATGGTTATTGGTCACATTTACGTCTTTTACCCTTCCGTGTTCCAACTCTACTTTTAATGCAAAAGCGAATTCTTCCATATTAAAAGCTTCATGCTTGCTTTTTGGATCCAGATAAGCTTTTATTGCATGAACATTATTCATTGTAGAAAGATCAACATCGGTGTGTTTTTTATCATTTAAATCCTTAAAAACTATATTTGCAATAGCTCGTGCTTCTGCAGTTGTCGGATCATTTTCAGGATTTTCAAAATCCCGTACCGACCAATCCCAATTTTTGGGATGAACAGGTTTTATATACTTTTCACAAAAATCTGTCACATCATTCTTTAGGCTTACCAATTCATCTTCTCTTTTTATATAAACATCCTGATAAGCGCCGCTTTTTGTTCCCATGACTTGGCTTTTTTTAATGAAACCACAAACGACACATTTACTAAATGAAATGTGTCGTTTTTGATTTGTTTGTATTTACTGATACTTCTTCTATACTCTTGTTGATCTTCCGCTTATTAAAGAAATAACAAAAAGAACTAAAAATATAAAGAATAAAATTTTTGCTATACTAGCAGCTCCAGCGGCAATTCCACCGAAACCAAATATTCCCGCCACTATGGCTAGAATAATAAAAGTGACTGTCCAACGTAACATAATAATAGTTTTTTAGTTAATAATGATTTTGTTTGTATTCCAAACTTTCAAGCTTTTAAGAGAGATGCTCCAACTCCTTTATTGACAAGATGCTTCTAAATTGATTTCATAATTTTTAATCAATTCAGAAAATGCACTTTCTGTTTTTGTAAAATATTTTTTCGTGCTTCTGCTTTTTTTGACCCTATCAAAATATTCCTGAATAGAACCGTCTTCATAAGTCGAAATCAAAAGCGGATGAACGTAATAATCCTTGCACACTTTTCTGGTGTTACCTAGCGCTTCAGCTGTCAGATCAAAAGCAGATATGATATTTTGTTTAATTTCTTTTTCATCTGAAGTCACTCCCATTTCCATCAAGCTTTCAAAGAAAATAATAGAGGCTGCCCAAGTTCTGAAATCTTTCGCGCTGAAATATTCGCCCGATATGTTGTGCAGATATTCATTGACCATATGGCTATCCAATACTTTTTTCTCGCCATTTTTATCATAGTATTTAAAAACTTCCCAGCCTGGAATTTCTTCGCAACGGCTTACCAGTTTTATCAATTGTTTGTTTCGGGTCGTAATGGTATGCTGTTTTCCTTTTTTGCCAACAAATTCAAATCGAAGCGAATTCTTATTGATATTAATATGACGTTTTCTAAGAGTCGAAAGTCCATACGATTTGTTGTCTTTGGCATATTTCTCATTTCCAATTCGAATATGCGTTTCTTCCATTAATCGAATGACCAAAGCAGTTACTTTTTCTTTAGACCATTCTTTCTGCTCTAGATCAAGATCAACTTGCTTTCTAATAGCTGGGAGTTTAGATCCAAATTCAGCAATTTTATAAAACTTGGTCTGATTTCGAAGCAAATTCCATTTTGGATGATAACGGTATTGTTTCCTATTTTTAAGATCGGTTCCTACGGCTTGTAAATGTCCATTTGTAATGTCGGTGATACGAACATTTTCCCAAGCTGGCGGAAGTACGAGACTATTAATGCGTTTAATTTCATGTTTGCTTTTTACATTCTTTCCGTTCTTTTTATAAACGAAATTTTCCCCTTCGCGACAGCGCACAATTGTCAATTGATAATCATTAATGTATTCCAAATCTAGTTTTTCAATTACTAAATGTGGTGCTTTTATCAGCTGATTCATTAAGATTTCTTTTTTGGCTGTGGCATTCATGATATTTATATTTTTATCGCATTAATATTTTGTTTTAAATTTTAATTATTTCTCAAAGACTCAATCAAGGCTTTTTTATTCATATAAGATCTTCCTTTTATGCCTACTTTGCTAGCTTGTTTTAGAAGATCTTCTTTTGTCCATTCGTCATAAGGCTTCGCTTTCCCACCTTTCTTTCCTGCATCTGGAGTATTGGCAATACGAGCCGATTTTTCTTTGCTGTATCCTTTTTTCAGCAATGCTTCATATTGCTCTTCATTCTTAATTCTTGGATTTGGCATGACTTTAATTTTTAATATTATTCTAAAAATCTGATAAGTCAAAGTTCTTGAAAAAGTAAGGTGATTCTGTTATAGAATTTTTACTGGAAATTTCATATTTGTAGCATGGGAATTGTGAAAGTCGAAATGTAAAATGTTTTCTTGTGAAATGTGAAATGTGAGATACAAAAAAATCCCAACTCTTTTGAAGTTGGGATTTTATAAGTAAAGAAGTTTTTAAATAACTAATCACATTTAATTCTCTTATAATCTCGTGTTTTATCGTCATATTCTAGGCAATTCTTTTTTACTAGAATCATTTTATTATTTACAACTTTATATTCGGTTCTTTCAATGCTTCTGCCTGCACAACACTGGTTATGTTCAACTATTCTTTTTGTTTTACTATCAAATTCTAAAGAAGTTCCACTAAAATTACTCTCAAAATATTTTTCCGTTTTCGGATTGTATAAAAAATATATTCTCGAAGTGTTAGGTCCCGCATAACTAGCTTCAAAAACAGAAAAGTCATCAAATCCATCAAAATTATAATCTCCGACATTTATATTAAACAATCCCCAAAGCGGTGACTCTACATCAACTTTCTGGATTAATTTATCAGTCTTTTTTTCAATAATTTTTACTGCCGAAACTCCAAAAGAATTGTCTTTCCCTTTTGAAATAACCAATTTAAAATACTTGCCCGTTAAAGAAACGGGCTGAAGAATTTCTCTTTCTATCCATTCTTCATCTGTATCAGAATTAAGATCAAATTCTTTTGTTAAACTAATTGTAAGTTCTTTTCCTGAATTTAAATCTTTCCAAATTCCGTTTAGTTTATCGCTTTCTGCATTGTAATTTTCGAAACTCAATTTTGCCGTTTCTTTACCGCTTTTATCTTTTTCTGTGAATACCAAAGTTTTACCATTAAGATTAGCATTTACAACAATCGGAGTATCATAATTCGAATAAGCATAAATTGCTGTTCCTTGTCCATCAGAATAAATATCAGTAACAAACTCAATTGGATATTTATCAATGAAACCTTTATAATTGATTTGGGCTGATGTAAAAGCTGTCGCTAAAAGAAATAGAATTGTAATTTTTTGTTTCATTGAAACTAATACTTTTTATTAAAATTTTTCACGAATGTTCCCCATCAGAATATTGTAATTACTAAAATGATCTGGAGAAATTATTATACTCTTGTTATTTTTAAGGACCAATGTACTAAAATGAAATCCATCAGATATATCTCCTCTTGTATTTCGGATTTTAATTTTTCCTCTTTTAATCGTAACAATATCCTCAAAAGGAATAAACTCTTTTCTACCAGTAATTATAGTGATTTTTTCAATTCCTACTTCTGTAATTGTAAGTTTAAAAATTTCAACCAAATCCAGAGAACAATAAATTAAAAACAAAAGAAGCATACAGGCCATTACAAACAAAGGATTAAGATCTAAGCCCATAAAAAAAATATACAAAACATAAAATAAGGCTATTAAAAAAAATAAAAAACCTATTAATATTCTTATCGGCAATGCTTTTCTAAACTTTGATTGAATGTTCATTAATACTTAATTTTATAATACTTTTCTTAAAACAAATATATAATATTCAAAAATGGTATAAAAGTTTTAGATTTTTTTTTACATCCAAATCCTATAACAATCCCTAAAAATCCTGTAAAATTTTCTTACAGCTTCTTAATAATTTTACATCATAACATTTAAACTATTAAAATCATGAAAAAGTTATTATTAGCCGGAAAAGCCATTTTAGGAGCAGGACTTATTATATTATTCCTTCAATCTTGTAAAAACGAAACCAAACAAGAAGATCCAAAAGAAGTTGCAGAAGATGCAAATGAAGCTAAATTTGATTCTATTGACAGCAAAGAAGACGATTCTGAATTTTTAGTAGATCAAGCTGAAATTAATTTAGCTGAAATCGAAATTGGTAAACTGGCACAAACAAAAAGTACAAATCCTGAAGTGAAAAAATTTGGTAAAATGCTTGTTGATGAGCACACTAAATCGGCTTCTGAAGTTAGTGCTTTAGCAAAAGCGAAAAACTTTACTTTACCAACTTCTCTAACTGAAGAAGGTCAAGAGGAATACAATAAACTAAACGAAAAAACTGGTGTTGATTTCGATAAAAAATTCGCAGACATGATGATTGATGGTCACGAAAAAGCGATTAAAAAATTAGACAAAGCAGCAAAAGATGCTAACGATCAGGAAGTAAGAACTTGGGCTTCTAACAATATTGCAGGTTTAACAGCACATTTAGAGCATGCTAAAATGCTGAAACAAAACCTAGACAAAAAGTAAATGAATTAAGACGCTAAGATTCTAAGGTTCTGAGATTCTAAGTATAAAGTATCTAAGAACCTCAAATCTTTGCTAAAAAAACCCCTCAAGAGTTGAATTGCTTGAGGGGTTTGTTTTTTTATGTTTCAGAGACACAAAGGTTCAGAGTTCATTTCTTTGTGCCTTTGAACATTTGCAACTTTGAATCTTACTTTCCTGCTATCTTCTGCAGATGTTCGGGATATCTTGATCCTTCAATTTTAATTTTTGAAGCCGCGTCTTCGATTTCTGCTAGATCTTGTGCAGAAAGAACCAAATTAGTTGTGCCAAGGTTTTCTTCCAAACGATGCAGTTTAGTTGTTCCTGGAATTGGTGCAATCCAAGGTTTTTGAGCCAAAATCCATGCAAGCGCTACTTGTGCGTTTGTAGCTCCTTTATCAGAAGCGATTTTAGATAATAAATCTACTAAAGCTTGATTTACTTTTCTGGCTTCTGGTGTGAAACGCGGAAGTGTATTTCTAAAATCAGTACTATCAAATTGCGTATTTTCATCAATTTTAGCTGTTAGAAAACCTCTTCCTAGCGGACTAAAAGGCACAAAACCAATTCCTAATTCTTCTAATACTGGAAAAATTTCTTCTTCAGGAGTTCTCCACCAAAGAGAATACTCGCTTTGTAGTGCTGTTACAGGCTGAACCTTGTGTGCACGTCGAATACTTTCTACGCCCGCTTCTGAAAGTCCAAAATGTTTTACTTTTCCTTCCTGAATTAAGTCCTTAATAGTTCCTGCAACGTCTTCCATAGGAACATTTGGATCAACACGATGCTGATAATACAAATCAATTACATCTGTGTTTAATCTTTTTAATGAGCCTTCAATGCTTTTTCTAATCCATTCTGGACGACTGTCTAAACCTTTTTTAGAATCGCCTTCCAGAAAGCCGAATTTCGTTGCAATTACCACTTTATCGCGAAATGGCGATAATGCCTCTCCCAATAACTCTTCGTTCAAAAATGGTCCGTAACATTCAGCCGTATCAAAAAAAGTAATTCCTTTTTCGTAAGCAGAACGCAACAAACTTATCATTTCTTTTTTATCATGAGCTGGCCCGTAGCCAAAACTCATTCCCATGCAGCCAAGTCCCAACGCTGAGACTTCTAAACTGCTATTTCCTAGTTTTCTTGTTTGCATTTTTTTGAGTTTCTAAGATACTAAGGTTCTGAGATTCTAAGTTTTCTTTACTTTATCTTAAACCTCAGTATCTTTTTTTTTTTTGAATTTCTGAGATGCTGAGAGTTTAAGGTTCTGAGTTTTTTCTTTGTCTTTAAATCTCAGCAGCTATTTTATTTAATTTTTAAAATTGCCAAAGTTTAAAGATTCCAATTTCTTAGCATCTTAGAACCTTAGCTACTTTGAACCTTATTTCAATGAAGCCATATCAATTACAAAACGGTATTTAACATCTCCTTTTAGCAATCTTTCATAGGCATCATTAACATCATTCACACCAATTACTTCTACATCTGATGTGATATTATGTTCGGCACAGAAATCAAGCATTTCTTGAGTTTCTGCGATTCCACCGATAAGAGAACCTGAAAAACTTCTTCTTCCTAAAATAAGACTGAAAGAAGTTACAGGAAGCGGATCCATTGGCGCTCCAACCAAAGTTAATGTTCCGTCTACTTTCAATAAATTTAAATACGAATCAATACTGTGTTCAGCAGAAACGCAATCTAAGATAAAATTTAAACTTCTGGCGTGCTGTGCCATCTGCGTTTCGTCTGTAGACAATACTACCTCATCTGCTCCAAGGCGTTTTGCATCTTCCGTTTTAGATAAAGAGGTAGTAAAAACAACTACATGAGCCCCCATAGCTTTTGCTATTTTTATTCCCATATGACCAAGACCGCCGATACCTACAATTCCAACTTTTTGACCAGGACCCACTTTCCAATGTTTTAATGGTGAATAAGTTGTAATTCCTGCACACAATAATGGTGCAACAGCAGAAAGTTCTAATTTATCTGAAATATGCAGTACAAAGCCCTCATCAACTACAATGCTTTGAGAGTAACCTCCATAAGTTTGTCCTCCTAAGTGTTTGTCAGGCGAATTAAATGTTTGGACATTTCCTTCATCACAAAATTGCTCTAAATCGTTTTTGCAGTGTTCGCATTCTCTGCAAGAATCAACCAAACAGCCTACTCCTGCTAAATCGCCAACTTTGAAACCTTTTACATGATCTCCTACTTTTGTTACGCGTCCTACAATTTCATGTCCAGGAACAATCGGATAAATTGTACCATGCCATTCATTTCTAGCTGAGTGTAAATCAGAATGACAGATTCCGCAATACAAAATTTCGATTTCTACGTCGTGTGCCTGTACCGCTCTTCTTTTAATATCTAGGGTCTTTAACGCTGCTTCTGCAGCTTCGGTACCAAAGGCTTTAATATTTTTTGTTTCCATAATTTTTTATAGTTTGTTGTTATTTGTTTTTTGTTTCCGGTTTCAGGTTTTAAAGCTGTTGAAAAAAGACATAGAAAACCTACCAATTTATATTGATTTACAAATAGTTATATAAATTTCGATTATTTTATTTTAATCAAAAAATTTTTTTTAGTCAATCAATTAAATCTGTGTAAAAAAACTTAGAATTTCAGTCCCGATCGCTATCGGGATAAAACCTTAGCATCTTTCAAAAGAATAATACTCTTCATCAGTAACGCTATCCAGCCAAGTTCCCGTGCCTTTGTCTACTTCTGTCACAATGGTAATATGAGAATATTTTGTCGTTGGCGTTGCTCCGTACCAATGCTCAATTCCAGGTAAAACCGTGATTACTTTCCCTTTTTCGATAAGATTAATTTGTCCCCCTCTTTCTTGGTAATAGCCAACTCCATCTGTTACAATGATCAACTGCAGACTAGCGTTACTGTGCCAATTACTTCTTGCTCCGGGTTCAAAAGAAATATCTTTGATAACAGTATTTTCAGGATGAATTTCGCTTGTCTGCTTTTTATATGACACTTCGCCTGTCATATAAGTATTTGGAATTTTACCTTCTTCGGTTACGGCAGTGAAATGTGTCGACATAATTTCGTTGTTTTTAGGTTAATAATTAATTTTTTAAATTCTTATAAGCTTATTTGAATGAAATAATCAGTACATCGAATCTCTTGATAGAAGGAGATTTTGATTTTAATTAATACTTTAAAAAAATTTATATTTTTCTATTATCAAAATTTAAAACTAAATGCAAAGCGGAGCATGCTTTTGTGAAGTGTTATTTAGTCATTAAAAAAACTGATGCAAAGATTCGTTGTTTATTTCAGGGCAAATGTAGTGCAATACTACAATGTCGAAATAACAATATTCAAACAAAAAATTAAGAAATTGAAACAATTTACATTCGAAGCGATTTTGGAACCGTTCCAGTAAGTCTTTTAAAATAATTATTGAAATAGCTCGGATATTCAAATCCAAGTGAATAACCAATATCAGAAATACTCCAGTCTGTGTGATGCAGTAAAGCTTTTGCTTCGTTAATGACTCTTTCTGTAATATGTGCTGTAGTGGGTCTTCCTGTAACTTCTTTTACAGAACGGTTTAAATGATTTACGTGAACAGAAAGGCTCTGCGCGTAATCTTGAGGTGTTTTCAAAACCAATGGCTGATCTTTGGTTTCTATTGGAAATTGTCTTTCTAATAATTCTAAAAACAAAGAAGTAATTCTCGAAGAAGCATTTTTATGTTTAAAGAAGTTCTCCGAAGGCTGCATTTTCATCGATTCATGAATAATCAAATTAACATAACTGCGCATTAAATCGTCTTTGAAGGCATAATCGGTTTCGTATTCTTCAATCATTTTTTGGAACAGCGAATCGATAAACACCTTTTGTTCAGCAGTTAAAGTAAAAATTGGAGTTCCTCCTATTTTAAACAAAGGCGATTCCTGAAGGGTTTCAGAACGGTCTTTGGTTTTAAAAAATTCTTCAGTAAAAACGCAGGCATAACCTTCAAATTTTTCAGAAATAGTCTCCCAGGAATACGGAATAATCGGATTACCAAAAAACAGAATCGTTCCGTCGGTTTCTATTCCGCGGTCAGCGTATTGTATGATACTTTTACTAGTATTAATACAGATTTTATAAAAGTCTCTTCGGCTGTAAACGGGAACTTTACTGAAATCTCCATTTATAGGATAGACTTTAAAACCTTTCATCTTCAAATCTGAAGTGAAATCGCAATTCTGTGTTTCTGTTTGATTATTCATTTTGCAAAGTTATGAAAATCAAACATTATTCTTTTGTTAAATTTTTGTTTCAGGTTTCAAGTTTCAGGTTTCAAGTTTCAGGTTTCAAGTTTAACGAGACGTAAAAACTTGAAACCTGAAACTTGAAACTATTTAACAGCTAAAGTTCCTGTGCGTAATCCTTTCGCAGAAGCAGATAAAATAACTTCTTTAACATTTTCATCTTTTTGGATAATGATTTGAGCGTAACCATTAAAGAGCTTTCTTTTCCAAGATTCTGCTGGTGTTATTACTTGAATAATTCCTGGATCTGTATTCATAACATCCCAGTCTTTTACTTTTTGCAAGGGCGTTGCTGCAATATAAATTGTATTTTTCCCTTCTTGTAAAATAGCAGAATTCAAAACATATTTTTGAGAATCGTCTTTGCTTGGTTCCACTTTATTTCCATTCACGAAAACTACTGTTTCAACTCCTATCTTTTTGTAAAAGAAACTCACATTCTTAGAAGCTGAGCTATTCTTTAAATCAAATTCTCCTTTATAAATATACGATGGCGCTTGTTTTTTGTAATCTCGGTCTTTAAAAGCTTCTGTCCATTCGTTTTCTAAAGAATTAGGCAATTGCTGAGGCAGAGATGCAGTTGTTACTTTTTGCTCCATAAAATTATTTATAGTAACCAGTGTAATGTCATCAATAAATTGATCGTTTTCTAATGAAGTTGGATCCCCGTTTCCTACTCCTAAAATTTTACCGCCTTTAATCGAAAACATAATTTCATCGTTTGCTGTCGGAATGTGCAAGCCATTTTTATCTGTGGTTTCAACCGTTAAAACAGAAACATTTCCTTTCAACACATTTTCTTTATCTAAAGAAAGCTTAATATTCTCTCCTTTTCCAGTAGTTTTCTGAACATCAGAAAGTGCTTTTTTTCCGTTTTTATAACCAATAGCTTCCAAAGTTCCTGGAGTATAATTTACTTTCCATTCTAAATGGCCGTTTTGCTCCATTTTCTTTTTCCCCAAACTCTTTTTGTTAAGAAAAAGCTCTACCTCATCGCAATTTGAATATGCCCAGACATCTATTTCTTTGCCTTCCATTCCACTCCAATTCCAATGTGGCAGTATGTGCAAAACGGGTTCTTTTCCCCACCAAGATTTTAAATAGAAAACATTGTCTTTCGGGAAACCGCAAACATCCATCATTCCGAAATAAGACGTTACAGACGGCCAGCCATAAGGCGTTGGCTCTCCACGATAATCAAAACCTGTCCAGATAAACATTCCTGCCAAATAAGGTCGTTTAGCATAAAACTTCCAGCCTTCTTCAATACTGTAAAAAGTTGGTCGAGGCTTTTTATCGTAAGCACTTTGATAATGTTTGGCGTCATCGGTAAAATAAATGCCTCGGGTCGCAAATGTCGAACCTTCCTCTGTTCCCATTCCCGGCTGTTGCTTAAACTGACTTCTATGCGCATCAATATCTCCATTTCCGAGATAATTATATCCCATAATTTCGACAACAGAAGAAATTCCGCTTTTAAATCCGCTACTGATTCCTACTGTTACAGGTCTTGTCGGATCGATACTTTTACTGAAATCCTGCATGATATTGGTAATTCTTTCACCCATAATTCCGCCTTCAATCTGCCATTCTTCATTTCCAACTGACCAACAAAAAATACTCGGATGATTTCGATCGCGCTCCATCATTCGTTGTAAATCATTCAAATGATAATCATTAATTCCCATTAAACGGGTTTCATCAATAACCAGCATTCCCAATTTATCGCAAGCATCTAGCAATTCTGGCGTTGGCGGATGATGCGAACAGCGGTATGCATTTGACCCCATTTCTTTCAGTTTTGCAATTCTATAATACTGAATTTCATCTGAAAGTGCTGTTCCAATTCCCGCGTGGTCTTGATGATTGTTTGTTCCTTTCAATTTTAGATGTTTTCCGTTAAGAAAAAAACCTTCTTCTGGATTAAATTCAATCGTTCTAATTCCAAAAGAGGTTTTATAACTGTCTATTACTTCTCCATCCTTTTTTATTTCAGTAATTAACTGATATAAATTAGGCGAATCAATATCCCACAAAAGCGGATTTTCTACTCGTAATTTTGAATTATAATTTATGGTTTGATAAAATTCTGGTGCTAATACATTTTCAGAAGAGATTGCAACTTGCTTGTTTTGGTTATTTAAAATGGTCTGAATAACTTCAATCGAACCTTTAAATTTTCCATTGTTCTTAATTTTTACATCTGCAGTAACTGCTGCGTCATTTCCTATCAATTCAGAAGTAACATAAGTCCCATTTTGAATTACGTGAATCGGATTTGTTTTTTGCAAATAGACATGTCTATAAATTCCAGCACCTTCATAAAACCAACCTTCTTCCATCGAAGCATCTACACGCACTACAATTGTATTTTCACCTCCATAATTTACATAAGCCGACACATCATATTCAAAACCATTGTAGCCACTTTCTTCGGTTCCTAAATAGAATCCGTTGAAAAAGACTTTAGAGTTCCTAAAAACTCCATCAAATTTTAGAGAAATAATTTTCCCTAAATCTTCATTCGGAATATTTATCTTTTTTCTATACCAGCCAATACTTTTCTCTGGGAAATTTTTGCCTGCTGATTTGAATCCGTGACTAAAACTTGCATTTTCGCTAAAAGGTTGTTCTACCGCCCAGTCATGTGGCAAATTCAATTTTCTCCAAGCACGATCGTCAAATCCAGAAGCTGCTGGCCCATCGCCAAACCCTGTTTTGGTTAAATACGAAAAATAGCCTTCGGCATGACCGAAATCTTTTTTTGTTTCGTATTGATGTCCAAATGAAAAGCTCCAATCTTTATCGATTAAAACAAGCGCTCTACCCGATTTATTTTGAGCCAATAAATGGAATGAACATACAAGAAAAAAACAGAGAATTGTTTTTTGAACAAAAGTGGTTTTCATAAGTTTGGTTTGTTAGTAAAATCAAATAGCGATAAAAATAAAGTTTTTAGAGAAGAAACATTAATAGTATTTTATCAAAATATGATAACTCATTCATAATAAATGTTTATAGAATAGGCTTCCAAAATTTAGAATGAATCTAATGGCTTCAGATTCAAAAAATATTTTCTTTTAATGTAATTTTATATTGAAATCTTAAAAAGCAATTCTACTATGAGTACTATTATGAATGAAAATAGACTCCAAATGACTTTCAAAAACCTTGATCATAAGATTAACAAACTTAATGATCAAAAGATTGTGGCTTTTTTTGAATCTTTAGGATTATTAGAAAGAAAAGACGTTCCGAAAGACTTTTTGAATTGGGAAAACATATTAATTGTTGTTCCTAATCGACATGTTTCTCACGAACTGAAATACTATAAATATACCATTTCAAGAATTTCATTCTTAACAAATCCTTACGCAGATCAAATCCATATTTTTGATCTCAAAGATTGGAAAAACGCATCGGGAAACAAAACGCAGTTTCAGATTAGAGAAATGCTGAAAACCAGTTTTGGAGGTGTAAAGAAAGTGATTAAAGAGTCTTAAAAAAAATTAAAGCCCAATCTTCTTAAGATTAGGCTTTTTTATTTTTACGAAAAGTTATAATTTCTTACTGTTCTTTTCTGTTATAGTCAATTACTCTACAAACAAGGTTTTAATTTTATCTTCTAAAGCCTGTCCATGAATGTTTTTTGCGACAATAATTCCGTTTTTATCAATTAAAAAATTCAATGGAATAGATTGCAACATATAATCTCCAATAACTGGAGATTGCCAGTATTTCAAATCACTAACGTTTGTCCAAGGCAATTTTGCTTTTGCGATCGCTCCTGTCCACAATGGCTTTTTGGTATCCATAGAAACTCCATAAATCGATAATTTGTCTGGATAAGCATTATGTAGTTTTATCAATAAAGGCTGTTCTTTAATGCAAGGCCCGCACCAAGAAGCCCAAAAGTCTACTAAAACCAAAGAACCTCGTAAAGAAGAAAGTGCTACTTTTTCTCCTTTTGTGTCTGGAAGATCAATTTCTGGAGCAATATCTCCAATATCAGTTCCTACGACTTGCGCGTTGCTTATAAACAAATTGAAGAATGTGAAGGTTAAAACTAAGTAGATTTTTTTCATAATTGGATTAAGTTTATTTGTTTGGAGCTTTTTTTAATCTCGAAAAGTTGCAGATAAATAAAATCAGATCTCTTCAATCTGTAAAATCTGCGTGAAACAAAAAACTTTGCGACTTTGCGAGATTAAATCAAAAACAAATATAAATTTTCTTGTCTAAAAATCCGTAGCCAAAACAAAACTTTCTCCTACTCCAATCATAAAATTATCACAAAAGCATATCTGAAAATTGGCATATCGGGAAAAGTCGATATATTTGCGTCATGGAAACGATAGAAATTTTTAAAGCATTATCTAACAAATCTAGGCTGCAAATGCTGGAATGGCTGAAAGAACCCGAAATTAACTTTCCAGGCCAGCTCGAACATGCGGGATTTGAGCATGGTGTGTGTGTTGGACAGATTCAGGCAAAGGCCGGTTTAACACAATCAACTGTATCAGAATACCTGTCTATTTTACAGCGCGCTGGTTTTATCGAAGCCAAACGTGTTGGACAATGGACTTATTATAAACGTAACGAAGGTGCCTTTGAAGCACTCAGTAAATTAATTCAATCTAATTTGTAAAATTACTATGAGTACAAACAACCTATTTTCTGAATTTAACTTAAAGTCGTTAAATCTGAAAAACCGAATCGTAATGGCGCCAATGACGCGCTCTTTTTCTCCAAACGGAGTTCCAACTGATGAAGTCGCAGCTTACTACCAAAAAAGAGCTGAAGGCGAAGTTGGATTAATTCTGTCTGAAGGAACTGTTATTGACAGAAAATCTTCTTCTAATGATGCTAATGTTCCTCATTTTTATGGTGATTTAGCCTTAAACGGATGGAAAAAAGTGATTGAAGAAGTTCATGCTGCAGGCGGAAAAATGGGTCCGCAAATCTGGCACATGGGAATTATGGACAATCACCATTCTGGATGGGTTCCTCCTGTTCCATTTGAAGGTCCGTCTGGATTAAACCGTCCTGATTTTAGAAATGGTGTTGCCATGACTGAAAAAGATATTGAAGATACAATTCTTGCTTTTGGTAAAGCTGCTGCTGACGCTAAAAGACTGGGGTTTGACACTGTTGAAATTCACGGTGCACATGGTTATTTAATTGACCAATTCTTTAGAGCTGAAACGAATTTACGTGAAGATATTTATGGAGGAAAAACACTTCCTGAGCGTAATCGTTTTGCGATTGAAGTTGTAAAAGAAGTGAGAAAACAAGTTGGAAACGACTTTGCTGTGATTATGCGTTTTTCTCAATTTAAACCTTCTGATTATAATTATAAATTAGCTAAAAATCCGCAGGAATTAGAAGCTTGGCTTACTCCTCTTGTTGATGCTGGTGTTGATATTATTCACGCTTCACAACGCCGTTTCTGGGAACCTGAATTTGAAGATTCTGATTTGAACTTTGCAGGATGGGCTAAAAAAGTAACTGGCGCTCCAACGATTACTGTTGGTTCTGTTGGTCTTTCTGGTGATTTCTTTGGCGCTTTTGCAGGAGAAAGTTCTCAGCCAACTTCTTTAGAAGAATTAAACAGACGTTTCGATAGAGGCGATTTTGATTTGGTTGCTGTCGGAAGACCTCTTTTATCAGATCCAAACTGGGTTGCTAAAATCAAAGCAGGAAAAACGGATGAATTAAAAGGTTTTACTAAAGAAGCTTTAGGACAATTGGTGTTAGAATAAGTTTTTTTTGAAAGGTTCAGAGTTGCAAAGTTGCAAAGGAACAGAGGTTTCTTTTCTTGCTTCTTATTAACAATTGAACCATACTGAAATAAGAAAGGGATGAAGTTTAAAACTACATCCCTTTTTGAATATCTATAACTAACAAAATTTAGAAATTCAATGCTTTTTTTAAGGTTCAGAGTTGCAAAGGTTCAAAGGGACAAAGGAAAAACTTTGTCCCTTTGAACCTTTGAGCCTTTGCCCCTTAAAAAGTAACTTTTCTTTTTTGAAATTTTTTCATCAGCCAATTTCTAACCGGTTCGTCGTATAATTTCAAGCATACAAAAGCCAAAAGGATACTAACAATTAATACGCCGATTCCCTCTAAATATCCATTTTCCATCGAAACTTTATTATCTACAACCCATGCTGTAAACCAGTAAATTAACGGATAATGTGTGATATAAATTGGATAAGAAATATCTCCTAAAAGTTTGCAGATTTTAAGAGAAAATTCATTTTTAATTTCTCCTCCTGCTCCAATTGCCACAATTATCGGAAAAATAAAAATAATACAAATTGATTCGTATAAACCATTTATCCAAAGACTATTCTCGTCTCCAAATCTTGGCAAGGCTAAAACGATCGTAATTAAAATACTGCAAACCCAAAAAGCATTTTTTACATGAATTAATTTTCCTAAACGGCACAATAATACCCCTGCAAAAAATGGATACAGCAATCTTGTGAAACCAACATTCATTTGTTCCGAATTCAATGACCATCCGCCGATTACATCTCCTTTTGGTCCAAAAACAGTATAATTAATTAACAGTCCGGCAAATATCAATACAAAAACTGACATTACTTTATTCGAAAATTTACGAAAGATTAAGGCGTACAAGATGTTTGCAATATATTCGAAAAAAAGCGACCATGCCGGACCATTTAAAGGATGCATTTCTCCCCAGCCTCTAATTTCTAATGAAGGCGGAATTGGTAATAATGTAAATCCGATGACCATTGTCAAAATAACTTTCCAGACTTCCATACCTCCAATCATTGGAAACAATATATCTGAAGCTTGAAAGTAGTAAAATATGGCACCAATGATCATTCCTATAATCACCATTGGCTGCAAACGAATTAATCGGCGTTTGTAAAACTCCCATTGTCCCATTTTACCCCAGCGGTCATCATACGCATATGCCACAACAAATCCAGATAAAAGGAAGAAGAAATCAACAGCAAGATATCCGTGATTTATAATTTGTACAAAACGATTTCCGCCTGAGAAAGCTTCAAAAATATGAAAAGCAACTACTAAAATAGCGGCAACTCCACGCAGTCCATCAAGAATTTCGTAATGTTTTTTTGGTTTAATATCCGATGAAATTGAACTCATTTGTTTTTGGTTTAAGTTAGGTTAGGTTTTAATTTTAGATTGAAGATTTTAGATTTCTCACTCTTAAAATTCGAAAATTAAGTTTGGATTTTTTAAATTGAATTTTAATTTATTGGTGGTTTTTCAGCCATTCCGCTCTTCTTTGGTCTGGTAAATGTTTAACCGTAAAGTTCTCAAATTTGGCCTCAAAACCTTTTCCGTCTGGCGAAGCTGCCATTAAACCAACCATAACTGGCGTGTTATCTTGCAAAGGCGCATTTCGAGTCATGATATAATTTTTATCATCTAATGAATAGAATATTTCGACAGCATCTAATCGTCGTACAGCTTTAATCCAAATAAAAGGAGGCACTTTTTCTAAAGTTGTTACGCTCCAATCACTTTTATCGTGTGTTACAACGGTACTTACATTAAATTTTCCGTCAACAAACTCTACCCCTGTTTTAATATAATTTTTTTCGTCAATACGAATCATTAATCCCATTTGGTCAAAACGAGCGATATAGTTTCCCGTCAATTTTACTTTTGCTTCAAATTCGCCCCCATAATTAGCATAGTAAAAAGGTGCGTCATCAACTGTGAATCCGTAGTGAGAAATTCTCCAATAATCGCTATTTGCGGTCACATTCATAATTAAAGCATTATTTTTAATTTCCCATTTTTCAGGTTCATTAAACCACTGCATCTTATTAAGGCTCTGTGCCGAAAGATTTTGGAACAGAAAAAGTCCCATTGTAAATAATAATAATAATAATAATAATATTCTTTTCATTTTAATTTGATTCTTTATTTAATAAAAAGCAAAACTTCTTAAGTCTCACATTTAACATTTTTCATCTAACTTTTTAAGACAAAAGCAAAGCTGCAAATTTTTACACTTGCAGCTTTACAAACCAACCAATTTTAGAAATAAAAAACTTATTTAAGTGAGAAATTCACTTTAGATTTTATATCTGTAGATGAAGCGCCAATAATTGCTTCGAAATCACCAGGTTCTGCAACCCAGTCATGTTTTTTATCGTCGAAGAAACTTAAAGCCGTTTTGTCAATTGTAAACCTTACTGTTTTTTCTTCTCCAGCTTTAAGAGCTACTTTCTCAAAACCTTTTAATTCTTTTACCGGACGAGGCAATGAAGATTTAACATCTGTGATGTACAATTGCACTACTTCAGATCCTTCTCTGCTTCCTGTATTTTTTACATTAACTGAGAAGGTTATTTTATCGCCAGCGTTCATTTGTTTTTTGTCTGCTGTTACTTTTCCGTAAGCAAAAGTCGTATAGCTTAAACCGTGTCCAAAAGAGAATAATGGTTTAATTTTGTTTTTATCAGCCCAACGGTAACCTACAAAAATTCCTTCATTGTATTTTACTGAATCGCCTCCTGGAAATTCGCCTAAAGCGTGAGCACCATTATCAGCCAATTTTACTGGGAAAGTGAAAGATAATTTTCCTGACGGATTCACATCTCCAACTAACACATTTGCCAAAGCATTTCCTGCCTCAGTTCCTAAAAACCATCCTTGAACAATTCCTGGAACTTCTTTAATCCATGGCATTGCGATTGCATTTCCAGAAATATTTACGAAAACAATATTCTTGTTTACTTTCGCTAAATCGCTGATTAGTTTATCCTGACCATAAGATAAGTTCAAATCTTTACGATCATGTCCTTCATCATCCTGATTTGGGCTCTTGTTCAATCCACCAATAAAAAGAACAATATCAGCATCTTTAGCCACTTTTAAAGCTTCTGCAGTCAATTCAGCTGGAGAACGCTTATCTTCTAAACTTACTTTAGCTACAACTCCGTTATAATTACTTGTAGGATCACCTACATAACCTCTTGCGTATACAATTTCAGCTTGATTCCCAATTCTTTTCTTTAAACCTTCTAGCGGAGTGATTTCGTATCTTGCTTTAAGCGAAGAACTTCCCCCACCTACAGTCATCATTTTAATTGCATTTTCTCCGATTACAGCAATCTTTTTGGTTTTAGAAAGATTGATTGGAAGAATGTTGTTGTTGTTTTGCAATAAAACAATTCCTTCTTCGGCAATTTTGCGTCCAGCAATAGCGTGTTCTTCTGTTCCGAAAGATCCGAAAGGACGATTTCTATCCATTGTTGTCAAGAAAGATAAACGCAGAATACGACGTATTTTTTCATCTAATTCTTTTGTTCCAATTTCTCCTTTTCTGATCATTTCAGAATATGGTTTTGCTAAATAATAGTTGTCATAAGCATTACTTGTTCCCCAAGAAAGTCCATTTGTCCAAGAACCAAATTCCATGTCCAAACCATTGTGAATAGCTTGTTTTGTATCGTTAACACCGCCCCAGTCAGAAACTACAACTCCTTTGAAACCCCATTCTCCTCGAAGAATATCATTTAACAAATATTCGTTATGACAGCATTGCTGCCCTTTATATTTATTGTAAGCTCCCATAATTGACCAAACATCACCTTCTTGAACTGCAGCTTTAAAAGCTGGAAGATAAATTTCGTACAATGCACGATCGTCAACAATGACGTCAACCGAATTACGATTGGTTTCTTGATTGTTTAAAGCAAAGTGTTTTACGCAGGCAGCAACTCCATTTGACTGAACTCCCTTAATATAAGGAACAACCATTTTTGAAGCCAAAAACGGATCTTCTCCCATATATTCGAAGTTACGCCCGTTTAATGGACTTCTGTAAATGTTTACACCTGGCCCTAATAATACGTTTTTGTTACGGTAACGTGCTTCTTCTCCAATAGATTTACCATATAAAGAAGCCAATTCTTTGTTCCATGTAGACGAAAGTGCTGTAAGTGCTGGGAAAGCAATACAAGAGTCGTTTGTCCATCCTGCCTGATCCCATTCGTCCCATTTTACCTCTGCACGAATTCCGTGTGGTCCATCGGTCATCCAGTTTTCTGGAATTCCAAGACGTTTTACGCCAGGAGAACTAAATTTAGACTGCGCATGAATCATGGCAATTTTCTCTTCGGTTGTCATTCGTTTAAGCGCATCTTCTACACGCTCTTCAATCGGTTTTTTATCATCTAGATAAACTGGAACTTTGTTCTGGGCATTTGCACCGAAAGAACTCAGTAAAAGTAAAACAACAATTGTTTTAACGTTTTTTAACATAACAGTAATAATTAAGCATTAGTTAGATAATATTAGAAAGTCTATTATAAAAACTTTTTCTATCATATTGTAAAACTAAAACGTTATCGTACAAGTTACATTTTTAGATAGAAAAAAGTAGTGGTTTAAAAATAAAAAGCATTGATTTACAAATATTTAAAACAAAAACATTATCAAAAAAAGTAGTGGTTTTAAAATATTTTTTTACCCTTTCAAAGCCATCGAACCAATTTTCATCACCATTTCTTCGAAATCATTTCTCGAAACTGCAGCCTTATTTCGAGCTCTTGTGCGGTAGTTGTAAATTGTACTTAAAGAATAACGTAAAAATGCTGCTATTTTAACACTGTCGGTAATTCCTAATCTGATTAAGGCGAAGATTCGCAGCTCAGTATTAAGCAACTCATTTTGCTTTAAAACGATCTGTTCTTCTGGAATTAATAAAGCATTAAAATCTTTAACGAATGTTGGATATAAATTCAGAAAAATAATATCAAAATTCTTGTATAATTCTTCTAATTCATTATCAACCAAAGTAGTTGACTTGAGAATTTTATAAACTTCATCGAATTGTTTTGCCGTTGCTTTCTTGTTTAAAATAATGCGATAATTCTCCAACTTATTGATATATGTCGAACAAAGGTTGAAGAAGTGCGCAATGTATTCTTCTTTAACCAAATTAGATTCAGACAATTGCAAATTGCTCTCCTGAAGCTGACTGTTTGTTTCGCTAATATCTTTGTTTAATTCTGCTAATTTCTGGCTAGTTTCATAAAGTTCACTTCTAATTCTCGAAACCTTTTTCATCTGCTTGTAAACGTAGATAATTGCAACCAGCAAAAACAGAGAAAGCAGACTAATACAAAGGAGATAAATCTGCAATTCGCTTTTTCTTTGTGCTTCACGCTCTAAATAAACGGTATTGATAATCGAATATACTTCTGACATCAATAAAGTTCTAAATTGGACATTGCAGTACAATGCATCTTCAATTGCAGATTGCGTGAGTTTATAAGCCATGTCGACATCGCCCATTTCATAAAAAACCAATGCTAATTCCTGCAGTGAAGCATTGTCTTTATTGGCGTTTTTAATGTCCGAAGTGGCAGAAAGCGCGTAGTATTTCTTTCTTTCTTCTAATTGATGGGTTGCCTCTGCAATTTTCCCCAGCAAATAGGTAATCATAGCATACTGCGGATCTTCTTCTTTTATTTTATTCAATAAAACGAGTAATTCCTTTTTCGGTTTTTCGAACTTTTTATGGATAAAGATATCCTGCTGAATTCTATTGATTTGATATTCGAGTGTATTTGGATTTAAAACACTTAGTAACGAATCTCGATATTTTCCTATTTGTTTTCTGTATTCTCGATTATCACTATTCGCAGCATAATGTTCAAAAAACTCCCGATACGAAATATAATAATTGGGAAGCAGCGAAACTGCCAGATTCTTTTTGTTTATACTTTTTAAAAGGGCTTCAGATTCGCGGTATTTTCCTGATGAAGAATAAAGTGTTACCAGCTGCAGCTGCGCCAAATTAAAAAGTTCTTTGTTTTGCAGTTGTTCTGCTATTCTTAGATTCTTTTTAACGTATCGAATAGCCGAATCTGAGTTTAATTTTTGGTATTCGAGATATAAGGTTTTGTTGTAATTATATTCTTGTTCTGGCGTAAGATTATCCGATTTTATTTTCTTAAAATTCAGAATTCTTTCTTCTTTAAGTTTTACATATTGCTGCTTATTTTTTATCGCATTATTTAATTCTTTTAAAATAACATCGGTATTTTCCAATGCAAAAACCGGAAAGTTTACTATAAGGATTAAGAGAAATAAAAAATAATTTTTCAAGCTGATTTTATATAAAGGGAATTACAAATATAATAAAGTGAAAATAGAAAGAATAAATTATTTATACGGACTGGAAAATAAACGAAATCCGAAGAATGTTTCCTAATTTTGTTTGAACTGAATGTCTAACCTAAGCTAAAAACAAATGCCAAATTTTATTATTGATTGTTCTGAAAATGTAACGAGATTAAAAACTACAGCCGAAATAATGCAGGAAGTTTTTGAGGCTGCCTTATCAACAAATCTTTTTACTGCACCAGAAATTAAAGTTCGTATCCATGCTTTTTCAGATTATAATAATGGAAATACTCAAGACGATTTTATTCACGTTTTTGGTTATATCATGGAAGGCAGAAATGCTGAACAGAAAGGTAATTTATCGAAAGTAATTGTTACTAAATTGAAAGACTTACTGCCGCAAGTTCCTTCCATTTCTATGAATATTCAAGATTTTGAAAAAGAAAGTTATTTTAATAGCAAATCAATTTAGCGGTTTTGATATAAAGAAATTTATCTCATTTTAAGTTTGATATAAAAAAAAGCCTTTTTTCATTTTAAATTAAAAAGGCTTTTTTATCAATATTATACTGCAATCGGCGCAGCTAAACAGCTTTCAGGAATATCAAATGCATTTACTAAAGCTACTGCATCTGGACGAATGTCCCAACAAAGCTGATTAACCATTTTACGTACTGCTTTGGTTTTTACCGCCTCCATATAACCGTCTTCCAGATACCATGCTTTATTTTTTTCGATTTGAGAAAGTGCATACAACTGATTCAATTTAGTCAAAATTGCTTTTGAAGATTCATCTTCAACTGCTTTTATGGCAATTTGAAATTGTTCTAAAACTACTCTTTCTAAATAGGCTTGAGCAACATCTATCATCTGATGCTGTACGACATTAAAAGCATCATACGCTTCTAATCCGCCATCAACCAATTTTTTAATACGTCTCGCTGCCGAAGCTAGAATTGTTTTTTCTCGGTGAACAAAGGCTTGTAAATGAAATTCGCTGTCTAATAAATGTTCGTCGTCTGTTTTTCTTGTTGCAATTGGATTCTTTTCTGTAATTGCAGTTTTAGCATTTTCATACACATAATTAATAATCCCTAAAGAACCCATTTCTCCAAACGATTTTCTGAATTCTGCCAAACGATTTTTGGCTACCAATTGCATTAAAACCGTATTATCGCCTTCAAAAGTCGTGTAAATTTCGGTATCATTTTTAAGTGCATCAATTCGGTTTTCAGACAAATAGCCTTTTCCGCCGCACGCTTCACGACATTCCTGCAAAATATCTCTCGTACTCCAAGTAGAATACGATTTCATTCCCGCTGCTAAAGCTTCAATTTCCTGCATTTCGGCTTCTGTTCTATTTAAAAATCTATTTGTTAGATATTGAAGCGCAAAATGAACGGCGTATGTTTTGGCTAAATGCGGCAACAATCTGCGTTGATGCATTCTGTAGTTTAAAATCGGAACTTCAGATCCACCTTCTGGTCCAAATTGTCTTCTTTGATCGCTGTAGCGAATGGCAATTGTCAGTCCAGATTTAGCCGCAGCCAGAGCCGAACGCGGAATCCCGATTCTTCCTCCAACCAAAGTTCCTAACATGGTAAAAAATCGTCTGTTATCACTCGGAATAGGACTTTCGAATTCGCCTTTATCATTGACAGAAGCAAAACGATCCAGCATATTATCCTTCGGAATCACAACGTTGTCGAAACTAATGGTTCCGTTATCAACACCATTTAATCCCATTTTATGACCGCAATCGCCAATCGTAACACCTTCTACAACATTTCCATTAGGATCACGTAACGGAACCACAAATGCATTTACACCATAATCATGATCGTCAATAATTAATTTAGCAAAAACAGTTGCCATTTGTCCATGAACAGCTGCATTTCCAATATATTCTTTTTGAGCGTTTTTATTTGGTGTATGAATGGTAAAAGTCTGATCGATATGATTGTAAGTTGCTGTAGTTTCCAAACCTTTTACGTTCGATCCGTGATGTGTTTCGGTCATGGCAAAACAGCCCGGAAGTTTTAGCGAACCAATATCTTTTAGATATTTAGCGTAATGTTTTTCTGTTCCTAAAGATTGAACACTCATTCCCCACAGTCCAAACTGAACTCCAAATTTTATTACTAAACTTAAATCGTGATAACTTAGTGTCTCCATAATGGCAAAATAATCGGCTATGTTTTCTCCTCCACCATATTGTTTAGGATAAGCCATATTTCCGAGATTTTCATCTGCTAAAATTTTACACCATTTGTAAACTGTCTGCCTAAACACATTAATATCGGTAGAAGTTTCATACGCAAATTCAGGTCTTGAAATGACCGATTTTACTCTTTTGATTATGGCAGCTTCTTTTCCGTCTAAAAGTTGAGTGATTTTCTGAATATCAAAACTTGCATCGGTATGAGAATTGGCCGTAAAAGAACCTGCTTTTGTTTTAAAATTTTGAAGTGCTTCTTCTCCTAAAATTCCTAAATCATTTTCTAGTTTTTTGAAATCTGATTCGATTGGTGTTAAATCCAAATCATTTCCCGAAAGTGCTTTCGCAATATCAAAAATAGACTTTATCGAAGATTTGTCCTGAATACTTGTTTCAATATCCAATTTCCATTGCGTGAGTTCGTTTCGCGAAGGCGGATTTAAAATATCTACTTTAGAAAGTAGATACTCTTTTTCTTCTTCAGATAAAACAGTTAGGGAGTTTATAAACTCTTTTAAAGTTGCAAATTCTTTCTGAGTCAATAAATCGTCTGACCACACTAAATAAAATAACGGAGTAAAGGCTTGAAGTTTGGTATTTTTCATATTAATAGGTTCGGTTTGTATTAGATTTTTTTTGCCACAGATTACACAGATTAAAAGGATTTGATTTAAATTTTAACACATAGAAAATAATCCTCTTAATCTGTGCAATCTGTGGCTAAACATTTTTACGCTTTTTCGCATAAAAAAACAGGAATGAAAAATAATCATTCCTGTTTAAACATCCTGTTAAGATTCTGGTAATTTTCGATTTTAAACCAATAAAAAATATGAAAATTACTATTGAGAACCTTTGGATATTGCGGTTCTTTTTTGCTTGGCCGCAAAAATATGATGTGAATTGAAAACTACAACTGCGGCAAAAATAATTCCGTATGCAGCAATTTGTATAAATCCGAATTGTTCTTTGTATAAAAACATTGCCAATAAAAAAGCAATCATTGGGTTAATATTTAAAAGCATTCCGACTGTCGAAGAATTTATCCCCGAAAGGGCATATAAATTAAGAAACAATGGGAAAATAGTAAACAAAATGGCAATGGTTTCGATGCAGAAATAAAATTTAAATTCTGTTGGAACTGTTCCGCTGTAAAATGGATAAAAAGGCAGTAAACATAATGCCGCTAATGTGATGTGAAAAGTTAGAATTATAAATTTATCAAAACCTTTATTAACACGCTGACTTACTAAATAAGAGGCGTATGTAAAACCGATTATAATACTAAAAAACATATCCATAATATTTGCATACGATAACAAAATACACCCTGAAATGCTTAATCCAACAGCAATCCATTGTGTTTTATTTAGTTTTTCGTGCAAAATAAAATAAGCCAGCAGCGTGGTTAAAATAGGACAAACCAAATACGCCAAGGAAGTCGCTTTTACACTTACATGATTCATAACATAAATAAATGTAAACCAGTTAGCCATTAGAAAAACGCTTCCGCCAATATTTAGTAAAATGGTTTTTCGCTTCTCAAAAACTGGCATTAATTTAAAAGTTTGAACAGCTTCTTTCATTCTTTTTCTCTTGAAAGAAAATGCAATAAGAAGCATTAAAATACTACAGCTAAAAACACGATAGAATAAAATATCTAAAGAAGGATAGTCATGTATTGGTCTCAAAACCAAACTGAAAAATCCCCAGATTACAAAACATGTAATAGCAGCGATGTAGTATTTTGTTGTTTTCACGAGATGTTTTTATTGTTTAGTTTTCTATTTAAGCAAATTTCTAAAAAATAAAACAGCAATACAGATACAGTTTTTGTAAATTGCACCATAACAGTTTTATTTTTTTATGAAAAATTCGAATTACTTATATCTTCAATTTGCTGACCGTATTGAAAAACAAATTAAGTCTGGCGTCTTGAGCGTTGGCGATAAACTGCCTTCTATTCGAGAAGTTTGCGCAGAAACGGGTTACAGCATGAGCACTGTAAGTAAGGCTTATTATGAAGCCGAAAGCCGTTCTTTGATTGAAGCTAGACCGCAGTCAGGATATTATGTGAGTAATATTTCAGCAAGAACGATTCCTGAACCATCGCCCAGCAGTCCGATTTTAAAATGTGCCAATATTGACCGCGAAGATTTAATCGATCAGGTTTACGGCAATATGACAGATCCAAATATTACGATGCTTTCTTTGGGATTTCCGTCAAACGAACTTCTTCCTATTGCTAAATTAAATAAAGGAATGGTTCAGGCGATGCGTCAACTCCCAAACAGCGGAACTAGTTATGAGCAAGTAAAAGGTAATCTTAATTTAAGAAGAGAAATTGCCCGATGGTCTTTTACATGGGGAGGATCGCTAACAGAAGAAGATATTATTACAATGCCTGGCTGCACAAGTGCCATATCTCATTGTTTAATGACGTTAACACAACCCGGCGATACCATAATTACAGAAAGTCCCGCTTATTTTGGCATCTTGCAATTGGCCAAATCTTTAGGATTGTATATCATGGAACTGCCTACAAACATGACAACTGGAATAGAATTAGAAGCACTCAAAAAATCGCTTTCTTCTAAAAAAGTAAAACTATGTTTACTGATGAGTAATTTTAGTAACCCTTCTGGAAGTATGATGCCTGCAGAACATAAAATAGAAGTGGTGAAATTAATGGAGTTCTATAACATTCCATTGATTGAAGATGATATTCACGGTGATTTGTACTTTGGTTCGAGCCGACCAACAAATTGTAAAACTTATGATGAAAGCGGAATTGTACTTTGCTGCAGCTCTGTATCCAAAACATTGGCTCCCGGTTATCGCGTAGGATGGGTTTCGCCTGGGAAATTCAAAAAACAAATCTTAAGAAACAAAATTTATCATTCGCTCTCCTCGCCTACTATTACGCACGAAGTTGTGGGGGATTTTTTAAAAAACGGACGTTATGAAAATCATCTTCGAAAAATACGCCAGATATTAAATCATAATTGCAACAATTATATTAATACAGTTCTGGAATCTTTTCCGAAAGGAACAAAAGTAAGTCAGCCTCAAGGTGGATTTTTTCTATGGATCGAATTGGACAAAAAAATTGATACTGCTGCTTTTTATCATTTAGCGATGAAACACAATATCAGTATTGCTCCAGGCAGGATTTTTTCTTTCCAAGATCAATTTTCAAACTGTATGCGATTGAGTTTTGGTCTGCCGTGGTCAAATGAGTTAAGAACTGCTATTCAGACTTTAGGGAAACTGGCAACAAAAAGTCTGTAGATAATTTTAAACACATAGACACATAGTTTTGTTTGTGTTTATAAGACGTTTCACTTATTTAAACACACATAGCTATGTGTAAAAATTTAGATTTTTTTTAAACATCTTTATCTATAATTCAATCTATGTTTCTATGTGTTTAAAAATCAATAGATCTTTATATAAAAAAAAACTGGACAGCGCAACTACACACTGTCCAGCCAACAATTAAAAGCAGACCAAAATTAAATAGTTATAAGACAAAATAAGCGTCTTTTTCGACTTTCTTAGGCTCATCTTTTAAGTCAAATTCTTTCAGGATATCAAACTCGCTTTGATATTCGTTCAGCATTTGTTTAATATTTTTTTCAATTGTATTTGCAATTGCGGTAACTGGAGTATCCGTTGGTCTGTTTTCAAACGGATCTTGCAAATGAATCGCCATTCTTTCGATCAAGAAGAAAGCAGCACCAATTGCTGTAATTAGAGGAATTGCAAACCAGCTTAAAACACTCGTTAATCCGAAAGGCAGTAGAAAAATGAACAAACACAAAGTCAATCTAATATACATACTGTATGTTGTTGGGAAAATCGTGTTTTTAATACGCTCACATTTTCCCATTTCATCACATAATCTAGATAAAGTATTATCGATTTCAACCTGCTGATACATGTTGATTTTCTTTTCGTTTTTAGCATTTCGTAAATCTCTCGCATGTAGCATCAAAATTGCATTTGGAACGTTTTGATGATTTTTGATGTATCTGATTTCTTCTTCGCTAATAAAACCTTCAATCGGTTTTATTGCATCTCTGTTTCGAAGCGACTGACCTAAACTGTAACACCATGCAATTTGTCTTTTAGCAAAATTTTCTTTGAATTCGCTTGCTTCAACAGAGAAATCTGGATCTTCATAAAACGTTAAAACCTGACGAATCAAAGTTCTAGAGTCGTTTACAACAGCACCCCAAACAATTCGCGCTTCCCACCATCTATCATAAGCCTGGTTTGACTTAAAAGCTAATAGTAAGGAAATTATGGTTCCGATCATAGTCGGAATGGCAATCGGGATATCTACAGGGAGATTGATGAAATAATGATGAAAAATCTCAAATAGTATGGTATACGCTAATACCAATACAATTTCTACTTTAATTTTCCCGAGAACGTACTTCATTGGTATTCTTTTCTTTAATAACATATTTTCGGTCTTAAATTAATATTGCGGTTTTTACTTCTTAATGATTACTCTTTAGTAATTAGTCTTAGTCAAGTGTGATTAGTTTTTAGATTTATTGCATCTTTAAATTGGTTAAATCAGTAAAATTAGCGGAGGCTAGAACAAGAACAATTCCCATTAACTATCAACTATCAACTATTTACTAACTAAACCATCTCTTCGTACAATGAAAGAACAGGAAGCCCTAGTTTTTCATTGACATTTTCTTTTTTCGATTTTTTAAATTTGATTTTTTCGCCTTTTCTGGTTTCTACCAACATATCAATATTATGTTTTGAAATCGCTTCCGATAAGAATGGAGCGACTTTTTCGTAGTCGTCTTCAAAACTAGCAGTTTGACTTACGATCTCAAAAGAGAAATTGGCGCTCAAAAAATCTTGAACATCTTTTACATGAATGTTCATACTAGAATTTTCTACATAAAGTGCTTTATGAAAAACTTCTTTATTAATCTCTGTGCTTAAATGAAGAATTGGGCATTTCTGATTTCCTGCCAATTGCACCAAATACTGGTGTATCTTTTTGGTTTCTTGTTTATAAGAATGGGTAAGAATGACCAATTTGACTGAAAAGGCTTCAATTAGCCTTTTAAAAATTGGTGCTGAAAGTCCGTATTGATTATGAACTTTTAATTTTATGTTTGAAGTGTGTTCAACAATATATCGGCAAGTTTCTAGAACTTCTTCCTGACTTCTAGTGAGTCCAGATTTCATTTCTCTTAAAAAACCAGAAGAAGAAAAAGTATCGGGCGCTTCCGAAACTAATACTAAAATAATTTCTGATTCCGCATTTTTGGACTGATTCACCGCAGATTTAACAGCAGAGATTGTATCATCTTTTAAAGTCGTAGGTATAAGAAAGTTTTTCATAAGTACATCTTTTAGTTTATACTTACAAAATAACTGTCCGCAAATTAGACCTTAATTAATCTAAAATTAGAATTTTCTAAAATTAAACATTAGATTTTTTAATGTTGCCTTTTTTAAAGATAATCGTGACGATTGTTCCTTTATTTTGCTCCGACTGCACTTGAAGTTCGCCATCATGCATTCTAATGATTTTAGAAGCTAATGGAAGTCCCAACCCGTATCCTATATACTTGGCAGCGATTTTACCTCTAAAGAAAGGTTCATACAAATGCGGAATATCCTCGGGCGGAATTCCGATTCCAATATCATTAATCGATATTTTAATCATTTCTTTATTAGCAGAAAGACTCACAAAGACTTCATTGTTATCAGAATACTTTACTCCATTGGTAATAATATTATTGATTGCTAATTCTAAAAGCGGTTTATTGCATGGGAGCAATAATAGATTCGAATCTTCTGGAGCAAAATTAAGCCTAATGCTTACGCGGTTATCTGGATAAATTTTATCTAAATCTGATTTTACATCCAATAACAATTCGTCCATTCGAGCAATATCAGACACTTGTTTTTGTCCGTCGTAACCCGTTTGAGTCAATTTCAGCAAGCTTTCCGTTAAGTTTCCTAATCTTGAGGCCTGACTGTAGATATTTTGCAGAGATTCGATATATTCTTGTTGCTCTCTTTCTTTAAGCAGCATAATTTCTGCTTCGGCAATAATAGTTGTAATTGGCGTTTTTAATTCGTGAGATGCATTATTAATAAAGTTGGCTTGAATCTCAAAAGAAGTTTCCAAACGATCCAGCATGTTATTAAAAGTATTGGTCAAATCTGAAATTTCATCAGAATTTTTTACTTCAGGCAAACGATTATGAAGATTAGAAGCACTAATTCTTTTTACTTCTTTTGTAATTCTTGCAACTGGATCGACAACGCGTTTTGCTAAAAATCGTCCTAAAAGAAAAGCTAGAATCACAAAACCGATTCCGCCAAAAAGCATAATTTTAACAATATAAACAGTCGTATCTTTTCCTTTTCGATCTCTTGCCCCAACAATTACAATATATTTTTGATTGTTTTCTTGAAAAATCTGTCCTAAATAATATTTGTTATCTCTTTCAAAAGAATCTTTTCCTGTTCTTAAAATATTGGTATAAAAAGAGTTTGGAAGATTGAGATTGGTATTGTAATCAAAACTATTATGACTGTTGATTTTCAGTACGTATTCTTCTTCCTCGATCAATTCTTCAAGACCATTCTTTTTAAGGTTCTTGTAATATTTGATCTTTTCTGGGTCTTTTTGAAAATGAATAGAAGAAACAATTTTTGCTCTATCATCCAGACGCTTCAAAAAATGATAACGATTGTTTTCTCTAAACAGGAAAAATACGATGATACACAATAGCGAAGTACTAAAGGTAGAAAGAGCAACGTAATTAAAAGTAATTTTTTTTCTAATATCCATATTATGGTTTTATAACATACCCCAAACCTTTCATAGTATGAATAAGTTTGGACGAATAAGGCTTATCTATCTTTCTTCTTAAGTATGTAATATAGACATCAACAACGTTGGTATTCATATCAAAATTAATATCCCAAACATTGTCCAAAATCTGATCGCGAGATACGATTCTACCTGTATTTTTTGCTAAATAATATAAAAGTTTGAATTCTTTGGCCGTTAAAATGATGTTTTCTCCATCTCTTTTAACGGTTTTGGCGCGTCCGTTTATTTCTAAATCAGCAATTGTGATGGTATCTATTTTTTCTGTTTCCTGTTGTGATCTTCTGTACAGCGCATTTATTCTGGCATCTAATTCGCCAAATTTAAAAGGCTTAACCAAATAATCGTCGGCACCAGCATTTAATCCTGTTACAATGTTTTCTGAGGTTCCTAAAGCCGTTAAAAGCAAAATTGGCACAAAGTTTTTTGCAGCGCGGAGTCTTCTGCAAATTTCAATTCCATTAACATCAGGAAGCATAACGTCTAAAATCACTACATCGAAGGTATAATTATGAATCATCTCCATAGCCGTTTTACCGTCCATTGCAACGCTTACTTCATTATTATTTTCTGCAAATCCTTTTCTTAATATTGATAATAGATTTGGTTCGTCTTCAACTATAAGTAATTTCATCTTAAGAAGTTTGTATATACAACAAAAATAAGAATACAATTTAACATAATTTGGCACATCATTACAAATTATGATTTAATTATGAAGAATCAAAAAAGCAGACATCATAGCCTACTTTTTGATATTATTTTGCACTTAAAGTTTTCTGATTCCTAATTTTTGAGATTAAAAAGTCTCTCCAGCATTCAAATAGAATCCTTTAGAATTGTTACCCCACGCATAATCCAAAATCAGATTCGTTTTGGAAGCTTTATCAATTAAGATTCTCAAACCAACACCAGCCGCTGGTTGTATTGATTTGAATAATTTTAAATCATTATCAGAATTACTGGCTGTCACAAAATTGGTAAAAACCGTACCGCTTAACAATTGATTGCATGTAATGGGAAACCTAAATTCTGTAGACAAATAAACCAACCCATTTCCTCTAAATAATCCCTGCGTATACCCTTCTCCACTCCTGCTGCGCTGATCCCAGCCAATTGCAGGAAGATTTAAATACGGAACTTTTCCTCTAGTCACAAATTGCCCGTACGTCCAAATAGCTAAAATATAATGTGGATTTTTATGAGAAACAGGAATAAAATGACGGTATTCTGCAAAAAGGACATTGCTATAATCTTGATTATTAAACAATACAGGATTAAATCTATAATTTATATTGGCAAACCAGCCTTTTGATGCATTTACTTGATTATCTCGCGAATCGTGAACTAGATTTAGACTTACACCATTCAAGAAATATTCAGAATTATCAAATCCGTATTTTTGGCTATAATTGTAATGGTACGTATATTTTCCGTTTGCAACATCTAATTGCTCATCTTGTATCCTTGAGTACCAGTCAATATTAATACCTCCTCCAATATAGTAGTTCTCTTTGACCTCAAAAGAAACCGTTTGATGAAACTTCAAATAATTATAATCCATTGCTTGAGCAAGAGAATCTACACTAAAACCTGGAGGTCGATCACGTCTGGGCGGAATGATATCGGTTCCTAAACCATAATTGGGCTGCGAAAACAAGTATAAACGATAATCTCCACTCAAAAAGATTTTATTATTCTTCAGCAAAATATTGTTTTTAATGTTAACCAGCCACTGATTTTTTACCGTATAAGTAATCCCTATGTTGGCAATTGAGTACTTATCTTTTTCTTCTTCTCCTTTAAAGGTATATTGAGCCACAGCACCAAAAAAGAAACCTGTAGCAGGCTGTGAACCAATTGCTGGAATTAATAAAAAGAAATTGTTCTTTGTTGGTTTAACAACCAAAGCATCGTCTTTTTTCTTAAAAAGATCAAATAACGTTTTAGGAGGACAGATCGTTGGAGTTTCGATTTCAGGATTTTTAATTTCCTCTTGAGCAGATAAATTAAAAGAAATAATTAATAGTAATCCTAAGATTTTAGACTTGTACTTAACGGCATTATTTTGAAAAAAAAGTACCATTTACGAAGTTTTGTTTTAGAAATAAAAATCAAGCTCATTGTAAATATAAGTCTTATTTTCAACATCTTAAGCACTGATACAAAATAATTTAAAAAATATTTTAACAAAAAAAGCCGTCAAAAAAAATTGACAGCTTTAATTTATACTATTGCTATTTTTTATTTAGTGATAAACTTTGGATGAATTAGATTTTCTAAAGAATAAATCTCATCCCATTTTTCCTGTGTAATTAATTTACGTTCTAAAACAGCAATTTGATGCACACTTTTACCTGTTTTTAACGCTTCTCCAGCAATACTTGCACTTTCTTCGTAACCAATAATCGGGTTCAATTGCGTTACGATTCCGATACTATTCATAACCATATTATAGCAATGGTCAACATTTGCAGTGATTCCGTTGATACATTTATCAATTAAAGTCTGAATCGCATTTGAAAGATAATCTAACGAAGTAAACATCGCAAAAGCAATAACGGGCTCCATTACATTCAATTGCAATTGTCCTGCTTCTGCCGCCATTGTAACCGTTAAATCTTGTCCAATCACATAGAAACAAGTCTGATTTACCACTTCTGGAATTACCGGATTTACTTTTCCTGGCATAATAGACGAACCTGGTTGACGTGCGGGAAGATTAATCTCATTTAAACCCGTTCTCGGTCCAGAACTTAATAACCGTAAATCATTACAGATTTTAGAAATCTTAACCGCAGAACGTTTTAATGTTCCCATAATCTGAACGTAAGCGCCTGTATCTACCGTTGCTTCAATCAAATCTGGCGAAAGCGTTAAAGGAATTCCAACCTCATCTGCCAAATATTTTACACAGATTTCTGGATACCCTTCGGGAGCATTTACTTTTGTCCCAATGGCTGTTGCGCCCATATTGATTTCCAACAATAATTCTTGAGCATTTTTCAAACGCTGAATATCTTCGCCAATTGTTGTTGCATAAGCTTTAAATTCTTGCCCTAAAGTCATTGGTACCGCATCTTGAAGCTGCGTTCTTCCCATTTTTAGAACTTCTTTGAACTCCTCTCCTTTTTTGGCAAAAGCAACTTCTAAACCTGCTAAAGTTTTGATGAAGCTGTCCATTTTCAAATACAAAGCAATTCTAAATGCTGATGGGTATGCATCGTTTGTAGACTGAGAACAATTTACATGATTATTTGGATGAAGAAACTGGTATTCTCCTTTTTTATGACCTAAATATTCTAATCCAATATTGGCAATAACTTCGTTTGCATTCATATTTACCGAAGTTCCAGCGCCACCCTGAATTAAATCACTCACAAATTCCTGATCAAATTTACCAGCAATAACCTGATCGCTTCCATAACAGATTGCTTCTGCTATTTTTGCATCAATAGCACCACAATCTTTGTTGGCTAAAGCTGCAGCTTTTTTTACATAACCTAAAGCTTTGATGAATAAAGGTTCTTTTGAAATCGGAATTCCTGTAATATTGAAATTCTCTACAGCTCTAAAAGTCTGGATTCCGTAGTATAAATGATTCGGAATTTCTAATTCTCCTAAAAAATCATGTTCCTTTCTTGTTGGTTCCATATAATAAAAATTGATATGTTTTAACTTAAAAAATAAGTGTAAAGCTACAGCATTTTATGGATTAAAAATGAGAATGGAATCAAAATCATTTATAATTTGTTCTCATTTTTCTATGGTAAATTATTACCTTTTCACCTTCAAATAATTATCGAAAAAGATTGAAAAAAGAAAGCGAATATTTTCTTGATAAAGAATACAATACGATTGTTTACACCAAAGATGATCTTAATTTTAAAGACTTCGAATGCTGTGTTTTTAACAATTGTAACTTCTCTGCTTGCACTTTTTTGGCCGTTACTTTTATCGATTGTGTTTTTAATAACTGCATTTTCAGTGAAGCAAAAATTAATTATGTTGCTTTTAGAACCGTAACTTTTAATCGCTGCGAAATTAAAGAAGTGAATTTTGCGATGTGTGACAAACTCATTTTTGAAGTTCGCTTTAATGATTGCATTTTGGATTTCTCCAAGTTTTACACTTTAAAACTAAAAGGAACTCCATTTACTAATTGCAGTTTAATAGCAGTAGATTTTATGGCAGCTGATTTAACAGGCGTTTTATTTGACAACTGCGATTTGTATCGTTCTGAATTCAACAAAGCCATAGCCAATAAAGCCGATTTTAATACAAGTTATAATTACACTATTGATCCTTCTAAAACGAAACTGAAAAAAGCTGTTTTTTCTTTGAAAGAATTGAAAGGGTTATTGTTTAAGCATGATGTGATTGTGAGTTGAATGAGCCAAATACCTACAGTTTGTCATTCCGAGGAACGAGGAATCACACTCGAAACTCGACAAAGATTGGCGATTTACTTTGCAGAAATACTTGTGTGATTTCTCCTTCGTCGAAATGACAAGATTAAGAAAAAACTACTTTTAAATATTTTTCCCCATCACATAATCTTCCATTAAATACCCATTTCCAATTTCTATATCAACCGTTTCTTTGATTTCGAAACCTAGTTTTTTGTAGAAATTCAACGCCGTGTTAAATCGGTTTACATTTAATAAAAGTTCTTTTGAATTATTTTCTAAAGCCATTTTTGCAATTTCTTCAAACACTATTTTGCCGAAACCTTTTCCTTGTGTTTCTGGCAGAAGATATATTTTATGAATTTTGGTAATTGCTTCGTTTTTATAATTATGCTCAATTCCTATGAAGCCAATTACTGATTCTGTATCAGAAATTAAATAAAACAACTGTTCTTTATTCTGGATTTGTTTTGATAATGCTTCATTAGAATATATCATATCCAACATATATTCTAATTGTTCTGCAGTTAGAATTTCGCCATAAGTAATTGGCCAAGTTATATGTGCAATTTCTTGAATTTTAGCTATATCTTCAAGAGATGCTTCGGTAATTGTAATCATATTTATTTTGTAAAAACTTGATTTTCTTGTTCGCTTACGCGGATGAAAGTTGTTCTTTTTGTTAATTCTTTTAATCTTGAAGCTCCTACATAAGTGCAAGTACTTCTAATTCCTCCCAATATATCTAAAACAGTATGAATAACGTCTCCTTTAAACGGAACTTGAACTGTTTTCCCTTCACTGGCTCTGTATTCTGCAACACCTCCAGCATGTTTCTCCATTGCAGTTTTAGAGCTCATTCCGTAAAATTGTTTGAATTTTTCGCCTTTTACTTCTATTAGTTCGCCTCCACTTTCTGTGTGTCCTGCAAGCATACCGCCAAGCATAACAAAATCAGCTGCAGCGCCAAAAGCTTTGGCAACATCGCCGGGAGTTGTGCATCCGCCATCACTTATAATGTGTCCGCCTAAACCATGAGCTGCGTCGGCACATTCAATTATAGCAGATAATTGTGGATAACCAACACCTGTTTTAACTCGGGTTGTGCAAACCGAACCTGGACCAATTCCGACTTTTACGATATCGGCTCCAGCCAAAAGTAACTCTTCGGTCATTTCGCCCGTAACTACATTTCCGGCAATAATGATTTTATCTGGATATTGTTTTCGGGTTTTCTTTAAAAACTGAACAAAATGTTCCGAGTAACCGTTTGCAACATCAATACAAATAAATTTCAGCAATGGATTTGCAGAAATTATTGCACCTATTTTATCAAAATCTTCTTTCCCTGTTCCTGTGCTTACGGCAATATAATCATAGAAATCTGGAGTTACATCTTTTAGAAATACATTCCATTCTTCTAATGTGTAATGTTTATGAATGGCCGTAAAGAGTTTTTCTTTTGCTAAAACTTTCGCTATTTCAAAAGTTCCTACGGTATCCATATTGGCAGCCATTATCGGAGTTCCTGTCCAAGATGCTGTGCTGTGCAAAAATTTGAAATTTTGCTCTAAAGAAACTTCAGAACGGCTTTTAAGCGTTGATCTTTTAGGTCTAAACATTACATCTTTAAATCCTAATTTCAGGTCCATTTCTATTCTCATAGTTCGAGATTTTGGTTACTCTCAAATATAGGGAATTTTAGATTTTAGAATGTAGATTTCAGATTTAAATTATTGGGTAAATAGAACACGGATTAAACGGATTCGCTTTCGCGAAAACGCAGATTTTCACGGATTTTTTTATTTCACCGAGATCCACTAAGATTTCACAAAGATTCACAAAGTTTATCAACTTGGAACTTGAAACAAAAATAAACCTGAAACAAAAAACTTTATCCGTGTATCGTCTCTCCTTTTCCGTAATTGGTAATGATTGATTCTTCAAAAGCTAACCATTCTCTCCAGCGTTTTTCAACATCGATTCCTGTTCCGTATTTACGTGCGTAGGTGATGAAAGTTGTATAATGTCCTGCTTCGCTTTCCATTAATTCTCTATAAAACACAGCAAGTTCTTCGTCTTTTATGTTTTCAGAAAGAACTTTGAAACGTTCACAGCTTCTGGCTTCAATCATCGCAGAGAATAATAATCTTTCTACCAATCCAGAAACACGGCTTCCGTCACCGCTTCTTTTCATGTATTGATATAATTCGTTTACGTAATCATCTTTACGCTCACGCCCTAGTTTTAGTCCTCTTTTGATAATGATATTATGAACTTGTTCAAAATGATCAATTTCTTCTTTAGCTAAAGCCAATAAATCTTTCACTAAATCTTGATGTTCAGAATTATTCGTAATAATCGTAATCGCGTTTGTTGCCGCTTTCTGTTCGCACCAAGCGTGATCTGTCAAGATTTCTTCAATATTTTTCTCAACAATATTTACCCATCTTGGGTCGGTTGGCAATTGTAATCTTAATACGCCCATTTTTTTAATTTGTTTCAGGTTTATTTTGTTTCAGGTTTCAAGTTTCTTATCTAAACGAAAAAAGTTTAAAGTTTCATAATACGCTTATTTACGCATTACAAAACTTTAAACTTGAAACCTTAAACTTTAAACTAATTAATACGCAAAAATTGGTCTTTCGCTCATTAATTCGTTTACTTCTTCAGCAACTTCTTCAATAACGTCTTCATTTGTGTGATCAGTAAGAACTTTATCGATTAAAGCTACGATAGTTTCCATATCTTTTTCAACTAAACCACGAGTTGTGATTGCAGCTGTTCCAACACGGATTCCAGACGTGATAAATGGAGATTTATCGTCAAAAGGAACCATGTTTTTGTTTACTGTAATTTCAGCTTTTACTAATGCGTTTTCAGCTTCTTTACCAGAAATATTTTTATTTCTTAAGTCAATAAGCATCATATGGTTATCTGTTCCGCCAGAGATAATATTATAACCTCTTTTTACGAAAGCATCAGCCATTGCGTTTGCATTTTTTTGCAATTGCATTGCATAAGTAAAGAACTCATCTTTAAGCGCTTCACCGAAAGCAACCGCTTTAGCAGCGATAATATGCATTAACGGTCCACCTTGATTTCCTGGAAAAACAGCTAAATCCAACAATGAAGACATCATTCTGATTTCTCCTTTTGGAGTCGTTAATCCTTGTGGATTTGGGAAATCTTTCCCCATTAAAATAAGACCTCCACGTGGCCCACGTAATGTTTTGTGAGTTGTTGTAGAAACAATATGACAATGTGGAATTGGATCGTTTAATAATCCTTTTGCTATAAGACCAGCTGGGTGAGAAATATCAGCAAATAAGATCGCTCCTACGCTGTCAGCAATTTGTCTGAAACGAGCAAAATCCATATCACGAGAATAAGCCGAAGCTCCAGCGATGATTAATTTTGGCTGTTCTTTAGTTGCAATTTCTTGAATTTTATCATAATCTAAACGACCAGTTTCAGCATCTACACCGTAAAAAACTGGGCGATATAAACGTCCTGAGAAGTTTACTGGAGAACCGTGAGTCAAGTGACCACCGTGAGATAAATCGAAACCTAAAATAGTATCACCAGGATTTAAACAAGCGTGATAAACAGCTGTGTTTGCCTGAGAACCTGAGTGAGGCTGTACGTTTGCATATTCAGCTCCAAATAATTCTTTAGCTCTATCAATAGCAATCTGCTCAATAACGTCAACTACTTCGCAACCGCCGTAGTATCTTTTGCCAGGATAACCTTCAGCATATTTATTAGTTAAAACAGACCCTGCTGCTGCCATTACTTCATCACTTACAAAATTCTCAGAAGCAATAAGCTCTAGTCCGTGAATTTGTCTTTCTTTCTCCTCTTGGATAAGATCAAAAATTTGTTCGTCGCGTTGCATTTTTTTGTTTTTCGTTAATTTCACGCAAAAATACAAAAAAACGTTTGTCAAACTGCTAGATTATGATATATTTGACAAGTAATTTTTCAACAAATAATTAACATTAAACATGCCAATAACTGCCAACGATACCAGTAGAAAATCATGGTTAGAAGTGCCAGAAAATAGCGACTTCCCCATTCAGAATATTCCTTTCGGTGTATTTCTTACTAAAGAAAATGTCGTTACCGTAGGAACGAGAATTGGCGATTACGCCATAGATTTAGGGGCTTTACAGCAATTAAACTATTTTGAAGGAATAGAATTAACCGATGATATGTTTATGCAGGATACGCTAAATGATTTTATTTCTGACGGAAAAAAAACATGGCGTTTGGTTCGAAATCGTATCGCAGAGATATTCGACGAGACTAATCCACAATTAAGAGATTCAACAAAACATAGAGATATTGTTATATTTAAAATTGAAGATGTAGAGATGCAACTTCCAGTTTTAATTGGCGATTACACCGACTTTTATTCTAGTAGAGAGCACGCTACAAACGTGGGTAAAATGTTCCGCGATCCAGACAATGCTTTGTTGCCCAACTGGCTTCACATTCCGGTTGGATATCATGGAAGAAGTTCTACCATTGTTCCCTCTGGAATTCCAGTTCACAGACCGATGGGACAAACTTTGCCAGCTGGACACGACACGCCTGTTTTCGGTGCTTCCCGTTTAGTAGACTTTGAATTAGAGACTGCTTTTATTACAACAGATGTAAATGTAATGGGCGAAAATATTTCAACTTATGAAGCTGAAGATTATATTTTCGGAATGGTTTTACTAAATGATTGGAGTGCTCGCGACATTCAAAAATGGGAATATGTGCCGCTTGGGCCATTTTTAGCTAAGAACTTTGCGACTTCTATTTCACCTTGGATTGTGACTATGGATGCTTTGGAACCTTTTAGAACAAAAGGGCCTAAGCAAGATCCAACTCCGCTTCCTTATTTGCAGACCAAAGGGAAAAAAGCTTTTGATATCCATTTGGAAGTTTCCTTAAAACCTGAAAATCAAGAAGAAGAAACTGTAATTTCAAGATCTAACTTCAAATATTTATACTGGTCCATGAGTCAGCAGTTAGCACATCATACTTCTAATGGATGCCGTGTAAACTCTGGAGACATGATGGGTTCTGGAACAATTTCTGGTCCAACTCCTGATAGTTTTGGTTCAATGCTAGAATTAACTTGGGGAGGAAAAAATCCGTTAAAGCTAAAAGACGGAAGCGAACGTAAATTTATTGAAGATAATGACACTGTAATTATTCGTGGATTCTGCGAAAATACGGAAGTAAGAATTGGTTTTGGAGAAGTTTCTAGCCAATTACTACCTCCTTTTATCAAACAATGAAGAGCAGATAAATCTGAAGAGATATAAAAAATAAAAAACCTTGGTATGGCCAAGGTTTTTTTTTATGATTTAATTTAATCTCGTAAAATTAAAAGACGAAGTTTATTTATTCCAAAACTACCTTTACCCAAACCAAACGATGATCTGAACTAGATTCCCGTTTTTCAACTAATTCCGACATTGATTCGCCTTTGGCAGGCCAAAAAACACCGCTGCTGACAACCCTAAATCCAAGTCTGGACGGCAATACATAATCAGCGCGCATTCTCCAAAAGGCAGTATGGTTAATTCCAAAAGGATTTTCAGGACTATATTCAGCACCACCCTTACTTGCAGGCGTGAAATCGCTATTGATTTTCGGATTATCTATTAAAGACTTTATACCTTCTCTAATAGCGTTTCCTTCAACTGGCGAAGCATTTTGATCACCTAATATAACAAATTGAGAATTCGGAGGTAAACCACCTTTAATGCCTTTATCATCATATATATACGAAGCCGAATTGTCTGAAATATAGTCTTTCCAGAATCGGATTTCATCATGATTTCTTTTCCCATTGCGATCTTCAGCACCGTCAAAAGTAGGAGGAGTTGGATGACTTACTAAGATATGAACTGTTTTATTACCAATCTGGACAGGAACATCCCAGTGAGATTTTGAAGATAAAGGAAATTCCTTCCATGCTTTCTTGCTATACCAATCCGATCCATCTGGTTTTTTGGTAAGCAATGCTCCCGGCATATCTTTCCATTTAAAATGTTGAAAAGTACGAACAGCCGCAGCATCAATAGGATATTTCGACAAAAGCATCATTCCATATTGACCAGGATACATACCAAATCCCCATGCGTCATTTCCAAAATTATCCAATTTTCCATCATTGTTCAAATCGTAAGGACTTGGCTGGCCAGTATTCACTGTTGAATAATAGTAGTAAGGATAATCAATAGGTGTTGCTCCACCTTGGCTCACCTTTAAATAATTTTTAATAAACGCCTTTACACCAAGTTCAGGGTCTTTAATATAATCAAACTCGTTTAATAGAATAACATCTGGCCTAACGGTCTGAATAATTTGGGCGATATTTCTGATTTGAGTATTATGCCCTGAATTAAGTTGATAAATCAATATTTGCTCCGATTTTCCCATTGCGCCTTTGGGAGAATAATTATCAGATTCCATACTTACATTGTAGGTAGCAAATGTAAGTTCATTTTTTTCATGTGAATCAGACTGCGAAAAAAGAACTCCGGAAGAAAGCACGGAAAGGATAAAAAATATTTTCTTCATATAAAATTAAATCTGCATTCCTGCATTATTGAACATACGAATATAAGAAGGATGTTGGAACACGTGGCAAATCTGTCTGTTAAATATACAACAAAAAAAAGCTGCCACTTTTGGTGACAGCTCAAATAATATGAGAAAGTCTCTCTATATCTGATAATTTTATCACAGATTAAAAAAGATCAAAGTGATTTTTTTTTAATCTTTGGCAACAATTTTTATGCAGGAATCTGCTGACTTAAACAATGTAAAGTTCCAAATCCCCAAATAAAATCAATACAACTTATACCGATTACTTCTCGATCAGGGAAACATTCTGCTAATATATTTAAAGCTATTCGATCATTACTATCATTGAATGTAGGCACTAAAACACAATTATTCAAGATCAAGAAATTTGCGTAACTTGCTGGTAAACGTAAATCTTCAAAATCTACACGTTTTGGCATTGGTAACGCTACAATTACTGGTGCTTTTCCGTTTTCTAATTTTGCGTTTTGCAAACGTTTCAAGTTATCCTGTAAAGGTTTATAGTTTGCGTCATTTTTATCCGTTTCTACAATCGTGACAATTGTATCTTCATTTACAAATCGGCATAAATCGTCAATATGACCGTGTGTGTCGTCACCTTCAATTCCGTCTCCTAACCAAATTACATTGGTTACTCCAAGATATTCTTTAAAAACGGCTTCGTAATCTTCTTTAGTAAAGCCAGGATTTCTCACCTGAATTGTTGGGTGCATTAGACACTCTTCAGAAGTTAGTAAAGTTCCTTTTCCGTTTACATCAATTGCTCCTCCTTCAACAATTACAGGTTTTCCTTTGTACATCACCTGAGTTAACGGAACATCAATAAAATCTGCTACTTTACCAGGAACAAATTTATCCAACTGATAGTTTTTATATTTTGCCCAGCCGTTAAAATTAAAATTCAATGCTTCTCTTTTTGAACCATTTTTTACGATAATTGGTCCTGAGTCACGCATCCAGCTTCTATTGGTTTTGTGAATAATATAAGAAACGTTTTTAAGGTTTACATTTGCTCTTTCAAGCATATCAGCTACTTTTTCTTTTAGCTTTTCATCGGCAACCACTAAAAAAACAGTTTCAAAAGTCGCAACTTTTTTAATAAACTCTACAAAAGCCCATTGAACCGCTTCGTACTTTCCTGGCCAATCGTTACCATTGTGCGGAAAACACAATACAATTCCTTGTTGTTTTTCCCATTCTGCTGGAAATCTTCTATTATTTGTTGACATAAATACGTTCTAATTTAGAAAGTGCAAAGATAAGCATTCGTTAGGATTTTAAAACATCTAAACCACAATCGTATGTTATTTCACAAAAAATATCCTGCAAAAATAAAGTTAAAGATTAAATAATACATCCTTAATATTTAACAGAGCATCCAGATTTACTTTTGCGAAAACTAAAAACTAACACATGAAAAATTTATCAATCTCATTATTAGCTGCTCTTTTTATATTAGCAAGCTGTAACAATGATGAAAATTCTAACAACGAACCAGAAGTTGTTGTAAACGAAAACCCTGGAACTTTTAAAGAAATTGGTTCTATTACAATTGGCGGAGAAGCTGCCGCAGAAATCTCTGCTTACTGCGAAAAAACAAAAAGACTTTTTACTGTAAATAATAGCGGTGTAAATCAAATTGATGTTATTGATATCGCTGACCCGACAAAACCAATTAAAATAGGAAAAATTGATTTAGTTGCTTACGAAGGAGCTGCAAACAGTGTTTCTGTTTTTGACGGAAAATTGGCTGTTGCTTTAGAATCTTCAGTAAACAAACAAGGAAACGGAAAAGTGGTTATTTTTAACACTTCCGATTATAGTTTAATCAAACAGGTTACCGTTGGTGCATTGCCAGATATGATTACTTTTTCTCCAGATGGAAAATACATCATGACAGCTAATGAAGGTGAACCAAATACCGACTATTCTCAAGATCCAAACGGAACAATTTCTATTATTGAAACTAGCACTTACAATGTCACAACTTTAGATTTTAGCTCGTTTGCGAGTCAAGCAGAAGCATTAAAGAAAGACGGATTTAGAGTTTCAAAATTTGCTAAGAGTTTCGCCCAAGATATCGAACCAGAATATATTACTATTTCTGATGATTCCAAAACTGCTTGGGTAACTTTACAAGAAAATAATGGCGTTGCAAAAGTCGATTTAACTTCAAAAACTATTACAGCAATTTATCCTTTAGGTTTAAAAGATTACAATACTGCTGAGAATGCAATTGATGTAAGCGATAGCGATAACAAAATTGCTTTTAATCCGTGGAAAGTAAAAGGGCTTTATATGCCAGATGCTATCAGCCATTATACGGTAAATAATATTCCTTATTTTGTTACTGCTAATGAGGGTGACGCAAGGGAATATAACGCTTATACTGATGTAAAACGTATGAAAAGCATGACGCTTGATGCAACCGCTTTTCCAGATGCTGCTACTTTAAAATTAGACACTAACTTAGGAAGACTAAACCTTATTACTGATATGGGTGATATTGACGGAGACGGAGATTTAGACGAAATGGTAAGTTTTGGAGGAAGATCATTCTCTATTTGGAATGGAAATACTGGAAAAATCGTTTTTGACAGCAAAAATGATGTTGACAAAAAGACTAATGAAATTGGTACATACGACGATAAAAGAAGTGATGACAAAGGTTCTGAGCCAGAAGCTGTAGTTGTAGCAAAAATGGGAACTCAAAACATTTTATTTGTTGGTTTAGAAAGATCTGATGCATTTATGGTGTATGATGCTTCAAATCCAACTTCTCCACAGTATTTACAAACGGTAAAAACAGGTGACGCACCAGAAGGTTTATTATTCATTCCAGCTTCAAAGAGTCCTACAAAAAGAAGCTTATTGATAGTAAGTAGTGAAGGAGATGGATCTGTTAAAATTTATCAGCCTGATTTGAAATAATTAATACTTTTTTAGTAGAGCAAAAGGACAAAATGTGAATTTTGTCCTTTTTTTATACTTTCTATTGTACTTATTTTAACGTATTTACATAATTAAAAGCCAAAAGATGGGAATTATGTAAGGGTATATACAACGCATTCTAAGATTCGACTTTTAATTTTGTTCATGAGTTTAAAATAAAAACAATTTAATTTTTGATATCATGAAAAAGAAATTAGTATCAGTATCCTTATTATTACTATCATTTGCTGCAGGCGCTCAAAATATGGCTACCACTTCTACCAAACCTAACGTAGATCAAGAATACAACAAATGGTCGATCGAACTAAATGGTGGTGTTAACAAACCAACCAGAACAATGACTCCAGGTTATACTACGGAATCATTGAACTTTTTTCACGGAGATTTAGGTGTGAGATATATGTTTAATCCAAAATTTGGGGTAAAATTAGACGTTGGTTACGACCAATTTAAAGAGAAAAAAGACACGCCAGACTTTGAAAGCCGTTACGTTAGAGCAAGTTTACAAGGGGTTATTAACGTGGGACGTGCTTTAAATTTTGAAACTTGGACAAATACAATCGGTCTTTTGGCGCATGGTGGTTTTGGAGTTTCTCAAATTAGTACCGAAACAGGATTTGGAGGACAAGACTACATGGCTCACGGAATTGCCGGTTTAACTGGACAAATCAAATTAAGCGATCGTGTAGCTTTAACAGGAGATCTTACTGGAATTGTAAACGGAAGACAAAATTGGAACTTTGACGGAATGGGTAACACCTCAACCGGTTCTTTTGATGGTGTTTTACTAAACGCTTCTGTTGGTTTGACGTTCTACTTAGGAAAAAATCAAAAACATGCTGACTGGGTTGGTGAAGAAGATAGAATTGGTGAATTGGAAAAAAGAGTGGACTTAATCGAAACTGGTCTTATCGATACAGACAAAGATGGAGTTGCTGATTTATACGATTTAGAACCAAATAGCATTGCAGGAGTTGCTGTTAACACAAAAGGACAGTCTATTGATACGAATCAAAATGGTGTGCCAGATGAGTTAGAAAGCTATTTAGACAAAACTTACGAAAAGAAAGGCGCTGGAACAGCTACAAACAATACTGTTGAAGAATTAATTAACGGTGGTTATGTAAACGTTTATTTCGATTTCAATTCGTCTAAACCAACAAACGCATCTTTATCAGGTGTAGATTTCTTAGTGAAATACTTGAAAAACAATCCAGGAAAATCGGCTGATATTATTGGTTATGCTGATGAAATCGGAAATTCAAACTATAACACTGAATTATCTAGAAAAAGAGCTGAGGCTGTTAAAAAAGTAGCCGTAAATGCAGGAATTGACGCATCAAGATTGAATGTAATTGCTAACGGAGAAGATACTTCTGTTAACAAAAATTCTAAAGAGGCACGTCAGATCGTGAGAAGAGTTACTTTCCAAGTGAAGTAATACATATAAAGCTAAAAACAAGAAAAGGAGCTATTCAATTGAATGGCTCCTTTTTATTTATAAAAACAGCGTTTAAAAACCTAAATTTTGAATACTGATTATAAAGCCTCGAAGAAGTTAAATATTACAGCAAATAACAAATGTTTATAATATAAAGCTCCGTCGGAGTGACATGCTCTTTGGAAACTTATATATGTCGCTCCTCTGTAGCTTTTCCATTTGTCTTATTGAAATCTATAAATATTTAGCTTCTCTTAAGCTTGCATAAAAAAAGGACAAAATTCACATTTTGTCCTTTTTTTATATTTAGATAAATTGATTATTTATCGATTGCTCTTTTTGTAATATCTCCAAAAGCATCAATTCTTCTGTCTCTGAAGAACGGCCAGTTTTGACGAACGTTTTCTTGCAAGTCCAAATCAACCTCAGCAATTAAAATTTCTTCTTTATCATGAGAAGCTTGAGCTAAAATTTCTCCTTGCGGTCCTGCAATAAAAGAAGCTCCCCAGAACTGAATTCCTTCTGTTCCTTCAAGATATTTTTCTAAACCAATTCGGTTAGCTGCTGCTACAAAAACACCATTTGCTACTGCATGTCCTTTCATAACGTTCATCCAAGCACCATATTGATTTTCTCCATATTGTTCTTTTTCTTTAGGATGCCATCCAATTGCTGTTGGATAGAATAAAACTTCTGCTCCTTTTAAAGCTGTAATTCTAGCAGCTTCTGGATACCATTGATCCCAGCAGATTAAAGTTCCAACTGTTCCTTTTTTAGTTTCGATTGCTTGGAAACCTAAATCACCTGGAGTGAAATAGAATTTTTCATAAAAATGAGGATCGTCTGGAATATGCATTTTACGATACAAGCCAGCTTCTGTTCCGTCAGTATCAATGATGTAAGCACTGTTATGGTAGATTCCAGCCATTCTTTTCTCAAAGAAAGGAACAATAATTACTACTCCTAATTCTTTTGCCAATTCGCTGAATGCAATAAATGAAGTACTGTAAAGTGGTTCTGCTAATGCAAAATTATCTACATCTTCACTTTGACAAAAATAATGACTGCTATATAATTCAGGAAGTAAGATTACCTCAGCACCTTGACTTGCAGCATCTCTTACCCAGCTGATACATTTTTTAAGATTGTTCTCGGCAACATCATTTAGATTTAACTGAATAACCGATATTTTATACTTTCTTTTCGCCATGACATAAAATTTAGAGTGCAAAAGTAGTAAATTTTAAAGGAATGTCAAAGTGAAGTGCTCAAGCGTAAGCATGAAATTAAGATCATCATCAATATGCCCGTTTTTTAGATTATAAAATAATAAACTGCAACTTAATATTACACCCCATACTGCATTAAAAAAAGCCATTTACATTGAATAAAAATCTCTGTAAAATGGCTTTTCAACCTAAAAAAATTCAACTAAGCTTGTTGTTATTCTATCACTACTTTTTGAGTAAGGAATTCTGTTTCTGATTTTTTAAACTTGATTTCAAAAGTTCCCTTAACTTTAGATGAAAATTTGTAAACTGTTTTCTTAGGATCTGGCACTTGTTGCGTACAAACTTCTGAAGGATATTTTGCAATTACTTGAAGACCTTTTACATCTCCAATTGTCACTTCTGAGATCTTATCAAATTCAGCACAAGCGTTATCTACTACATACGTTACATCATAGCTTAATTCGTCGTTTACTTTTCCTGTTGCTGGCCCTTTAATTTCGGTTACCAAAGCTGCTTTTGTTGTTGGAGCTGGCGTTTTGTTATCATCATCGCTACTGCATGAAGCAAATGCAATTGATAAAAATAATACTACTAAACTAGATTTTAAACTAAAACTTTTCATATAAAATAATAATTAATTGTTAATTACTATGAAGATGTCGCTCGGTTACAATGGTTGCTTTAAATAAAATGTTAAAAATTCAACCGCTACATTAAACAGTTACAAATCAATATTTTATTCATTAAAAAAATATTCCACATTTACCTAAATTTCTTATAAAAAATAGAATTTCATGGCTCAACCCCGATAGAAATGGCATCCTTTTTTGATCCCGATAACTATCGGGATAAAAAAAGATATAGCAAATAGCGGGACTAAACTTGATCTGAAAATTTTGTTTTTGCTCCAAAAAAAAAAACATCAGCCATTACACTGATGTTTTCTTGTATATCTATGTTGGTTCGATTAAACCGTTTTCTTTTTGAAAACCTTTTTAAACAAGTTAATAACCAAAAGAACCGCAAATCCTAAAACCAATCCTACTACAAATTCTTTAATAATAGCCGGCATTTTGATTTCTTCTGATAAATGATGAAAATAAGGGATGTAATGCACAAAGATTCCACCTGCTACCAAAAGTAAAGCGATAGTTCCAATTATAGTTAACCCTTTAATTACCAAAGGAAGTGCTTTTACTAAAACATTGCCTATCACTGCAGAAATGCTTTTTTCACTTTTACTAAATTTAATCAGTTTATATCCTGCTTCATCCATTCTAACAATAAGAGCAACAATTCCGTAAACACCAATTGTAGCTATTACAGCAATAATAGAAGTAACTATGATCTGCTGTGTTAGGGGTTCTTCTATAACAGTTCCTAACGCGATAATTACAATTTCTACAGAAAGAATAAAGTCTGTTATAATAGCAGATTTAATTTTTGTTTTTTCAACAGCTAATATTTGTTCTTCAGTAAGAGCTTCTTCTGTAATACCTTCTGATTCTTCATGTTTGTGAGGAACTATAAACTCATACACTTTTTCTGCTCCTTCGTAAGCTAAAAACAGACCGCCCAACACCAAGATAACAATGATTGCCACTGGAAGAAAAGCACTTAATAAAAAAGCAATAGGAAGTATAATGATTTTATTAAGCAAAGAGCCCTTACTAATTGCCCAAAGAACAGGAAGCTCTCTTGATGATGCAAATCCTGAAGCTTTTTCAGCATTTACAGCCAAATCATCTCCTAGAATTCCAGCTGTCTTTTTTGCTGCAATTTTACTCATTACTGCAACATCATCCATAATTGCTGCTATATCATCTAGTAGAACGAAAAAACCTGAAGCCATCTTTTAAATTTGTTATTTTTTTGTGACGCGAATCTATACATTTTGTTTGGATCTTCCCAAAAATATCACATCAAAATTTCTGTTTTTATTCCTAATTTTCTGTAATGCTCATCCTTAGCTACATTGTCCCAAAAGAACCCATAAAATAATGAAAACTATGATTGTTCCGAAACAGCCGCCTCCTAACTTTTTAGCTCCATATCCTGCTAGTAACCCTCTAAATATATTATTCATGATTGTAAATTTTAATTAATAATTTGCTGATTTTTATAAATTTAAATTTCCTCTTTTTTTGAAAATATCTTGTTATATGAATTGAGTAAAAAGTTTCAAAATTTATAGCAAAAAAAAGCACCAGTTAAAAACTGATGCTTTTCAAGATTAACTTGTAAAAAAAATAATTAACTAGCAGTCTGGTTTCTAAAAACCAACTTGCCATCAAAAGCATCTAATAAAATGATGCTATCTGTTGTTATGTTTCCAGCCAAAATCTCTTTTGACAATTGATTTAAAACTTCTCTCTGCACGACACGTTTTACTGGTCTTGCTCCAAACTGAGGATCATATCCTTTGTCTGACAAGTAAGCAATTGCTTCTGGAGTCGCATCCATTGTAATTCCTTGTAGTGCCAGCATTTTTGTAACGCTCTTAAGCTGTAAGCCTACAATTCTTGAAATATTATCTACTGTAAGCGGTGTAAACATTACAATCTCATCGATACGGTTGATAAACTCTGGACGCACAGTTTGTTTCAATAATCCTAAAACTTCGTTTTTGGCCGCTTCTGTTGCTGCTTCTACTCCACCTTTCAGATTTTCGAATTTCTCCTGAATAATCTGGCTTCCCATATTAGAAGTCATGATGATAATCGTATTTTTAAAATCAGCCAAACGTCCTTTGTTATCTGTCAATCGACCTTCGTCTAGAACTTGCAATAAAATATTGAAAGTATCTGGATGCGCTTTTTCGATCTCATCCAACAAAATTACAGAATATGGTTTTCTACGAACCGCTTCTGTCAATTGCCCACCTTCATCATAACCTACATATCCTGGAGGCGCACCAACCAAACGGCTCACACTATGACGCTCCTGATACTCACTCATATCTATACGCGTCATGGCATTTTCATCATCAAAAAGATATTCAGCCAAAGCTTTTGCTAATTCGGTTTTACCAACTCCGGTTGTTCCTAAGAATAGAAATGTCCCAACAGGTTTTTTCATATCCTGCAAACCCGCACGGCTTCTACGCACAGCATCGCTCACCGCTTCTATAGCTTCCTCCTGACCTACTACACGCTTGTGCAATTCGTCTTCTAAATGCAATAGTTTTTCTCTTTCCGTTTGAAGCATTTTGGTTACTGGAATTCCAGTCCATTTTGCTACCACTTCTGCAATGTCTTCTCTAGTAACTTCTTCTTTAATTAAAGAATTTCCAGATTGAAATTCCTGCAATTGTTTTTGCAATGTTTCTTGACGTTCTTGCGCTTCTTTTATTTTTCCGTAACGTATCTCAGCTACTTTTCCGTAGTCGCCATCACGTTCTGCACGTTCTGCTTCGTATTTAAAGTCTTCAATTTCGTGTTTTACAGCCTGAATTCCGTCAACGATATCTTTTTCCTGTTTCCATTTAGCATAGATTTCGTTTCGTTCTTCTTTCAGGTTAGCCAATTCCATACCCAAAATTTTCAGCTTGCTTTCTTCTTTTTCACGTTTAATGGCTTCAATCTCAATTTCTAACTGCATGATTTTACGATCCAAAACATCTAATTCTTCTGGTTTTGAATTGATTTCCATACGCAGTTTAGAAGCCGCTTCATCCATTAAGTCAATCGCTTTATCTGGTAAGAAACGATTGGTAATGTAACGCTGTGAAAGTTCCACTGCTGCAATAATTGCCTCATCTTTAATTTGAACTTTATGATGCGTTTCATATTTTTCTTTAATTCCACGAAGAATCGAAACCGCACTTTCTGTATCTGGTTCGTCAATTAAAACCTTTTGGAAACGTCTTTCAAGTGCTTTATCCTTTTCGAAATATTTTTGATATTCATCTAAAGTTGTAGCACCAATTGCTCTCAATTCTCCACGAGCCAAAGCTGGTTTCAAGATGTTCGCCGCATCCATTGCACCTTCACCTCCACCTGCTCCTACAAGCGTATGAATTTCATCAATAAATAAAACGATATCACCTTCTGCCGATGTAACCTCTTTTACAACCGATTTTAAACGCTCCTCAAATTCTCCCTTATATTTCGCACCAGCGATTAAAGCTCCCATATCAAGAGAGAAAACAATTTTTTCTTTTAAGTTTTCTGGAACGTCTCCATCCACAATTCTATGCGCTAAACCTTCTGCAATAGCAGTTTTACCAACTCCAGGTTCACCAATAAGCATTGGGTTGTTTTTTGTTCTACGAGTTAAGATTTGCAATACACGACGGATTTCTTCGTCACGGCCAATAACCGGATCTAGTTTTCCTGTTCTAGCTAATTCGTTTAGGTTTTTAGCATATTTATTTAGCGAATTGTAGGTTTCTTCTGCTGAAGCCGAAGTTACTCTTTCGCCTTTACGCAATTCTTCAATAGCCGCTTTCAAACCTTTTCCTGTAACTCCCTGATCTTTTAAAATCTGGGAAACTTTACTTTTTGAGTCAAAAATGGATAAAATTAAATGTTCGATCGAAACATATTCGTCGTTCATTTTTTGTGCAATAATTTCAGCTTCATTCAAAGCTTTATTAGCGTCTCTTGAAAGCAAAATATCACCTCCCGAAACTTTTGGAAAACTCTGAATTGTAGCATCTAAAAGTTGTAAAAACAATGGCACATTTACATTTAATTTTTTCAAAATAAATGGTGCTACGTTTTCGTCAACTTCAAAAATAGCTTTGAAAATGTGTTCATTTTCAATTTGTTGCTGACCATTTCGTTGCGCTAATTGCTGCGACAACTGAATGGCTTCCTGCGATTTGATTGTAAATTTATTTATATTCATATTTTTTTGATTTGATTGATTTAACTGTTTAAAATATATAGGATTAAAGTTACGATTTATTGAGGTAAATTGTTGACTCAAATATTTTAACTTTGTATTCGAATAGACAAATTATATTCCACAGTAAAAAAACAGACAAAAAGACAGTGAAAATCAGTTTTTAAAGATTAAAGCGTGTCAAAAAGTCATAAAACAAGCCAAATATGAGTTTTTTTAATTCAATCTTCGGAAGTTCAGAGAACTCAGAAGGAACAAAAAGTAAAGTAAACTGGACAGAATTAACAAATATGCTTCAATTAATGGAAATCGAAGCCATTTCTAACGAAAAACCAGTAGTAATCTTTAAACACAGCACAAGATGCAGTATTAGCCGCATGGCTTTAAAGCAATTTGAAAGAGAATATGACCTTGAAAATGTTGTTGACGCATACTTCTTAGACTTGATAGCACACAGAGATATCTCAAACGAAATTGCAAGCAGATTTGGAGTTTATCATGAATCTCCTCAATTGATATTAATCAAAAACGGAAAAGCAGTTTACGATGTTTCGCACAGTGATATTGACGCAGAAGCATTAAAAAGTAAAGTGTAATTTTTTGTGAAATGTGAAATGTAGGAAGAAATAATATGCATTGCTTACTTTTTCACATTTCACATTTCTAAAAACTTCCGTCAGAACCTCCGCCACTGAAACCTCCTCCTCCAAATTCCATTGGAGAAGCTGTCTTAACTTCTGGTTTCATTCCGAAAGTGGAAGCCACAACTAAAGCTTCTGCATTTAACAGACTGTCTGAATGGTTGATTCTATCTGGTTTAAAAGTCAGACCACTTTCTTTTTCCTTTAATTTTCTAATTGAAAAGTAAGCTATTGCAAATAAAACCACACCGCCAAGCGTAAGCGCTATTTCGATTGGCAAAACCGAATGGTAAAATCTAATGGTATAAATTGAAAATGCAATCGCCAAAAAGCTCAACCAAAGCATTATTCGGTCTTTTGTTTTTAAAGCTTGCACCAAATAAACAATCGGTACAATAAAAGTAAACGCATAAAAGAAAAATGCAAACGGAATATCTGTTCCAGGCTGTACTTCTGTTCCTAAAAGTTCTGCAGAAAGTTCTCTTACAATCAAATAATTACAAGAAAGGTAAAATAAAACCAAGCAAAAACTATTTGCCAATAATAATCCGTTGTAATAATAACTTTTGCTTAAATGAGTCATCCTCTTTTTAGTCAAAAAATAAAATAATCCTGCGAAAATCATTGCTGCAAATGGCAAAATAGCTTTTCCAATATCTCCAAATTTAAACATTCCGAAAAATAAAAAGGCGGTTGCCGAAATACAAAACACGAGCATTGATAATACATGCAGATACCTCAAAAACATAAAAAGCGCTCCAACTGCTACAAAAAAAGCAATTACTATTTCATGACCTTCGGTTGTTATTGCTACTGCTGCGCCCAAACATAAAATCGCATTTAATATAAAAGCATCATCTAAGCCATGATTATGATATTCTTGATTTGCAAGTAATTCTGCACCTACAAATCCAACTATAGTGAAAATATAGCAGCAGATTTGAAAAAACACATTCTCTGCACTTAATCCAAATAAAGAAATTGCTCCACAAATTGAACCATATAACAAGCAACCAAGCAAAAACAAACCTATTCTAACCAGAATATTACTCTGACCTTTTAAAGCGGGCAGTTCTTTTTCTATAAATTTCTTCTGTTCCTTACTAATAAAACCTCCTTTGTACAAAGAATCTGCTTCATCAATTAAAATTTCATTCTCTAATAATTGTTTGTTGTATACTATCATTCTGCTATCTCTTTATGAAATTTTTTAATCAATTTAATAAACATTACAATCGAACCAACAAAATAAGCTGGTAATAAGAAAATTAATAATTCCCAAATATCAGAGAAGTCAACGTTTTCAAAAACTCTAAACAAAACTATATTTCCTCCGATATAAGCATAAACAATCATAAATACATATAGAGACATTGCTTTATATTGGTAACTAACTTTATAAAAGTAATAGGTTGAACCAGCTAAAATTAAAGCAAATATTACCCATGTTAATGTATCATAACCTGTTAAATTACTAATCGCAGCAATACTTACAATATGCAATGCAAAAGTGAGAAAAACTAAACCAAAATGGGTTTTTAGTGAAATTCGACTACTGTAGATGGTCCATAAAATCAGTAAAACTCCCAACATTACCGCTGAATAGCTCAAACTTTGGCTTGCATACAAATTATTACTGTCACTAAATATATCTTGTGGCGTAACCGAAAGTCCCACATACGCGGCCAGACCCGTAATTGCAATAGTTAAAACACTTCTATTATCAAAATAATAAGCACAAAAGAAACTCACAACAGTGGGTACTAAAGTCGCTAATCCGTAATGTTCTCCAAAAGGTTTGTATTGAAACTGAAGATATCCAATAAAAATACAAGTCAAGATATTGCCCGCCAAAACCAGATATTCTAAAACAGGGTGCTCAAAAGTTGTTTCTTCTTTTTGAAAACCTTTAGAATGCTTAAAACAATAAAAAAAGCAGACTGCAATCACAATTAAAAGCAATGACAGAATAGCGATGTGCCCTATAGTATCTATATTTTCATAAATCAAAACTCCAATTCCTGAAGTAAATAACAATACTGATAAATAAAGAAATAGCTTTAATTCTGCATTTAATGAAAAGATATTTAGGTTTCTATAGGTTTTTACTTCTTCCAACTGGTTTTGTGTAATTAAACCCTTCTCAAAAAGATGAAGCGCAGACTGATCTTTGAATTTTTCCATTGGTACGTTTTAAACTGGTACATCAAATATATGTATTTAGCATGAATTTTCTCCCTTTACTTTAAAACCTTTCCTGTTTTCTAAAATATCACTCCAGATCACATCATAATCAAATAGTGTAAAAACAACACTTATAAATCTATAAATCAAAACATTATAAAATAAATATTTGAAAAATTAATTTGAAATTATTTTAATTCTTTTACATTTGTGCAATCGATTACATTAACTATTAAGCCACAAAAAACCACACTTAAATGAAAACAAAAATTATTGCATTGGCATTACTTCTGCCTTGCTCCTTTCTGTTTGCACAAAACTATTTTATGAGTGCACCAGAAGGATTTGGAGCTTCAGCTACTGGAGGCGGAAATGCAACTCCTGTAACTGTGACGACTTTAACCGATTTAACAGCAAAATTAAAGCTGACTACTTCGCAGGTTATTTTAGTCTCTGGAACTATAAATTGTTCGTACACGAGCCTCCTAGTGAATGACAAGACCATTATCGGTCTTCCTGGGGCACGATTAGTAAACTTAGATCAAACCGCTGCAGGTTCTGGAATTTTAAGTTTAAAACCCGGATCAAATAATATTATCATTAGAAATCTAATTTTTGAAGGCCCAGGTGCGTATGATGTAGACGGACGTGATAATCTAACTTCTGAAGCAACTAATCTTTGGGTCGATCATTGTGAATTTCAAGACGGAATGGACGGAAATTTTGATAATAAAGGCACAGCAGATAATGTAACTGTTTCCTGGTGTAAGTTTATCTACTTAAAAGCTCCAAAAGCTGGCGGATCTGGCGGTGCTGATGATCACCGTTTTTCTGATTTAGTTGGTTCTTCTAAAACCGACGCTCCTTCTGATGGTCATTACAGCATTACTTTTAAAAACTGTTATTGGGCTGAAGGCTGTAAAGAAAGAATGCCTAGAGCAAGAAATGCCGAACTGCATATTTTAAACTGTTATTACAATACATCAGTATCGGGTTCTCTTGCAATTGGACTGGGCGGCGGAAACAATAATACAACTTGCTATGTTGAAGGAACTGACTTTGCTAAAATTGGAACTGCTTTTAAAAACTATGTGAGTACAGATGGCGGCACAATTGGAATTGCTTTTACAGATTGTTTAAATGCTCCTGCAAGTTCAGGAACTGCTGTAACTAAACCTTCTTATACTTACAGCACTTTACCAATCGCTAACGTTGCAGGATTCGTTTCGAATTCTTCTTGTGGTGCTGGAGCAACACTTCAAGTTACTGCTCAAGGCGCTGTATCTACGAGCTGCAACAATTTAGGTTTAAATGATAATGCAAATAACTTAGATCTAAAATATTATCCATCGGTTATTAATCGTCTTTTAAATATAGATTTTTCAAGTACAGATAATGGATTGGCTCAGGTTAATTTATTTTCATCGAATGGTGCAAAAGTATATTCGCAATCAAAAAATATTTCTGCTGATGAAAAATTAGAACTGAATGTTGGAAATCTTGCTAAAGGATTTTATATATGCAAAGTACAAATAGAAAACCGAAGCAAGACTTTTAAACTGGTAAAGAATTAAATTCATAATAAAAAAGGTCATTGAAACAAATCAATGACCTTTTTACTTTTTATACCCAACTTTTCACATTTCGCAATATTAAAAAGCAGCTTTCATTTTATCTTTAATTGCATCAAGACATAAATTATTAATGCTTCCTTCATGCGTATGTTTGGTTTCTTTTGGAGATTTATACGTTCCCGCTTCTAATTGCTCAGCAACAGCTTTATAAGCATCTCTAAATGGCATTCCTGCTACAACCATTTCGTTTAAAGTATCAACCGTAAACAAATAATCGTATTTTTTATCTTCTAAAATATGATCTTTAACCGTAATATCCTTTATAGAAAATATTGCAATATCCAAACAAGATTTTAAAGTCTGAATCGCTGGGAATAAACCTTCTTTTAAAAGCTGTAAATCTCTATGATAACCGCTTGGAAGATTATTGGTGATTAAAGTGATTTCGTACGGAAGCGATTGAATCTTATTGCATTTTCCTCTGATTAATTCGAAAACATCCGGATTTTTCTTGTGAGGCATAATGCTTGAACCTGTTGTAAGATGCGCTGGAAGACCAATAAAGTCAAAGTTCTGACTCATATACAAACAAACGTCCATGGCAAATTTTGATAGCGTTCCAGCCACGCTTGTCATCGCAAAAGCAACGGTTTTCTCTGCTTTTCCGCGGCTCATTTGTGCAGCAACGGCATTGTACTTTAAGGTTTCAAATCCTAATTCTTTTGTTGTAAAGGTTCTGTTGATTGGGAATGAACTTCCGTAACCCGCAGCAGAACCTAACGGATTCTGATCTACGATTTTTGAAGCTGCGTTTAACATCGTAATATCATCAATCAAACTTTCAGCGTAAGCAGAAAACCACATTCCGAAAGACGATGGCATCGCGATTTGTAAATGCGTATAACCCGGCAATAAAACATTTTGATGTTTTTCTGCCGATTCCATTAACAAGTCAAATAATGTTTTAACTTGTTCTTTTATGGCTTTTAATTCGTCTTTTAGATACAAATGAACGTCTACCAAAACTTGATCGTTACGAGAACGCGCGGTATGTATTTTCTTTCCTGCATCGCCTAATTTTACTGTTAGAAGATATTCTATTTTAGAATGCACATCTTCGAAACTGTCTTCTATTTCGAAATTACCCACTACAATATCTGCTATAATTTCGTTTAATGCATCGACTAAAGAAGTGGTTTCTTCTTCAGTTAATAAACCAATTTGTCCCAGCATTTTAGCATGAGCAATTGAACCTAAAGCATCGTATTTTGCCAGAACCAAATCCAGTTCACGGTCGTTTCCTACTGTAAATTGTTCGATTTGTTTATCTGTTGGTATTCCTTTTTCCCAAAGTTTCATAGGTTATGTTTTTTTTCGCCACGAATTCACGAATTATTTTTTCAAATCTTTGCGATTATTTTTTTCAAATTAATTCGAATTAATATCTTGTTCATATAGTAAAAAAACAATTCGTGAATTCGTGGCGGTTTTTCTTTTCTTATAATTTAAAGAAATCGGTTAGTATTTTGATGTACAAATCGACTCCTTCTTCAATTTCATTTACAAAAATAAATTCGTCTGCTGAATGCGAACGCAACGTTTCTCCTGGTCCTAATTTTAACGACTGACAGCTCAAAACCGATTGATCTGAAAGTGTTGGAGATCCATAAGTTGTTCTTCCTAAAGCAATTCCAGCCTGCACTAAACCGTGCGCAACTGGAATAGACGAAGCGTTTAAATGCATGGATCTTGGCGTTACTTCGGCATTTACATTGGCTTTCACCACTTCCAAAATTTCAGCATTGGTATAGCGGTCTGTTACACGAATATCTACAACCAAATCGCATTCTGATGGCACTACATTATGCTGTTTACCTGCATTGATTTGCGTTACGGTCATTTTTACAGGACCTAAAACGTCTGAGATTTTGTCGAATTTATAGTTTTTAAACCATTCCATTACTGGAATTGATTTGTATAAAGCATTATCGTCGTTTTGATGTGCGGCGTGGCTTGCGGTTCCTTTTACTTTTACATCCAAAACCAATAAACCTTTTTCGGCAACGGCTAATTGCATTAAAGTTGGTTCTCCTACAATCGCACAATCTAATTCTGGTAAATGTTTTAAAACGCTGTTTAAACCATTTTTTCCGCTGCTTTCTTCTTCGGCGGAAGCCACAATAACGATATTATGCGATAGATTTTGGTTTTCGTAAAAGTGAACAAAAGTCGCTAATAATGACACCAGACAGCCTCCAGCATCATTGCTTCCTAATCCGAATAGTTTTCCGTCTTTTTCGATAGCTTTAAACGGGTCGTTGGTATACGCCTGATTAGGTCTTACTGTATCGTGATGTGAGTTAAGTAAAAGTGTTGGTTTGTTCTCGTCGAAATACTTATTGAAAGCCCACACATTGTTGTTTTCTCTCTTGAAAGGAATTTCATTCTGATTGAACCAATTTTCGATTAAAAGAGCCGTCTGATCTTCTTCACTTGAAAATGAAGGGGTTTCGATTAAGCTTTTTAATAAACTAATTGCTTCTTGGGTAAGCGTATCTATACTTTTCATAAGTTTGGTTTCTTTGCCACGAAGGCGCGAAGTCACAAAGTTTTTAATTAAATCTGCGACATTTTTGATTGGCGCAAATTTCTAAAATTAAATTCTAAAAGCATTGCGCAGCTCCGTTTTTTTGCCACTACTCGCACGAATTTTCACAAATTATCTTTTTGTGACAGATTTAAAATCAAAATAAACTTTTTCATGTAAGTCTAAAATTATTTTCTCTTTTAACTGAAAAAATCAGAGTCAAATTGTGGCAACATTTTTTATAATGTAATCGTTGTATGCGGAATATTTGAGTTTTGAAGCATTCTGTGATGTCCAATTTTGATTTTCTGCACCCCTCTTGACAAACTATTGAAACAGTTATCCAATTTTGGAATCATTCCAGAATGGATTACTTTTTCTTCTTTTAGTTTATTGTATAATGTTTCGTTGATTTCAGTAATTACAGACGAATCGTCTTCTGAATCCTGCAAAACGCCTTGTTTTTCAAAACAATATGTCAGCGTAACATCAAAAACTTCAGATAATGCAATTGATAATTCGCTTGCTATAGTATCCGCATTTGTGTTTAGTAATTGTCCGTTTTTATCGTGTGTAATGGCACAGAAAACAGGAACAACTCCAGCTTCTAATAAAGTTGCCAATAATTTGGTATTGACTTGTTTTACATCGCCTACAAATCCGTAATCGATTGTTGGGTGGTTTCTTTTTACCGACTGAATTAAATTCCCGTCAGCTCCTGAAAAACCAATTGCATTATTGTCTTTGGCCTGCAATTGCGCCACAATATGTTTGTTGATTTGTCCGGCATAAATCATTACTACAACGTCAAGCATTGGAGCATCTGTAATTCGGCGGCCGTCAATCATTTGCGGAACTAAACCAATACTCTGCGCCATTTTTGTAGCCGATTTTCCACCACCGTGAACTAGAACTTTATAACCTTCAATTTTAGAAAAATCGGTTAAGAATTGTTCTAATTCTGCTGGGTTGTCGATGATGTTTCCACCTATTTTTATTACTGATACATTCATAAGATTCTAAGGTTCTGAGATTCTAAGATACTAAGTTTTTCTGTGCGCAAAGTTTCTTAGCATCTTAGTAGCTTAGAATCTTAGCAACTTTAAAAAAATTATATTTTTTTAAGAATCTTCTGTAAAACTAATTGTGCAGAATACGTTCTGTTATTCGCTTGTTCAATTACAATTGAATTTTCTCCGTCTAAAACTTCATCGCTAACAATTACGTTACGACGAACAGGAAGACAGTGCATGAATTTTCCATTGTTGGTTAAAGCCATTTTTTCAGCTGTAACGGTCCAGTTCGGATCGCTGTTGGTTACTTTTCCGTAATCGTTAAAATTACTCCAGTTTTTTACGTAAACGAAATCGGCATTTTCGAAAGCTTTATCTTGATCATATTCGATTGTGCAGTCTTTTGTAATTTCCGGACTTAGCTCGTAACCTTCTGGATGTGTGATTACAAAATCCATATCTTTTTGCATCTGCATCATTTCTACGAATGAATTAGCAACGGCTTGTGGTAACGCTTTTGGATGTGGAGCCCATGAAAGCACTACTTTTGGTTTGTGTTTCGTTTTGAATTCTTCCATTGTAATGGCGTCTGCCAAAGATTGTAATGGGTGACGAACAGCACTTTCCATGTTTACAATTGGCACTGTAGCGTATTTCAAGAATCCTGAAATTACAGTTTCCTGATAATCTTTTTCTTTATCTACCAAACCTGCAAAGGCACGGATTGCGATAATATCACAGTATTGAGAAACTACTTCTGCAGCTTCTTTAATATGTTCTGAAGCACCAGAATTCATAACCGCTCCATCTTCAAATTCTAATGTCCATCCTTCATTGGTAAAATTCATTACCATTACGTTCATTCCTAAGTTTAAAGCCGCTTTTTGTGTACTCAAACGCGTTCTTAAACTCGGATTGAAGAATAACATACCTAAGGTTTTGTTTTTTCCTAAACTTTGATTTTTAAGCGGATTTTTTTTAATTTTTATCGCTTGTTTTACCCATTTTGATAATGAGTTGATGTCTTTTATTGAGATATAGTTCATTTGTTTTTTGTTTTTGTTAGTTGTCTAAAATTAGACGCTGATTATACGGATTCGCTATCGCGAAGACGCTGATTTATACGGATTTTCGATTCTTACTTTGCGATTATTTTCGAAAATTTTCCGCCTAAATTCTGGTTTTGTACCAAAATTTAAAGTAAACCTACTTCACAATTTGTTCCTTTTAGATAATTTAAAATTTGATTTTCAAATTCTTTCACTATGCAATCTGCTGCTTTTAATTCTAAAATAATTAAATCTTCTACTATTAAGTCGGCATAATATTGTCCAACTTCAATTCCTTTATAATAAACTTCTATTTTCTTTTGAGCTTCAACCTTCAATCCTTTACTTTTTAGTTCTAAGTATAATGAATTTTGATAAACTCTTTCTAAAAAACCATATCCCAATTCATTATACACTTCATAAAAAGTTTTAATTATAGTATCCGTCAACTCCTCATGCAATAAATTCATATTTCAACATTTAAAAATCCGTAAAAATCCGCGTTTTCACGAAGTGAATCCGTGTCATCTGCGTATAAATCTACACAATTTTTGTGAAAGAAATTTCTTCCTTTAATGCTTTCAATATAAAATTATCATTTAATCCGTTTACGATCCAGGTTTCTATATTGGCGGCTTTTGCGATTCCGGCTGCTTCTATTTTAGACTGCATTCCTCCTGTTCCATGTGATGATTTTGATTCACCGATTTCTTTTTCAAGCGTTTTTAAATCACTTACCAATTTTATCGTTTCCGGAATTTCATCGTCAATAGAATCTTTCGTATAAATTCCGTTTGTATTAGTGGCAATGATCAGAATATCAACATTTAAAAGAACAGCAGTCAGTGCCGCTAATTTATCGTTATCTCCAAACCGAATCTCATCTGTTGCAACAGTATCGTTTTCATTGATAATCGGAATGTAATTGTTTTTAACTAAAACATTAATTGTATTTACAATGTTCTTTTTGGTTTGCTCTTTTTCAAAATCAGAATAAGAAAGTAAACACTGTGAGGTATTTAATCCTAAATCCTTAAAATTTTCATTGTAAATCCGCATTAAATGTGGTTGTCCAATAGAGGCTAAAGCCTGCTTTACAAAAACATCTTTATCTTGATTATCGAGCTTTACAAACTGCTTTGCCGCTGCAATAGCTCCAGAACTGACTATAATAAATTCGTATTCGTCGTTTAAAGCCGCAATCTGAATTCCGAGGTCTTCAATCTTTCCCCGCGAAATATGATTGGTTTCTTTGGTTAAAGTATTACTTCCTATTTTTAATAAAATCCGTTTTTTTGCCATGTCTTTTGTTTTTGCCACGAAGGCGCTAAGGCACTAAGTTCTTTTTAACGCAAAGGGCGCAAGGTTTTTTTTATTGTTTGTGTTTACAAACGTTAAGTTCGCAAAGCTAAATCTTTATATAAATTCCAAATTTTAAATTCCAAATTCCAATAAATCTGAAATTAAAAATCGTTAATCATCAATCTAAAATCTAATCCCGAGGCTTCGGGACTAAAATCTACAATTATCGTATTTGTCCTTCTCCGTAGACGTACCACTTATTGGTTACTAAATGCTGTAAACCAATTGGACCTCTTTGGTGAAGTTTATCAGTGCTTATGGCTAATTCTCCACCTAAACCAAATTGCCCTCCGTCTGTAAAACGGCTTGAAGCATTTTGATAAACAGCGGCAGCATCAACTGCATCCATAAATTCTTTGGCTACTTGGTCGTCTCTGGTAATAATTACGGCTGAATGTCCTCCGCAGTATTTATTAATTTTATCAATTGCATGTTCCTCAGAATCAATTGTTCCGATTACAATTTTATAATCTAAAAACTCTTCGTACCAAATATCTTCGTTTTGAAGGGTTTCTGTATCTTCAAAATTTTCTAAAGATTTGTCAACGATAACTTCAACCTTATTTTCTTTTAATGTTTCAATTAAAATGGCTGTAAAACCTTCAAAATTAGGAAGCTTAGAATCTATTAAAACTTTATCAACCGCATTACAAGCTGAAATTTTAGCTGTTTTGGCATTCAGAATTACCTTTAAAGCCAAATCAGTATCTGCTTTTTCATGAACGTAAACAAAATTATTGCCACGTCCGCTAACAATTACTGGGCAAGTTGCGTGTGCTTTTACAAACTCAATTAATTTTTCTCCTCCTCTTGGAACAATTAAATCGACTTTTTGAGTTGGTTTTTCCAAAAATGCCTGAGTTTCTGCACGATTATAATTCAGATATTCTACCCAATCTTTTGAAACTCCGTTTTCTTGTAAAGCTTTATGCCAAAGACTTACAATTTTTAAATTTGATTTTAAAGATTCTTTTCCTCCTTTTAATAAAATCTTATTTCCGGATTTAAAAGCAATTCCGCCCGCTTCAATTGTAACATCTGGACGTGATTCATAAATAATTAAAATCGTTCCGAAAGCGGCTGTTTTATTAATAACTTTTATTCCATTATCATGAGTAAAATGAAAACGCTCAACGCCAACGGGATCTTCTTGAGAAGCCAATTGGTTTAACGATAAAATCATCTCATCGACTTTTTTATCATCTACTTTTAAGCGTTCTTCCATCGCTAAATCTGAACCGTCGTAATCAGCAAGATCTTCCTGATTGGTTAGGATAATCTGACTCCGCTCCTGCTCAACCAGTTTGGCCATGGAGCGCAAAACGAGATTGCGTTTTTCAATTGATAATGGATTCATTTTTTTTTGGTTTAATTGGTTAATCGTTAATTCGTTTAATCGATTAATCAGTTAAACGATTAAACGAATTAACAGTTCTAGATAAACTTAATCTTAAGTTCTTCTAAACTCTCTTTTAAAGCTTTTACAAACGTATCAATATCAGCTTTTTTCACAGTTAAAGGCGGTAAAATTCTTAACAAGTTTTTATTGTTGGCACTTCCTGTAAAAATATGTTTTTCGATGATCAGTTTTTTTCTTAAAGCTGCAACATCAAAATCAAATTCAACTCCAAGCATTAAGCCTTTTCCTTTTACTTGTTTGATTTCCTCAACTTCTTTGATTTTTTCTAAGAAATATTCATAAACTTCGTTTACATTTTTCTGTAAATCTAGTTTTTCGATTACATCCAAAACTGCGATTCCCGCTGCACAAGATAAATGGCTTCCGCCGAAAGTAGTTCCCAATAATCCAAAACTTGCTTCAAATTTTGGAGAAATCAAAATGGCTCCAACCGGAAATCCGTTGCCCATTCCTTTTGCAACTGAAATAATATCAGCGTTTATTCCGTGATGTTGGAAAGCGAAGAATTTCCCGCTTCTTCCGTATCCTGATTGCACTTCGTCTAAAATCAAAACCACATCATGTTTTTTACATGCTTTTTCTAAAGCTTGGAAAAATTCCGTTGTTCCTTGGTCTAACCCTCCAACTCCTTGAATTCCTTCGATAATTACTGCTGTTACATCTCCTTTAGCCAATTCCGCTTCGACTAATTCGATTTGGTTTAGCGGTAAAAAAGTAACAACTTGCTGTGCATTTATTGGCGCAACAATCTTTTTATTGTCCGTAACCGCAACAGCAGCAGAAGTTCTTCCATGAAATGAATTGTCAAAAGCTACCACTCTTGATTTTCCGTTATGGAAAGAAGCTAGTTTTAAGGCATTTTCGTTTGCTTCAGCACCAGAACTGCATAAAAACAATTCATAATCTTCTAAACCTGAAAGCTTTCCTAATTTCTGAGCCAATTCAACCTGTAAAGGGTTCTGAATTGCATTGGAATAAAATCCTAAATGGTCTAATTGATTCTTCAATTTTGCTACATAATCAGGCTGTGTGTGTCCGATAGAAATCACACCATGTCCGCTGTATAAATCTAAGTATTCTACTCCTTTGTCGTCAATAATTTTACAATCTATTGCTTTTACTGGAGTTATGTTGTATAATGGGTAAACGTTGAATAAGTTCATCTTTTTGTTTTGTTTATTTGTTTCAGGTTTCAAGTTGCTCGCAGAACGTGTAACTTGAAACTTTAAACCTGAAACTATTATTAAAATCCGCTTGGTTTCAAATGTAAACCTGTGGTTTCTTCTAAACCGAACATTAAATTCATGTTTTGAATTGCTTGTCCTGAAGCACCTTTGGTTAAGTTATCGATAATTGATGTTATGAGAACCCGGTTTCCTTTTTTTAATAAACTAATAATACATTTATTCGTTTGCACCACCTGCTTCATGTTGATGTTTGTTGTGGTAACCGTTACGAAAGGCTCATTTTTATAGAACTCTTCGTATTTCGCCACTAATTGCTCCAAACTATCATCGCATAATGTATATAAAGTTGCAAAAATTCCTCTTGGAAAATCTCCTCTGTTCGGAATAAAAAGCAATTCGCTGTCAAAATCGTCTTGCAGTTGCACCAAACTTTCTCCGATTTCTCCTAAATGTTGATGCTCAAAAGCTTTATAATGTGACATATTATTGTTTCTCCAGCTAAAATGTGAGGTTTCAGAAAGACTCACACCTGCTCCTGTACTTCCGGTTGTCGCATTAATATGAACATCATTATTCAGTAAATTATGTTCCGCTAAAGGCAATAATGCCAACTGAATTGCCGTCGCAAAACAACCTGGATTTGCGATATAATTTGCTTTTTTGATTTCCGTTTTATTGATTTCAGGCAAACCATAAACAAAGTCTTTTCCTTCGAAATGAGCGTCTTTGTTCAATCTGAAATCATTTCCTAAATCAATGATTTTAGTATGACTTGCAAACTGATTTTCTTTCAAAAATGAAATCGACTTTCCATGACCTAAACACAAGAAAACAACATTCACATTTGGATTTATTTCAGCTGTGAAATTCATTTCAATATCGCCCATCAAATCTTGGTGCGCTACAGAAAGCGGTTTCCCTGCATTTGTAGTACTGTAAACAAAGTCGATGTTTACTTTCGGGTGATACATTAAAATTCTGATGAGTTCTCCGGCCGTGTAGCCCGAACCACCAATAATTCCGACATTAATCATGATCTAATTTGTTTACAGATGAGAAAATATTTTGTGCATTTCCTAAAATCTTAATAAATCCTTTTGCATCGTCAGATGTCCAAGCATTGTTCATTTCGCCGTATTGACCAAAACCTGTGTTCATTAAATCATTTTCAGATTCAATTCCGTCAAGTGAGAAATGATATGGTTTTAATGAAACTGTTACGGTTCCGTTTACTGTTTTTTGAGTGTCTTGCAAGAAAGTTTCAATATTTCTCATAACAGGATCTAAGAACTGGCCTTCGTGGAATAACATTCCGTACCAGTTTCCTAGTTGTTCTTTCCAGTATTGTTGCCATTTTCCAAGAGTATGTTTCTCTAATAAATGGTGCGCTTTGATGATAATTAACGGAGCTGCGGCTTCAAAACCAACTCTTCCTTTAATTCCGATAATCGTATCTCCAACGTGAATATCTCTACCAATTGCATAAGCGCTTGCCAATTTTTCAAGAGCTACAATATTATTTGATGGCTTATCTGTTTTTCCGTTTAAACCAACTAATTCTCCTTGTTCAAAGTGAAGCGTTACTTTTTCTTCTCCTTCTTTTTGCAGTTGAGAAGGATAAGCTTCACTTGGCAACGGTTGGCTTGAAGTTAAAGTTTCTTTTCCTCCAACACTTGTTCCCCAAAGTCCTTTATTGATAGAATATTGTGCTTTTTCCCAAGAATAATGAACTCCGTTTTGAGCTAGATAATCTACTTCTTCTTGTCTTGACAATTTTAAATCTCTAATTGGCGTAATGATTTCAATTTCTGGAGCAATAGTTTGGAAAATCAAATCAAAACGGATTTGATCGTTTCCTGCACCAGTACTTCCGTGAGCGATTGCAGTTGCTCCTACTTTTTTCGCATATTTTATAGCTTCAATTGCTTGAAAAACACGTTCAGCACTTACTGATAACGGATAAGTATTGTTTTTTAAGACATTTCCGAAAATCAAATATTTTATAGCTTTATCGTAATATTTGTCTAAAATCGTTAAGTTGGCGTGCTGCGCACTTCCTAATTCGTAGGCTCTTTTTTCTATTGCTGATAATTCTTCTGCGCTAAATCCTCCTGTATCAACAAGAACGGTATGAACCTCATAACCTTTTTCGTTTTTTAAATATTTCAAACAATACGAGGTATCTAATCCTCCGCTATAAGCTAATACTACTTTTTTCATTTTTTATAATTTAGGCTAATACTTTCGTATATAGCAGTTTGAGATTTCTTTTTAATTAAATTTTGAATAAAAAAACAAATGACAATAATTTGTTTAAGAATAAAGCCTGTTTGATTTTTTTAAGTCTGCTTAAAACAGCCTCGTTAAAAGGGTGTCTTGGCGGTGTTTTTTGTTTTTCTTTTGGATCGTACAACATTCCAGTGCAAAGACACATTTTGTTTTCTTTGCTTTGTAAAATTGGGAAATTTGTACAAGTTTTACAGCCTGCCCAAAAGCTTGGATCGGTTGTCAATTCTGAGAAAGGAACCGGTTTATAGCCTAATTCAGAGTTAATTTTCATAACAGCCAAACCAGTAGTAATTCCAAATATCTTAGCATCTGGAAATCTTTTCAAAGAATAATCAAAAACTTTGGATTTTATTTTTTTGGCCAAACCATGACTTCTATAATCTGGATGTACAATTAATCCTGAATGAGCGACAAATTTTCCGTGCTGCCAACTTTCTATATAGCAAAAACCTGCAAATTTTCCGTCTGCCAAAGCAATCATCGCATCACCATTTGCCATTTTTTTCTGAATGTACTCAGGAGTTCTTTTAGCAATCCCCGTGCCTCTTAATAAGGCAGACGATTCTATCGTATCACAGATTTCCTGTGCATACTTAAAATGTTCTTCTTGAGTTACAACAATAGAGATCTTCATTTCAATTATTGAAGTTAGAGTTAAAAATTAAAGCATATTGATTCGCTTGAAATCCAGAATTGAATCCAATAAAATTAAGCATAAAATAAGTAACACCCTCAAAACCAAAACATTGATTAAGAAAATTTACAAAATAATAAATACTTTTAGGATGCGTTTGTCCAATGGACAAATTATGTGATTTCAAAATGAAAAATGGATATGAATAAATATACGGCTATAAAACTCAGTGAACACTATAGAGATAGTGTCCGTACTTCGGGAGAAGTAATCGGTGAGTTTGTCCGTGACAAAGAAGTTATATGTAAACTTATTTTATTCATTGGTGCAAAAGTACATCTTTTTTTTATTTACAAAACAAAAAATTAAAATTCTAACATTTTTTTTAGGTTTTGTTAATATGTATAAAAACAAAAACCCGATAATTATTTCTAACTATCGGGTTCTAAATATTTTACAAAAAATTACTTTCTTGTAAATTGCATAACTTGGCCATTTCCTAAAATAGTCATATCGAAACCAGTTTTTGCTTCATTAAATTTAAACTTTAATCCAGCTCTTGGCGACTCAAAAGTATCTTTTTCATTTGGAACAGGATCTAAAGAAAAGTTTGGATAATTTGGAAGTTCAGCTGTTAAAACACTATTTCTATCAACCAAATTAATAGTTAAAGGAGATTTAGCCGTAACGTAATTACCTAAGTATCCATCTATTATAACCGCTTTCTCTACTATACCTTTTCCTGCAGTCCAAACATTATTAGATTCATTATAATCTGGAAAAACGTGATCTGGATCAAGGGTTATAGTTTCAATTTCTTCTGTTGAATTGTGTTTGAAAGACCAGCTGTTATTGCGCTGCCAGATTTCTACTGGAAGATTAACTCTCGTTACTTTTCCGCTTTTTGTTTTTACATCCAAAACAATTGGCATTGGCATTTTTTCAAAATTCTCAACTGTAATAATTACTCCTTTTGAAGGATCATTTTTTACATATTTAATAGAGTTGATTCCTTGATCGAATCTCCAATTGTTTACGTACCAGCTTCTCCAGAACCAGCTTAAATCTTCACCAGCAACATTTTCCATTGATCTAAAGAAATCATCTGGTTGTGGGTGTTTGTAAGCCCAACGCTCAATATAAGTTCTAAAAGCCGTATCAAAACGCTCTTTTCCTAAAACCTGTTCTCTTAAAAGGACAAGACCTGCACTTGGTTTGAAATAACACAACATACCAATATTCTTTTCTTTCATGTTATCAGGAGAACTCATAATCGTTTCTAAATCAGGACGAGTGAAAGATTCTGCTTCTTGATGTAAATCTGTTGGCTGTTCTTTGTACTCTCCATTATTGAATGTAGCAGTACTTAATGAGTTAATGAAAGTATTAAATCCTTCATCCATCCAAGCGAATAATCTCTCGTTTGAACCTACAATCATTGGGAACCAGATATGACCAAATTCGTGATCTGTTACTCCCCAAAGATCTTGGCCTTTCGATTTCCATCCGCAAAAAACAATTCCAGGATATTCCATACCGCCTTCATTACCTGCAACGTTTGTGGCTGCCGGGTAAGGATATTCGAACCATTGTTTAGAATAATGTTCGATTGAAGCTTTCACATATTCTGTCGAGCGTCCATAAGCACCTTGCCCATCACTTTCAACTGGATAAGCAGATAATGCTAATGATTTTTTACCGCTTGGAAGGTTAATTTTAGCTCCATCTAAGATAAAAGCAGGAGACGATGCCCAAGAAAAATCACGTGCATTTTTGATTTTATAATGCCATGTTTTTTCAGTTCCTGAGTTGCTATTTGCTGTTGCGTTAACTTCATCAGCAGTACGAATCATAACTGTTTTATCACTGTTTGAAGCGTCTTTATATCTTTTTAATTGCTCAGCAGAAAACACTTCTTGACCATTTAGTAATTCTCCAGAAGCTACAACATAGTGATTTCCAGGAACTGTAAGTTTTACATCAAAGTCTCCATATTCCAAATAAAACTCAGATGCACCTAAATACGGAGCCGTATTCCACCCTCTTACATCATCGTACACACACATACGCGGATACCACTGTGCAATTGTAAAGATTTTTCCGTTTTTTGTTTCTAAAACTCCCATTCTATCAGACCCCTCGAAAGGTGCGATGAAAGAAAATTCGATTTTAACTTTTACAGAGCCTCCTTTTGCAGCTAATTCTTGTGGAAGGAAAATCTGCATTCTTGTGTCTGTAATTATATATTTAGCAACTGTTTCTGTTTTAGTTTTTCCACCAATAATTACTTTTACAGATTTAATTTTATTTCCGCCATCAAAAACTTGTCCTTGAGCTCCATTACGGCTTCCTGTCAAAGGTACAACAGCGTTTCCTCTAGAATCTTCTTTGAATAAGTTCTGATCTAAATTCAGCCAAAGAAATGATAATTTATTAGGGCTATTATTCGTATAGGTAATCTCATCTGTTCCTACAATCTCGTTTGTAGTTGCATTTAATTTTGCCGTAATTTGATAATCGGCTCTATTCTGCCAATACTCAACTCCTGGCTCACCACTTGCAGTACGAGTTGACGTAGCATTTTTGGTGTAAAAATGAGGACCAAAGGCATCATGATAATTGTAATTGTTTACCGGATTTGCTGCTGTCGCTGACGGGGTTTGCTGCGCCCATACTGAAGAAATCCCAAAAAATAAAGCCGCGGTTAAAATGGCTTTTGCAGATTGCTTTTTCATATTTTTTAGCTGTTTATGTAGCAAATTAATGAAAAAAAAAGCTATTTACAGAGAAATTTTAAAACATAAATTCAATTTTAGCAAAATTTTATCAATAAAATAATTTAGGCCTTTTTCTTAAAAAACTAAATTTTATAAAATATATTTACATCTCTATAAAAAAACATTCATTTTATATCTAACATTGTGACTACAACTATTTCAAATTCAATATTAAAAGCTTCTATCAAACATGCTGGAGCTGAATTATTTTCATTAAAAGACAATCAAGAAAACGAATATATATGGGAAGGCAATCCAGATTTTTGGGGCAAACATTCTCCTGTTCTTTTTCCAATTGTAGGAACTTTAAAAAATAACGCTTACACAATCAACGGAAAAGAATATCATCTGCCTCGTCATGGTTTTGCTCGTGACATAGATTTTGAATTGATCGAAAAGATTGAAAACAAAGCCGTTTTCTCTCTTCAATCTTCTGAAGAAACATTGCAGAAATATCCTTTTGAGTTTGAATTACAGCTTATTTATACGCTTAATGAAAACGCATTGGAGCTTGAATACAAAGTCATTAATAAAGGAAAAGAAAAAATGCCTTTTTCTATTGGAGCGCACCCAGCAATCGCTCTTCCTGATCATTTTGAAAATTATGCCCTTCAATTTGAAAAAGAGGAAAATTTAAAATATTACCTTCTTGAAAACGATTTGATTTCATCTAAAACTAAAATTTTAGAAACCAAAAATAATTTAGTTTCTTTAAATTATGAGCTATTTAAAAACGATGCTTTAATCTTTAAAACATTAGAATCAAAATCTTTAACTATTTTGAATAATTCAAAACCTTATGTAAAGGTTGATTACTATGATTTTCCAAGTTTAGGAATCTGGACAAAAGAAAATGCGCCTTTTATCTGTATTGAACCGTGGCTTGGATATTCGGACACTGATGAAAACACAGGCGATTTATACCAAAAAGAAGGGATTTTGACATTGGAAGCAAACAAAGATTTCAGTGCAAAATTTAGTATAACAACATTATAACAAAGAAAATGTTAGATTTTAACTTTACTCCATTTCCTGTAATAGAAACAGAACGTATACTTCTAGATAGGCTTAATAACAAAGACGTACAGGAGGTTTTTGAACTGCGTTCTAATCCTGAAATTATGAAATTTATTCCAAGGCCTTTAGCAAAAAATCATGAAGATGCCTTGGAACACATCAAAATAATCAATGATAAAATTGACGATAATACTGGAATAAATTGGAGTATCAGACTAAAAGGTAATCCTAAATTACTGGGAATTATTGGTTTTTACAGATTGCAACCTGAAAATTATCGAGCAGAAATAGGTTATATGCTTTCAGCTGATTATCATGGAAAAGGAATTATTCCAGAAGCTGTAAACCGACTAATTAAATTTGGTTTTGAAGATTTAAAACTTCACTCTATAGAAGCTGTAATTGATCCAGAAAATTATGCTTCAGAAAAAGTATTACAAAAATGTGGATTTGTTAAAGAAGCTCATTTTAAAGAATCAGAATTTTGGGAAGGAAAATTTCTAGATAAGGTAATTTATTCATTATTAGAAAAGTAGATTTTTATTCTTGTTAAAATAATCTTATAGGCAATTGTTGTCTAGCATTATACGTTATATTTGCGCTCGAAATCAGCTAAAATGGCTTGTTTTGAATCGAAAACATTTTTATGAAAAAAATACCCGTCCTACTTGTTCTTTTATTTTGTATGCAATTACAAAGTCAGACATTTGTAAAATTTAACGGAGCGACTGCTTTGCTTGCTATCCCAAATATTGGCATTGAAACCAGTATAGGAGAAAAAACTACTTTTAGTGCCGATGTAATGGCTTCGTTTTGGGAGTCATTTAACGGACATAATCCAATGAAATTTATTACTGTTACTCCAGAAGTACGTTACCATTTTAAAGAAAAATATAACGGTTTTTATGTAGGAGGACATATTGGAGCCGACAAATACGAATTGCAAAAATGGAATTACTGGAATAGCAATAAATATGAAGACGGTTTTGGCTACAGACTCGGTGCTACAGTTGGTTACAACCTAAAACTAAATGATAAATTTTTACTTGACTTTTTTGTAGGCGGCGGATGGCATCAGGGATTTTATCACGGATATTATAACGATGGGACACCAGGAAGGTATGAAAAGGCCGTTCACTGGAATAAAAGCGGCGAATGGCTTCCGTATCGCGGAGGTGTTATGATCTCTTACAAATTATAAGAATCAGCTGAGCTTAGGAAGCGTTTTTATATAAAGATCTTCTACTTTTTTACGCGCCCAATCTGTTTTTCTTAAAAAAGTAAGACTCGATTTCACACTAGGGTTTGATTGAAAACACTTAATTGGAATTAATTCTCCTAAAGTATCAAACCCGTAATAATTGACTAAAGTTTCGACAATTTTTTGAAGTGTGATTCCGTGAAGAGGATCTTTAGATTGATTTTGCATATTATACTTTTTAAATAATATCAAAAAGACCGTATTTTATAGTACGGTCTTTTTTTTGTAAAATTACTAAAAGAATTTCACGTTAATCAAATAAAGAATAAATTAGAATATAAATTTAAAACCTACAGAAACAGGAGAAGTCAAATTTGGGTTACTTCCCGCTAAAGCTGTATTGTAAAAAGGATCTACATTTGCAACATGCGCTAAACCAAAATTGGTAACTGTAGTTTTGTCTCCAGTTTTAGGATCAAGTGTTGTTGATGTAAAGTTTGCCAAATCATAAGAAAACTCCACAGAGAAATTCTTAGTCACGAAATAATCAAATCCGCCTGATAAAGACAATCCAACCTGATTTACTTTTAACTCACTTTCTTTTTCTTTGCCAGTAATAATAGGCACTGCCAATTGTCCAAAGAAATAAAGTGAACCCGCAACATTCCAATATTTTCTAACTAAAGGCTGCGCTACAAATAGATTTGTTTTTGCTGCAGTTCCAGCATCAGAATCTGCTTTAATATTAATAAAACCAACTCCTGCACCTACAGCAACAGATGGTGTTACAAATGTTCCAACAATTGGCAGCACAGATAAAGTAGTGTTTTTATCATCTGCCGTTTTAGTTTGTTGATAACCGAATTGAGAGGTTGCAAACCATGCTCCTTTTAGTCCTTGAGTTGAATCTTGGGCTTTAGCAGTTAGACCGATTAATACCATACTCACTAATGTTACAATCTTTTTCATTTTTATTTTATTTTTAATTACTTGACAAACTTATGAGTAAGCTTTTGGCTTAATACTGACTAAAATCATAGATTAAAAAAAAACTTTAATTATCTTAGCCCTCATGAAATTTTTCAATTTTGTCTTACATTTGCACCCATGATAAAATCAGTCAATATATTAAACAAAAGAGCACGATTCGATTACGAAATAATCGATACGTACACTGCTGGAATTGTTTTGGCAGGAACAGAAATTAAATCTATACGTTTAGGGAAAGCAAACATTACCGAAAGTTTTTGTGAATTCAGTGGTATGGAACTTTTTGCCATTAATACTTATATTGAAGAATATTCTTTTGGAAATCAATTCAATCATAAATCTAGAAGTGAGCGAAAATTACTTTTAAACAAAAAAGAGTTAAAAACGCTACATAAAAGTGTTCAGGCAAAAGGACTTACTATTATTCCTTTGAAATTGTTTACCAATGAAAAAGGTTTAGCCAAATTACAGATTGGCCTTTGTAAAGGAAAGAAAAACTATGACAAACGCGAATCTTTAAAAGAGCAAGACACTAAACGAGATTTAGACCGCATTAAAAAAGCTTACAACTAGTAAGCTTTTTTATTTTTACACAAAACACTTATAATTAACATTTTATAATTATTTTTACTTATAACCAATTTAACTGTAAAATATGAAAAAGTACTTCGTTTTGTTTTTCGCTATTGCAGCGTTTTCAAGTTGTGGCAGTAATACTTCTATTGTAAACAGCTGGAGAGATCCTGATGTGACGATCACTCAGGAACAATTTAAAAAAGTTTTGGTTGTAGCTTTGGTCAAAGATGAAGCTTCGAGACGAATTACCGAAAACAGAATTGCAGCCAGCAGTCCTATATTTAAGACTTCGTACCAATACTTAAATGCAACTTCACAATTAACACAAGAACAAAAACTAAAAGTTTTGCAAGACGAAAATTTTGATGGCGTAATCAGTATGCGATTAGTCAGCAAAGAAAAAGAAGTTAATTATGTTCCTGGCACTTATACAGGAATGTACTATGGCGGTTTTGACGGAATGTATACGGGAATGTACGGTTATGGTTTTGGAAACTGGTACGGAATGTATTCTCCAAACTTTTACGATCCTGGATATTACCAAGAAACTACGTCATACATGGTAGAAACCAATGTGTTTTCGCTAAAACAAAATAAACTAATCTGGACAGGAACTACAGAATCACAATATGTTACCGATTTAGGGCAAACCGTTGATGCGATAATGCAAGCCGTTGTGAAAGAAATGAGAAAAGACGGATCGCTTCCTCCAAAATAAAATAGCAAGAGCAGCATTTCAAAAATGTTGCTTTTCTTTTGCTAAAAAAATTGACTAATTTTGTCAAGACTAAATCTTTCATAAAATGAAATCACTTTTAAAAAACGCTAGAGAACAGAAAGGTTTAAAAACTCGTGAGTTAGCTCAGCTTGCTGATATCGATCAGGCTTTGATCAGCAAATTTGAATCTGGAACTCGAAAACCAACAAAAGACCAAGTAACTAAATTATCTCAACTTTTAGAGATTGATTATGAAACTTTGATGGTAGCGTGGCTTAAAGAGAAAATTCTTTATGAAATTGGTAATGAAGAATTTGCATTGAAAGCCTTAATTTTAGCTGAACAAGAAATTCAAAATAATAAAAAAGAAATCAACTCAGCATTACTATCTTCAATTCAAAATATATTGGATGAAATTGAAATCTTAAAAAATAAAATTCATTCTTTTAATCATTTTGAGTACCGTCAAATTTCAAAAACTTTAGAAATAGAATTTATTTTTAAAAGTATTCACTTAAACAGGAATCCGCTAACATTGGAAGAAACTAAACTGGTCTTAAATGAAGGATTGACCATTTCTGGAAAAAGTATGCAAAATCATATTGAAGCTATCAATTTTCAAGAAGCAACATTATACATTAAAGATCTAACTCAAAAGAAAATAGCATTAAATGAAAAAGATTTTCTTTTGCTTCATACTATTATTTTTAAAGGATTCGAATCTGAAAGTTCTGGAAAATATGTAAATGACAAACTTATTATACGCGAAATGAATTTATTTTTTAATTGGTTCGAATCGCAAAAAAACAATCTTCATCCGCTAATTCTCGCATCTGAAGCTCATCTAAGAATAACTGAAATTAAGCCTTTTGAAAATGGAAATCTTCAAATGGCAAACCTAGCATTAAACTGGATTTTAATCCAACATAATTACACATATGTCACAATTGATGAAAATCAAAAGAGTATAGAGGAGTATTTTTCTGTTTTGGAAGAAAGTCAGATTCAGAATGATAAATCAATTTTTATTAATTATATAATTAGAATCGAAAAAGAAAATCTAAAAAGAGCAATACAATTAATCGAAAAATAAAAAAGCCCAGCTAAACTGGGCTTCGTATTAATTTTTATCTTCTAATAAAGGAACAAATCTAAACTCTCCAAACTCATGTTTTTCAAATTGAGTTTCATTCTTTCTAATTAATAAAGTCATAATCTGAACATCTTCTCCTAATGGAATAACAAGCCTTCCTCCTATTTTCAACTGAGCCATTAAAGGCTGCGGAATAAAAGGCGCACCTGCTGTAACTATAATACTGTCAAACGGAGCAAAATTTGGCAATCCTTTATAACCATCTCCAAAAGTAACATGTTTAGGGCGAATGTTTAATTTTGGAAATAAATTAGACGTTGTTTTAAATAGCTCATTTTGTCTTTCAATTGTATACACTTTTGCTCCAAGCATAAACAAAACTGCGGTCTGATAACCCGAACCGGTTCCGATTTCTAAAATCTTATGATCTTTCTTAACTTCAAGCAATTGCGACTGAAAGGCCACCGTATAAGGTTGAGAAATAGTTTGTCCTGCCCCAATAGGAAATGCTTTGTCTTGATAAGCGAAATCTTCAAAACTTGAATTTAAAAAAAGGTGTCTTGGGATTTTTTTAATGGCATCCAAAACCGCTCTATCAGTAATTCCTTTTTGCTCTAAAGTGGTTACTAATTGATTACGAAGTCCTTGATGTTTGGCAGTGTCTTTCAAAATGGGTAGGTTTTATTTTCGCAAAAATAAGAAACAAAACAGGATTTCAAATATTGATTTTTAAATAATAAATTAATAATGTCGAAAGTCAAAAATAGAAAGTCAAAAGCCGTGGCTAATAGTTTACAATTCATAATTCGCAACTCACAATTAGTTAAATTCATTTTCACGGTAAACAAATAAATTATATTTTTGTTTAAAATACATTCTCATGTTAAAAGTAGGAGTTTTAGGTGCTGGTCATCTTGGTAAAATACATTTACGCTTATTACAACAATCTGACAAATACGAATTAGTTGGATTTTACGACGAAAATCAAGAAAATGCCGAAAGAATCTCTAAAGAGTTTGGCTATAAAAACTTCAGCACAATTGCAAAACTAATTCACGCTGTCGACGTGATTGATATTGTAACTCCAACACTTTCACACTATAAATGTGCAAAAGTTGCCATCAAATCAGGAAAACATATCTTTATTGAAAAACCAATTGCCAACACTGTAGAAGAAGCCGAAGAAATTATCGCTTTAGCTAAAGAATACAATGTAAAAGGGCAAGTTGGTCACGTAGAGCGTTTTAATCCTGCTTTTATCGCTACAAAAAACATGATCGAAAATCCAATGTTTATAGAAACACATCGTTTGGCTGAATTTAATCCGCGTGGTACAGACGTTCCTGTGGTTTTAGATTTAATGATTCATGATATCGATGCAATTTTAAGTGTAGTAAATTCAAAAGTAAAAGATATTCACGCCAGTGGTGTATCTGTAATTAGCGATACTCCCGATATTGCCAATGCCAGAATCGAATTCGAAAATGGTTGTGTGGCAAACTTAACAGCAAGCAGAATTTCATTAAAAAACATGCGTAAATCACGTTTCTTCCAAAAAGATGCTTACATTTCGGTTGACTTCTTAGAAAAGAAATGCGAAGTAGTACGTATGAAAGATGCCCCAGAAGTTCCTGGAGATTTTGACATGATTCTTCAAAACGCTGAAGGTGTAAAAAAACAAATCTATTTCACCAATCCAGATGTGGAGCAAAACAACGCTATTCTGGACGAATTAGAGTCTTTTGCACATGCAATCAATACAGATACCACGCCAGTTGTTACATTAGAACAAGCTACAGATGCGTTGCGCGTGGCTTATCAAATTATTGATTGTTTCAATAAATAAGTAAATTTCAAAAAATAAGGTAGCCACGAATTCACGAATTAATTAGTGAATTCGTGGCTAAATCATAAAAAAATATCTATCAAAATATGAAAACAATAGCTGTAATTGGAGCAGGAACAATGGGTAATGGAATTGCGCATACTTTTGCGCAAAGCGGATTTACGGTAAAATTAATCGACGTTTCTGAAAAATCATTAGATAAAGGAATGGCAACCATTGCGGCAAACTTAGACCGTATGCTGTCTAAAGGAACGATTACTCAGGAAGACGTTGCCAAAACAATTACCAATATTATCACGTATACAGACATAAAAGACGGTGTTGTGGGTGTTGATTTGGTAGTCGAAGCAGCAACTGAAAATGTGGAGTTGAAACTAAACATCTTCAAACAATTAAACGAATACTGCTCGCATAATACTATTTTAGCAACTAATACTTCTTCTATTTCAATTACACAAATTGGAGCTGTTGTAGCACATCCTGAGCGTGTTATCGGAATGCACTTTATGAATCCGGTGCCGATTATGAAATTAGTCGAAATCATTCGCGGATACAATACAAGCGATGAAGTAACTAAAATCATCATGACTTTATCTGAAAAATTAGGTAAAGTTCCTGTTGAAGTAAACGACTATCCAGGTTTCGTAGCAAATAGAATTTTAATGCCAATGCTAAATGAGGCAATAGAAACGTTATATAACAAAGTTGCGGGAGTTTACGAAATTGACACCGTAATGAAATTAGGAATGGGACACCCAATGGGACCGCTTCAATTAGCTGATTTTATTGGGCTTGACGTTTGTCTAGCAATCTTAAATGTAATGTACGACGGATTCAAAAACCCAAAATATGCTCCTTGCCCACTTTTAGTAAATATGGTTAGAGCAGGAAAATTAGGCGTTAAATCTGGAGAAGGTTTTTACGATTACAGCGAAAGTAAAAAAGCAGAGAAAATCTCGAAGCAGTTCTTATAAAAAAGAAATATCATGTCGATTCAATCGAACTTAAATACAATCAAAGCAACTTTACCTGAACATGTAACACTAGTTGCCGTTTCTAAAACAAAACCTGTTTCAGACTTATTACAAGCTTACGAAGCAGGCCAACGCATTTTTGGAGAAAACAAAATTCAAGAAATGACGGAGAAATGGGAACAAATGCCAAAAGACATTCAGTGGCACATGATTGGCCATGTTCAGTCCAATAAAGTCAAATTTATGGCACCTTATGTCACTTTGATTCATGGTGTTGACAGTTTAAAATTATTGCAGGAAATCAATAAACAAGCTTTAAAAAATAAAAGAATTATAGATTGCCTTCTTCAAATTTATATTGCAGAAGAAGAATCTAAATTTGGTTTAGACGAAAACGAATTAAATGAACTTTTAACTTCTCCAGAGTTTAAAGAGTTAAAAAATATTCGTATCTTAGGTTTAATGGGAATGGCAACTTTCACAGAAGATCAAAACCAGATTAAAAAAGAATTTACCCATTTAAAATCTATTTTTGATTCATTAAAAAACATTGACGGATATGGTAAAGACGCACTGGAGTCCGTCTCTACAATTTCGATGGGAATGTCTGGAGATTATCAATTAGCAATAGAATGCGGAAGTACAATGGTTCGCATTGGAAGCAGCATTTTTGGAGGCCGTTAATTTTCAATATCAATATCAATTGCAAAAGTTAAAACTTTAAATGGAAAAAATATTCAACTTTGAAGATCGATTAGTTCGTTTTGCTGGAGAATGTATTTTCTTTAGTAGACAATTAGAAAAAATATTTGAAAACGAATATCATAAAAATCAACTGATTAGATCCTCTGGAAGTGCATCTTTAAATTTTGGAGAAGCACAAGGAACAATAACAGATAAAGATTTTATCTTTAAAGTTTCATTAGTTGTAAAAGAATTAAAAGAATCAAGAAATTCATTAAAAATTCTAGATTATATAAAAGAAGGTGATGATAGCAAAAGAAGTAAACTCCTAATCGAAGTAGAACAACTGATTGCAATTTCATCAAAAATGATACTAAATAAGAAATAGTTCTATTTAATGGCAATTACAATAACAATTTTGAAATTGATATTGATTTTTGAAATTGTTATTGATATTGAATTTTATACTGAATACTAAATTTGTACGCAATACTAGACATAGAAACTACAGGAGGACAATTTAATGAAGAGGGAATTACTGAAATCGCCATCTATAAATTTGATGGACATGAAGTAATAGACCAATTCATTAGCCTTGTCAATCCTGAAATTCCGATTCAGCCCTTTGTAGTGAAACTGACTGGAATCAATAATGCGATGTTGCGTTCTGCTCCAAAGTTTTATGAAATCGCCAAACGAATTATCGAAATTACTTCAGACTCTGTAATTGTGGCTCACAATGCTTCTTTTGATTATAGAATTCTTAGAACAGAATTTCGTCGTTTAGGCTACGATTTCGAAGCCAAAACACTTTGCACAGTAGAATTAGCCAAAAAGCTAATTCCAGAACAACCCTCATATAGCCTAGGAAAACTAGTGCGTGCGCTCGGAATTCCTATGGCAGACAGGCATCGTGCGAGCGGAGACGCTATGGCAACAACAAAGCTGTTCAAAATGCTTTTAGAAAAAGACACAGAGAAAACAATTGTAAAAGATTTTATAAAACTCGAAGTCGAAAAAGGCATTTCTCCAAAACTCTTAGACATCTTAAATCAAGTGCCAGCCAAAACTGGTGTTTACTATATTTATAATGAAGGTGGAACTTTGATTTATATTGGTAAAAGTCAAAACATCAAAAAGAGAGTCAATCAGCATTTTACTGGAGTTACAACCAAAAGCAAAAGAATTCAGGCTGAAGTTTTTACCATAACTTACGACGAAACTGGAAGCGAATTAATCGCACTTTTAAAAGAAAGTCAGGAAGTAAAAATAAATCGCCCGAGATACAATCGTTCGCAAAAGAAAACTGTTTTTCCTTTTGCCTTGTATGCCGAAAAAGACGAAAACGGGTATATCAATTTAAAACTTGAAAAAGCAGACGGACGTAAAAAAGAAATTACATCTTTTGCTTCTTTACAAGAAGGCAAAAATGCACTTTTTAGGTTTACAGCAAAATATCATTTGTGCCAAAAACTAACTGGTTTATATCAGACCAAAAAAGAGTGTTTTCAATATAAAATCAAAGAATGCGATGGCGCTTGCGTTGGCGAAGTTACACCAGAAGTTTACAATTTAAGAGTACAGCAGTTTATCTCGGAAAACAGTTTCGAAAATAAAAGCATGATCTTAATAGACAGAGGTCGAAATGTAAACGAAAGAAGTGCTATTTTAATAGAAAACGGAACATATCAAGGTTATGCTTATTACGATTTGAATCATCAAATCACAAATATTGATATTCTCAAAAACATTCTTATTCCAATGCAGCACAACCGTGATGTAAAAAATATCATTCAGAATTACATCCGAAAAAGCAAATCATTAAAGATACTTCATTTTTAACAAAACAAAACTTTCATTATCTTTAATGATATGAAAAATAAAAAATCACAATACGAAATCTTCAGAGAAAAAGTCAAAATTATTCTATATGGTACCAATACCATTTTAGGACGAATGTTCGATTTAGTATTGCTGGGGTTAATCCTACTGAGTGTTCTCCTAATCATGCTCGATACTGTAGAAGGAATCAGTTCTAAATATCATGAACAATTATTGATATGCGAATGGATAATTACAGTTTTTTTCACCATCGAATATATACTGAGAATTATATCTATTCAAAAACCAGTTAAATACGTTTTCAGCTTTTACGGAATCATCGATTTGCTTGCCGTCTTACCAATGTATTTATCGATCTTTTTTCCTGGCGCGAGTATTTTATCCATCGTAAGAGCACTGCGTTTTCTTCGATTGTTCAAAATTTTGCATATTCCGCAAATTAATCATCAATCTTTACAATTAAAAGAAGCTATAGAAGCCAGCAAAGAAAAAATCCTAGTTTTCATTTATTTTGTCTTAATCAGCACCGTTATAATCGGCACAGTCATGTATTTGGTTGAAGGCAGAGAATCAGGATTTACAAGTATCCCAATGGGAATTTATTGGACAATTGTTACTTTAACAACCGTGGGTTATGGCGACATTTCTCCTCAAACTCCTTTAGGACAATTTATTGCAGCATTTGTAATGATTTTAGGTTACGGAATAATTGCTGTTCCAACAGGAATTGTTACAGCCGAATTTGCAAAAAGCAGTTTAAGAAACAATTCAGTAAGCGGAAAAAAAACATGCAGAAAATGTCAGTCGCAGGTTCATTTTGACAATGCAAAATATTGTTACGAATGCGGAACAGAGTTGCCAAATAATTAATTTTAGAAGCTAATCCAGCTGTACATTGCAACTCCTCCTTATATTTGTAATTTTTTAAGGCATAAAAGGAGCTTCCGTTGGTCGCTCTTTTACACCAAAAAAATTCAACAAATATAAGTCCGGGGTTTCCATTTCCATCTGGGCTAAAAAATATGAAATACCTAATTACCATTGTCGGACCAACAGCTATCGGGAAAACAGCCCTAAGCATTGCTTTGGCACAGCATTTTAAATGCGAAATTGTTTCTTGCGACAGCCGTCAGTTTTTTAAAGAAATGACAATTGGAACCGCTGTTCCAAGTCCGGAAGAATTAAGTGCTGCAAAACATCATTTTATTCAAAACAAATCTATTTTCGAAAATTATACCGTTGGCGATTACGAAAAAGAAGCACTTTTAAAACTAGAAGAATTATACCAAAACAATGATTTTGCAATTTTAATTGGCGGATCTGGATTATACGTCGATGCCGTTTTGAAAGGTTTTGACGAATTTCCAGAAATTGCTCCAGAAATTCGTACCGAAGTAAATTCAAACTATGAAAAATTGGGAATCGAATATCTTCAAGAACAATTACAAAATTTAGATCCTGATTATTATCAAAAAATAACAATCGAAAATCCCCAGACCTTACAAAACCCACAACGAATGATGCGTTTTGTAGAAGTTTGTATTGGATCGCAAAAACCATATTCTTCATTTTTAAATTTAAAGAAAAACAATAGAGACTTCGCTCCTATTTTAATTGGCTTAGACGCCGACCGAGAAATCATTTATAACAGAATCAACCAACGTGTCGATATTATGATGGATATCGGATTATTGGAAGAAGCCAAATCTCTTTATCCTAACAAAGAGTTAAATGCTTTACAAACGGTCGGTTATAGAGAATTATTTAGTTATTTTGATGGAGAATTCACTTTGCCTTTTGCTGTACAAGAAATCAAAAAGAATACAAGAAGATTTTCTAAAAGACAATTAACTTGGTTTAAGCGAAATGAAAACACGAAATGGTTTGATTATTCGACTGATAGAAATGAGATTATTCATTACATCGAAGAAAATCTAAAATCATCAATCTAAAATCTAAAATTAACAATGCCAATATCACCAAATTTCACATCAGTTTTAAGTAAAGACTGGGAAATCAATTTCACACAATGCACTCCTGCAGGTTATTTAAAATACACCGATTTGTGTAATATTTTACAATTAACTGCTGCTGCACATTCAGAAGTTGGAGGAATTAGTTTTTATGATATGCAGGAATTTCATCAAGCGTGGGTTTTAAGCCGAATGCGCGTAGAAGTTCATGCTTTACCAAAATGGCAGGATATTGTAACCGTAAAAACTTGGATTAATAGTTTAGAGAATTCACGTTCTGTTCGTGCTCTTGAAATGTATGTAAACGGAAAAAAAATTGTAGGATGCGAAACCTACTGGGCTGTTTTCAATACTCAGGCACGCCGTCCAGAAGCATTGGCTTTGCCATACGAACATTTTGAATTATTCCCAGAAAACAGAGCCACGGAAGAAGGTTTTTCTAAAATAAACATCAACCACGAAAAAGAAGCTGTTTTTGAAAAAACAGTTTATTTATCAGATCTTGACATAGTAAATCATGTCAATAATGTAAAATATCTCGAGTGGTGCTTAGATCACGTGGATCCTAAGAGAATTTTAAAACAAGAAGTAAAAAGCTTTGAAATGAATTTCATGAAAGAGCTTTCATTACAAGATAATGTTGTCATTCACGAAAGTGAAGATGACGATCATACAACAGCTACATTTAGTATTACAAAAGGCGAAAAAACGTGTTTTGCTTTAGAATTACATTGGAAATAAAATTTCTTTAACCTAACAATATTCACACAAACTCTGTTTGTAACTTAATTAAACAAAAAACGATGCTATTTTGCATCGTTTTTTGTTTAAAATCATTTCGATTTCTTTTTAGAATCTTTTTTTGTTTTTTTATCTTTCTTCTTTTTCAACAAATCAAGTTTACCTTTAATTCTTTTCTCAACTTCACTAATTCCAGAGTCATAATCATGTTGAATAGAATGTAATTTTGCTTGCTTAATTTCTTTTAAAGCATCTTTAAATTTATGCTGTACTTCTAACAGAATTGCTTTTCTGATGTAAATTTCAGACTTGTTTATTCCTTTTACAGTCAAAGCAAAATCAATTAGCTTTTGAGCTTCTTCATAATCTTCATTCACAATCAAGGTTTGCAAATAATACGGATATACTTCAAGAGCATGAATATTAATAGATAAAGCTTGCTGAAAATAAGATTTCGCCTCTTCATAATTCATTAATTGTTCTGCCTGAATTCTTCCGTATAAACACAAAATCATTGTATTTTTTGAATCGTAAGAAAAAGCATAATCCAAAGATTCTATAGTTTCTTCAAGCGAATAAGGATAATTATCCAAAGCTTGAAAAAGGTATTTATCAATTGCTTTCATTTTATGTGTCTATATGTATTGTTTTTTTTGGTCACATACAATTCGCATATCATCATTATTTTTTGCGACCAAGTTTTTAATTATGCTCATTTCGTAAATCGTTTTTTAATTTCTGACGAGTTCCTTTGTAACTCTTCTCCACTTTATTTTTTTTAAAATCACTTCCGGTAAAAACTCTCACTGGATTTCCTCGCTGTACATTAAGCTGATTTTCCCATTGTTTTCCCACGTGATACTTAAGCTGAATCAATTTCTCGTCTTCTAGTTTTTTAATTAATCTTTCTGTTGCCAGTTTTTTATTTTGGTGCTGCGAACGGCTGTCCATGGAAACTACTGCGATTCCAGTAGGGATATGCGTCGCCCTGATTGCCGAACTAACTTTATTTACGTGCTGACCACCCGCACCAGAACTTCTCATGGCCTGATATTGAATATCATTTTCGGAAACTGATGTATTTTTCTGCGGTTCAATTTCAAAGATTCCAATAAACCAGTTTTTACGTTTGTGCATTTTCCTAAACTGACTTTGACCAATCCATTGAACTGTTCCTATCCAAGAATTCACAAACTGATCGGCGTTCTTTCCTTTAATAGCGATTGAAGCTGTTTCAACAGTTCCGTTTTCAGTTCCCACTTCTCTTTGCAGTAAAACTGTGTCCAATTGTTGTTCTTGTGCTTCTTCGAGTACTTTTTTAAGCACTTGGGCAACCACCCAAGTGCATTCTGCAGGTCCGCGACCCGCTGTTATCTGAATTATTCTTTCCATTTTTCTAATATCTTAAGAAGCTTTTCTCTGTTTTTAGCTACTTTAATAAATTTTGGAAGTCTTGAAACCATAGTTCCATTACCGCTCCCATTATTATTTCTTTCTCTTAAATCGGCTTTAATGTATCTTTCCAAATACATTATATGTTCATAATTGTAAACCCAAAAAATATTTCCTTTTATTTCTTTTTGAAACCAAAGAAGCAAATTATGCCATGGCTCTCTTATTAAACCGTCTTTCTTAGTTTCTTTTCTAATTCTAGAAACTCCTGGCTTTATTTCTTCCTGAAAACTGCAATGCGGGCATTTAATCTGATATATTTCTGGAATCTCTTTAAAAATCTGAGATTCGTAATCGAATTTTTCAAAACAATTACCACAATAATGCTTTCCATATGCTTTGTATTGATAAACAGGTTCATCAATTTTATAAAAACACGTTTTGCATTCAAAAGCCATTGTAGTACATTTTCCGCATTCACAATTTCTAGGCACTTCCTTTAAAACTCCTTTAGATTCACATTTGGGACATTTTACGAAAATCTCGTTATAAAAATTTCCCAGCCATTTATTTTCGTCTTGAAATCTTTCCATAATCTTTTTATTTTTAGCGATCCATTCTGACAATCTTTGGTGTGAAAGTTCCCAAAACTTCCACCAAATCAGTTTGGTTTGCCATCACTTTTGTAATGTCTTTGTATGCCATTGGCGCTTCATCAATATTTCCTCCAATCAAGGTTACATCGTTGGCTTTCAAAACCTTTTTGATTTCACTTTGCGTAAAAGTACTTTTGCATTTAGCTCTCGAAAACAAACGTCCAGCACCATGCGAAGCAGAATTTAAACTTTCTGAATTTCCTTTTCCTTTTACTATAAAACCAGGCGCAGTCATTGAACCTGGAATAATTCCCAGTTGTCCTTCACCTGCAGGTGTTGCTCCTTTTCTATGCACAATACATTCTTGACCATTTACCGTTTCTTTCCAAGCATAATTGTGGTGATTTTCTATCGTCACCACTACTCTTTTTCCAATCGCTTTGGCAATTCTTCTATGAATATCATCGTGACAAGCTTTTGCATATTCTCCAGCTAAATTCATAGCCAGCCAATATTCCTGACCGTCATGTGTATTCAAATCTAGCCACGCCAAATGCTGCACATTTTTAGGCAACGGACATTGTTTTGTGGCCAAATACGTGTAATGTTTCGCAATATTAGCACCCAATCCGCGGGAACCACTGTGAGATAAAACAGCAAAATATTCTCCTTTTTCAAGCTTCCATTCGTTTTCTGGATTATCGATTTTTGCAATTCCGAATTCTACAAAATGATTTCCTCCGCCTGAAGTTCCCAATTGCTTGTAAGCTTTTGGTAAAAGATTCTTTAACAACGGAATATCCTTGAATTCACTTTTATAAAATACTTCATGATCTACTCTTGAAGCATGCGTCTCGTACATTCCAAACTTTGTATTGTCTTTCAAAATAGCTTCTAATTGATGTTCTTTTCCTTTAAAATGAGAAGCTGGCAAATCAAAGATTGAAAGACTCATTCTGCATCCAATATCAACACCAACTCCGTACGGAATCACAGCGTTGTCTGTTGCTAAAACGCCTCCAATCGGCAATCCATAGCCTGAGTGCGCATCTGGCATTAAAGCTCCAGCAACTGATACCGGAAGTTTAAGCGAATCGTACAATTGAAATTTAGCTTGTTCGTCTATTTCATTCTCACCAAAAATTTTAAAAGGCGCTCTTGTATTTTTAAGCTGATGCATTCTTACCTGAACTGGTTTGATTAAACCTTCAGCGACTTTACCCCATGTTCCATTTCCTTCATATTTTTCAGGATTTAGCAATACATCTTTTGCTTCTGTTAAAATAGATTCCTTTTTTTCTCTTTTTCTATATCTGTTTATCTGCCCTAAGGCGATATTTATTGAATTGTTTTTTGGAAAGCCTAATTTAATCAGGTCTTTTCCAGATAATTTATTTCCCATGATTTTCTATCATTTCATCTGCATATTGCTGATACAAAGCATGCAAACTTTTATTTTTAATTGGGCTTATCTCTTTTGGATTCTCCTTTTCATAGTAACTCCATTTATAAGAACTGCCGTGTATTAATCTGTTTATTTTATTTCTCAGATTATGATTAACAATATAATTATCAAGAAGCTGAATTTCGCTTTCCAAATCTGAATCGACCATCTTGGTATGTGTTATCATATATGGGCTAACGCGAAGCACGTAACGCCAAGGTTCATTAAACACATAATGAATTTTATATCGCTTAAAATTGCTACACCAACGTTCTCGCTTATAAAAATGCATTTTTTCCTTTTCTGTCAATTCTAATTTTGGACTTCTCCATTCCCATTCCGAAAATTCTTTTACAGTCTGGATTTTTTCAACATATACATTTCTTCTTTTTCTCTTTTTCTTTCTTTTAAAAGATTTTTCAGGAGAAAACTGCCATGTATTTATTTTTTCCAATAATTCTCTGTAAAATGGTGCTTCATTAGATCTAGCAATATCATCTCTTAATTTAAAATTACGTTGCCATCCTTTTTGATACGGAATTTCCAAAGGAACCAATGGTAAGTCTTTACGCTTTTTCCAAAGTTCAACTTCAAGTTTTCTTAACTGAATTAATTGTTTTTCAAAATCTTCTTTTACTAATCTCTTTTTCTTTCTTTTACTTTTAAAACGAGTACATAAAGCATACTCGTCTACCGTATAATTTTCCATAAAAAAATTATCGCGCATTAAATTAATAGCCCAAAAGGCTTAAACCTTTTATCCGTTAAGGATAAATAAAATCGATTGTTCGGGAAAATTTGAAGTGTCTAGAATAAAAAAAGCCCGAAACTAAATGTCTTCGGGCTTTTATATATATCTAAAAGTATATTTCTAAGATTGAAATAAGCCACGAAGAATTGCTTCACCAAATCCGTTTGGTGTAAAGCTCTGAGATGTCAATGTAAGTACAAACATTTTTTCTTCGTTTTTAAAGGGTTATTATTTTTTTCGTGTGCAAATATTCATAATACTTTTTTGATTTTCCAAATTTATTTAAAGAAAATTCTTCGAAATAAATTCCAACAATATTTCAAGAGCTTTCAAAACCAACACTATCACATTAAAAATCAAACAATTAAAAGCAAATCTATATCACTAAAATAAATCAAAAATATTTCAGCTAAATGCACAAAAAAAGCCCTGATTTCTCAGAGCTTCTATATTTTTTCCTGAATGATTATTCAGAAACTTTGCTTTTTATTACCAATCTAAAACCTTCTCCGTGAATGTTTAAGATTTCAACATCTTCATCTGCTTTTAGATATTTTCTCAATTTAGCGATGTAAACGTCCATACTTCTTGATGTAAAGTAGTTATCGTCTCTCCATATTTTTGTTAAAGCTAATTCTCTTGGCATTAAATCATTTTCATGAAGAATAAGCATTTTCAACAATTCATTTTCTTTTGGAGACAATTTAATTGGCTCTTCATCTTGGAAAGTCAAGAATCTTAGTTTCGAATTTAAGTGGAATTTTCCAATATTAAATTCAAACTGTACTTGTTCTGCTTTTGTATCAGCTGATTTTCTCTGAATGATTGCTTTAATCTTCATTAAAAGAACTTCTGAATCAAAAGGTTTATTTAAATAGTCGTCTGCACCAGCTTTATAACCTTTTAACACATCTTCTTTCATAGATTTTGCTGTTAAAAAGATAATTGGCACTTCACTGTTCTTCTCTCTAATTTCTTTGGCCAAAGTATAACCATCTTTATAAGGCATCATTACGTCAAGAATACATAAATCGTACACATCTTTCTTGAACTTCTCGAAACCTTCCATACCGTTTTTAGCTAAAGTAACTTCAAAGTCATTTAACATTAGATAATCTTTAAGAACCGCCCCAAAATTTAGGTCATCTTCTACTAAAAGTATTCTTTTGTTAGTATTTTCCATATTTTAATTTATTAATGGTATTTTTATTATAAAGGTGCTACCTTTTCCTTTTTCGCTTTCTACATATACTTGACCATTGTGATCCTCTACTATTCTTTTTACGTAAGCAAGTCCTAATCCGTGTCCTTTTACATTATGAAGATCCCCTGTGTGCTCTCTATAAAATTTCTCAAACACTCGTTTTTGAGCTATCTTACTCATTCCCAATCCATGATCTCTCACTTTTATCAAAATCATATCTTTAATATTTTCAGTAAAGATTTCAATCTCTGGTGCATCTGGCGAATATTTAATGGCGTTTTCCAAAATATTAACCAGCACATTTGTAAAGTGAACTTCATTAATCAAACAAGTCGTTCTTGCTGCGTTATAATGCTTTACTACAGAACCATTTCTGTCTTCTAAAATAAGATTCACATGCTCAATAGCATCGTCAATTATATCTGTAATTACAGTTGGTTCTTTAGTTATGTCAAGTTCTCTTTTTTCTAATTTTGAAATACGGAGAACATTCTCAACTTGAGCGTGCATTCTTTTGTTTTCATCTCGAATCATTTGAAGATAACGATAAACTTTTTCTTTATCTTCAATAACTTTCGGACTTCTAATAGCATCTAATGCTAGGTTTATAGTTGCAATTGGAGTTTTAAACTCATGCGTCATGTTATTAATAAAATCTGTCTTGATTTCAGAAATATGTTTCTGACGCAATAATTGATTTAACGCACTTGTATATGCAACTATTATAATTAATGTAAAAACTATTGATAAAATAGTAATACTTAATAATTCAGATAATAAGAATTTCTTTTTATGGGGAAAAGTAACTGATAATTCATATTTGCTATTCCCTTCATTATCTGTATAAATTGGAATATCGTATGTGGATTCTTTATCAAAATGAAATCCATCGGATTTAATCTTTGTTGGAACGCCACTACTGTATATGCCGAATTCAAATTTGGTCTTTACACCATATTCTTCCAGTTCTTTCTTTAATAACTTATAAAGTTTGTCTTTTGTAATTCTCCCTTCAATTGGGGTTAAAGAGGCAATATCTTTATACTGGATCTGCTGCTGGACTTTGTTCAAAATATCCAGACTTCCTGATTTTTCAAATCTCTGATCCGGAATAATACTTTGTCCTAAATTATTATTGTCAATTCCGCCATTGTTATTATAAACTTCTGTTACCCTTCTTGAACTAAAACTTTTAAAACGTTCACTACTGAATTTTTTGTTAAAAACAGAACCATTGATATCGTAATCTTCAGATGTCAATGTATTTGAATAAACGATTGTTTTATTCGTTTTTGTGTTTCTTTGTACATAAAGTACTTCTAGTAAATCTTCTTTTTTTGGAATTTTACCCGTACTGTCTTTTATACGGTTGTATTTGTCGTAGAAACTGTACTCTTCTTGTTGTTCCAGTTTATCTGCAACATTTCCAATTACTTGAGTAACGTGGTATTTGAATTGCTCTTCATTATTTTTGAACGAAGAATTGAACCAAAACACTTGCACCAGAATTATCCCTATCAAGGACAAACTCATCAATAAAACAAGTATTCTAAAAAATAATTTATTCATCGAAACAAAATTAATATTTTAACAATATACTAAATAATACATTAACCAAATATTAACATTTAAGACTGTTTTTGTTTTATATTTAAAATTTTAAGAATTTTAACAACTTCTTCTTTAGCATTTTTAAGATTATTGTTATTAATCACGAAATTGCTATTAGAAATTCGTTTTTCATCATTCCACTGCATTTTCATTCTACTTAAAACTTCTTCGCGGGTGGCTTTATCTCGTTTCATAACCCTATCAATCCTTACCTCTTCGGGGGCTGTTACGGTTATAATTACGTCACAATCTTTATATCGGCCACTTTCAAACAAAATAGCGGCTTCATACATTACATAATCATTATTTATGTGCTTTTTTACCCAATCATCAAAATCTAATTTTACTGCTGGATGCACAATCGCATTTAATTTTGCCAATTGTTCTTTATCATTAAAAACAATTTGTGCCAGCTTAGCACGATTTAAAATATCATTATCAAAAACATTGCCACCAAATGCAGATTTTACTTCTGCCAGAATATTTTTTGACTGCATTACTCTTTTAGCACCGTCATCGGCAATATAAACAGGAACGCCCATTTCTTGAAAATAGTTTGCAACAGTCGTTTTCCCGCTGCCAATTCCTCCTGTAAGACCAATAACTTTTGTCATTCTTATAATTTAAAAAACATACGCGGAAAAGCCTCCTGCGGTTTTTTCTTTAATAAAATCACTTTTATATAAGATTTTAAAAATCCTGTTCCGTAACCAAAAAACTGTTTCCACACTGCAATTACAGACAGATATCCAATTTTGATACTTTTATTTTGAATACTAGCTGTAAGAAAAATTATAACGAAATATACGAAATATAATTGTAATAAAATATCGATATTGAAAATTAACAGTAAAAAAGCTAATAATAATCCGAGTATAAACAAAGTCGGAAAGAAAAACGTTAACTTATTATGTTCTGGATACCAGCTATTTAAAATCGGTCTAGCAATACCAAATTTGTTTACTTGAATTGAGAATTTTTCCCAATCGATTCTTCTTTTATGATACACATAAGCTTCCTTAAAAAGCCTTGTTTCAAAGCCTAAATTCCACAAACGAATCGATAAATCTGGATCTTCCCCCGGATGAATGTTTCCAAATCCTTTTGATGCCTCAAAAGCTTTCTTAGAAATACCCATATTAAAACTACGTGGTTGAAACTTGTTTATCTTCTCCGAACCACCTCTAATTCCACCTGTCGTCAAGAAAGAAGTCATAGCAAAATTGATGGCTTTTTGAATATCAGAAAAGCTGTCTAATGCTTTATCCGGACCTCCAAAACAGTCCACATAATTTGCATCTAATTCTTTACGAACTTCAGTCAGATATTGCGATGGAATAATGCAATCTGAATCGAAAATGATAAAATAATCACCTCTAGCTCTCTGCATCCCAAAATTTCTAGAATCTCCAGGACCTGAGTTTTCTTTGAAATAATATGATATATTTAATTTTCCTTGATAATTCATCACCACATCCCGACATGGAATAGAAGATCCATCTTCGACAAGAACAATTTCAAAAGCTTCATTATAATCAGATTTTGAGAGACTTTCCAAAAGCTCATCAACTTCATCAGGACGATTATACACGGGTATAATTAAAGAAAAAATCATAGCAGAATGTGCGTTATTAAAGGGTATATTTTTATTGTTTTAAAATTTTAACAAAGATATGGTATATTCACAAAAAAACCATCAACTTTTGGCTGATGGTTTTTCGTTTTACTAAGTAAAAATATATTATTTGATACTTTCAATCTCAACAACTTCGTTAGTGTCTGCGTTGTAATCAACACCAGGAACTTCGAATCCGAATAAATTTAAGAAATCACTTCTGTAACCAGCTAAATCACCAATTTCTGGTAATGTTTCGGTTGTAGCTTCCAACCAAAGTTTAGCCACTTTTTCCTGAACATCTTCACGCATTTCCCAGTCATCAATTCTGATTCTTCCTTTTTCATCAACCGGAACTTCAGAACCATTATACAATCTGTCTTGGAATAAACGCTGAATTTGCTCAATACATCCTTCGTGAATTCCTTCTTCTTTCATGATTTTATATAAAAGTGAAATGTACAATGGAATTACTGGAATTGCAGAACTTGCTTGAGTAACCAAAGCTTTATTTACAGAAACGTAAGCTTTTCCTCCGATAGATTTTAAAGAATCTTCGATAGTAAATGCCGTAGCCTCTAAATGATCTTTTGCACGACCGATTGTTCCTTTTCTGTAAACCGCTTCAGTTAAAGATGGTCCGATATAAGAATAAGCAACTGTTGTAGCTCCTTCAGCTAATAAATTTTCAGCTTTCAAAGCATCAATCCACATTGCCCAGTCTTCACCTCCCATTACTGCTACAGTATTTTCAATATCTTCCTCATTTGCAGGATTGATAGAAACATCTGAAACTTTTCCTGTATGAAAATCAACTGTTTTGTTCGTAAAAGTTTGTCCTATTGGTTTTAAAACTGAACGATGAGTAACTCCCGTATTTGGATTTGTACGTACTGGAGACGCTAAACTATAAATTATAAGATCTACTTGTCCTAAATCTGCTTTAATCAAATCTAAAGTTTCTCTTTTGATTTCGTTTGAGAACGCATCACCGTTGATACTTTTTGCATATAAACCTGCTTTATGAGCTTCTTTTTCGAATGCTGCAGAATTATACCATCCTGGAGAAGCTGTTTTTCCTTCAACTGGTGGTTTTTCAAAAAACACTCCAATTGTTGATGCACCAGAACCAAAAGCACTAGTAATTCTTGAAGCTAATCCGAAACCTGTAGAAGCACCGATTACTAAAACTTTTTTAGCACCAGCAATTTCTCCTTTAGATTTTACGTATTCGATTTGATTTTTTACATTTTGCTCAGCTCCCGTTGGATGGGCAGTCAAACAAATAAATCCTCTCATTCTAGGTTCTATAATCATCTTGCAATTATTTTTTTTGTATTATTTCAATTTCAGTTTTAATTTTTCAAAAATAGACATTTTATCCTTAACCCTTTTCATATTAGCCTTCATATTGTCAATAAAATTTGGGTTTAATGCATTTTTCTGAGCTTCTTTATAATAGTTGTAAGCTGCCGAATATTGGTTTTCATATTCTGCCATTCTTCCTAATTCGCTGTTATAAGAAGAGTTATCTGCATTTTCTAAATTGCTTATTGTAAATTTAATATGCTCTTTTGCTTCGGCATAACGACCAATATCAATAAGCAAATAAGTATAATTTAAATATGGAGCCGCATATTTTGGCTCAAATTTCATTGCCAATTTATAGTGATAAATTCCTCTTTCGTAGTCGCTTAGCTTATTGTAGTAAATCCATCCCAAATGATTATGCGCTTTGCCGAAATCAGGGTATTGCGATAAAATTTCTTCCAGCAATTCTTTTGCATCTGCCGAATTTCCTTCAGAAATTAATGAATCTGCTTTTATAAATTGATTTTCGTAAAAACTCAAACTCTCCATTTCTATAATTTAATTCAATAATTGTTTTGCGTGATTTAAAGCTGAATCAGAAATATTTGCTCCCGATAGCATTTGAGCAATTTCTAAAATACGATCTTCTTGCGATAAAAGTTTCAATTCAGACTGCGTATCGTCGCCAACTGTAGCCTTAGAAACTTTAAAGTGAGAATCTCCTTTTGCTGCAATTTGAGGTAAATGCGTAATGGCAAATATTTGCATGGCAGCACTCATTTCTTTCATGATTTCTCCCATTCTGATCGCTATTTCTCCAGAAACTCCTGTATCAATTTCATCAAAAATTAAAGTCGGAAGTTTTGAATATTTAGCCAAAATTGCTTTTACAGCGAGCATAATACGAGACATCTCTCCGCCTGATGCTACTTTTTTCAGCAAGCCAAAATCTGTTCCTTTATTTGCTGAAAATAAGAATTGTAATTCGTCTTTTCCGTTTTGAAAATAAGTTTCAGAAGGCTGTAATTCCATATTAAAACGAGCATTAGGCATTCCTAACGTCTCGAGAATTGAAACCAATTGTGCTGATAGCGTCGGAATTGCATCTAATCTGTTTTGATGTATTTTCGATGCATAACTATCTAGTTCTGCTGCTTTTTCTTCGATAATTTTAGTCAGTGAAGCTATTTCTTCATCCATGTTATCAAGTTCAAGCAAAGAATTTCCTAAATCTGACTGAATTTGCAACAATTCATCTACAGTACTTACCTGATGTTTTTTTTGTAAATTATAAATCGACTGCAGTTTTTGATTGATTAATTCTAACTGTGCAGGATCATTCAATAATTTTTCTGAGCAATTTTCCAATTCTTTAGAAACATCATCAAACTCTATAGTCAAACTTGTTACCCTTTCAAACAAATTTTGATATTCTACAGAGAAAGGAGCTACTTTTTGCAAGGCATTTTTGATTTCATTTAAACTATGAAAAACACCAAATTGCTCTTCATTAGCAATTGTCAAAGATTTATCTAGAGATTCTTTAATTATCTCAACATTATTCAGTTTTTCGTAGTCTGCTTCTAACTCTTCCTGCTCTCCAGATTTCAATTGAGCCGCAACCAGTTCATTCAATAAAAATGTATGATATTCTTGCTCTTTACCTGCATCACTTTGTTTTTTAAGCAAAGCATTTAACTTCGATTTATCCGATTTGTAAGACTTAAGCAGTTTCTGATACTCACTAATTACCTCAGTATTGTTTGCAATAGCATCAATAATTTTAAACTGAACATTTTCATCTGACAATTCCTGAGTTTGCTGCTGCGAATGAATATCAATCAAATACAAACTCAAATCTTGCAGTTCTTGAAGATTTACCGGACTGTCATTTATAAAAGCACGAGATTTACCTGAGGGTAAAATTTCTCTCCTTATGATCGTTTCATCTTCATAATCCAAATCATTAGCTTCAAAAAACTCCTTTAAATTATATTTTCCAATTTCAAATTGTGCCTCAATAACACATTTTTCTTCTTTATTTTTTAATGAAGTAAGATCTGCTCTTTTTCCTAAAACAAGACCAATAGCTCCTAAAATAATTGACTTTCCCGCACCTGTCTCACCTGTAATTATAGAAAAACCTTTAGAAAAATCTATAGACAGTTTTTCGATAAGAGCATAATTTTTAATTGACAGTGATGTAATCATAGGTCGATTTGTAAAAATATAAGTTTAAAAAGTAGCGAAGATAAAAATGAAAAACGAGATTAGTATTTAATCTGCGACCATTTTGTAGAATTTAACGGCGAAACTTTATTTAAGACATCGGTTAAATCTGTGATTGTGATACTTGGACCGCCAGAAAAAATAGAAACGATTTCATCTGATTTTGCATCAAAGAAAACTCGGGTTATAAAAGCATTGGGCTTAACAGAGTTTAATTTACCAACAAGCATTAATGCGTTTTTGATTTTTTCCTTAGCTGCTTTTGTGTCCAATGTCATTGCATCCAGTCCTGTATGATATGCATAAGTAGTCTGACGCAAATCACTATAGGTTGGAGCAATCATATCATTAATTAAATAGTATCGATTTTGAAGTCCATCAGATTGGTTCCATCCTTTAAAACCTCCTTGCTGTGCAACATTGGCAATATTCTGCGCGGTTTGAAGATATGGATTTCCTGCTCCCATCTGAAAGGTATCGGCATCCATTCCTAAAATCACATAACAGTAGAAAGATATTACAGAAACCAAATTTGATTCGTAAGTACTTGGATTAAACAACAATGGTTCGTACTCCGTATATCTAAAATTAAAATCTTTATCATTGTAATTTAAAACTGGAGAAGAATAGGTTGAATTAAAAATCAATCTCGAAGACTGAACTTGAATTGTTCCCGTGAATTGATCTGAGCTGTTAGACGATAAAGTAATATACATCGAACAGTTTATTCTCTCATTTTGTTTTAAAACAGAACCTATCCAATCTGTTTTATTAACAAACTCAGCCAAAGAAGTCTGAAGCGTTTTAAAAACCTGATTATTTGGGTTTGTTAATCTTTCTGTATTAATAGTCACTGTACAATTTAACTGCTGAGCTTGTACAAAACCAAAGCTTAAAAATACTAATAGCGTAACTATCTTCTTCATAATCGTCTAGATATTTAATTTTATAACATAAGCTGTTTCCAATTTATGTTTTCGGCGTATATTCTAAATTTATAATTTTGAAAAATGCAGAATAACCTTATTCAAAATATCAGCCGCAACAGATTCTTTTGATTTTAATTCCATAGGTTCGATTTCAAAATTTTTATCAATAAAAGTAACTTTATTGGTTTCTTTTTTAAAACCCGCACCTTTATCTTGTAAGGAATTTAAAACAATCAAATCTAAGTTTTTTTTCTGAATTTTCAGCTTAGCATTTTCAATTTCATTTTCAGTCTCTAATGCAAACCCGATTAAAAACTGATTTTTTTTGATAGCACCTAAAGAAGACAAGATATCTTTTGTTTTCTCTAAATCTATCGAAAATTCTACAGTATTCTTTTTAATCTTTTGATCTGCAACAAATTTAGGTCTGTAATCTGCAACAGCAGCAGCAGCGATTGCTGCATCAACTTCATTAAAATGTAAATGACAAGCATCGTACATTTCTTGAGCCGAAACAACATCTATCACTTTTATCAGACTATTTTTTGCTTTTAAATGAGTTGGCCCTGCTACTAAGAACACTTCTGCTCCTAAGCTTGCCGCTTCATTAGCAATATCAAATCCCATTTTTCCTGACGAATGATTTCCTATAAAACGTACAGGGTCTATCGCTTCGTATGTCGGTCCTGCGGTAACTAGTATTTTTTTTCCTTTTAAAGGCAATTTACTTTCTAAATCAGCTTCTAGAAAAGCAACAATATTCTCAGGTTCAGCCATTCGACCCTCGCCTGACAAACCACTTGCTAACTCTCCGCTTTCAGCAGGAATCATAATATTTCCGTACTGTTTTAATGCTGTAAAACTCGATAAAGTCGAAGGGTGTTTGTACATATCCAAGTCCATTGCTGGCGCAAAATAAACTGGACATTTTGCCGATAAGTAGGTTGCAATTAAAAGATTATCGCAATTTCCTGTAGCCATTTTAGACAAAGTATTCGCAGTAGCTGGCGCAACCAACATAAAATCCGCCCAGAGAGCCAATTCAACGTGATTATTCCAAACTGCCTCTTCATCATCCTGATTAAAGAAATTTGAATGTACTGGATTTTTTGATAACGTAGATAATGTAAGTGGGGTTACAAAATCCTTAGAAGCAGGTGTCATGATCACTTGGACATGTGCACCTGCTTTTATAAAAAGTCGTACTAAAGTGGCTGTTTTATACGCTGCGATTCCACCAGAAACACCCAGTAAAATCTTTTTCCCGTTTAAAACTGACATTGTACTATTATTTGTTTGAACTTCTGTGGTAAGTTTTTCCGTCTAACCATTCTTGAACAGCTAAAGCGTGTGGTTTTGGTAATTTTTCGTAAAATTTAGAAACTTCAATTTGTTCTTTATTTTCAAAAACTTCTTCTAGACTATCATTGTAAGTAGCAAACTCTTCTAATTTTTCAGTCAATTCTTTTTTAATCTCTGAATTAATTTGATTTGCTCTTTTAGCCATAATGGTAATTGCCTCATACACATTTCCTGTTGGCTCTTCAATAACTGTTTTATTGTAAGTTATTGTGTTTACAGGAGCATTCGTCTTTTTTAAATCCATGACTTTATTTTATTTAGTAAATTTTTGTAAATCTGTTTCAACTCTGGCATTCATTTCGTCTGCCTCTTTTTTATATTTCGTATCGCTTTTAAACTTCAATAAATTAGCATAGCATGTTTGTGCAACATGTAAACGATCTTCCATTTTTGAAGGAACACTGTTAATTGCCAATTTATATGCAGAATCGTATTTATAGAAAAGCGCATCTTCTTTAAACGGTGTTCCAGGAAAATCAGCAATAAAGTTATCAAAAGCTATTAAAGCCGATTTGTAATCTGATATTGTATTATATCCTTTAGCATTCTCAAAAGCTTTTTTCTCTAATTTACCATTTAACTTCTGTACAGTCTCATTTGCCTGAGGAATGTATTCAGAATTTGGATAATTCTCAATAAAAGTCTGTAATTTCTCTAATGCCTTTACAGTATCTGCTTGATCCAAGCTATAAACTGGAGACAATTTAGAATAACTGTAAGCACCTAAAAACGCTGCTTCCTGTACTTTTTCACTTCTAGGATACCCTGAAACAAAAGCTTCAAACTGATAACCAGCTAAATAATATTGTTTTGTTTTATAATATGACTGCGAAAACATGTAAAACAGTTTTTCTGCTTGTGGTTTTCCTCTGTATGAAGTTGCTAGTTGCTCAAAAAGACGAATCGCCTTTGTGTATTTACCAGCATCATACATTTTTGTTGCCACTTCAAATTTTGCTGCAACATCATCATTTTTCAACGCTTTTTGATATTCTCCACAAGAATAAAAAAGAGTTACAACAATTAATAGCGATACTATTTTTTTCATTTTCTTACTGTTATTACAATCTCTCAGACAATTAATTATGCCAAAGTGAAATCGCACCGAAGTTTCGGTGGCAAATTTAGTTATTAATTTAGCTACTGCAAAATAATTTTTTAGTATCTTAAAATACTAGCACTTTAACAATTATTTAATGCTGTTTTTTACAAAGTCATTTAACCTTGTTGCTAGAGATTCATCAACAGAAACCAATGGTAGACGAACAGTATTCTCAGCAATTCCAAGGGCTTGGAAGATTTGTTTGATTCCAGCTGGATTTCCCTGCTCAAAAATCATATCAATACTGTCCGATAAAAAGTAATGTATTTTGTAAGCGTCAGCCGCTTTTTTATTTAGTCCTAAACGAATCATTTCTGAAAATTCTTTAGGAAAACCTTGTCCGATTACCGAAATAACACCTGCTCCTCCCGCCAAAACGATCGGCAACGCCAACATATCATCTCCAGAAATCACTAAGAAATCCTTTGGAGCATTTTTAATAATCTGCATTGCTTGAGCCATATCTCCAGCTGCTTCTTTAATGGCTACAACATTTTTAAAATCGTTAGCCAGACGCACCACTGTCGAAGGAAGCATGTTACTTGCCGTTCTTCCTGGAACATTATATAAAATCACAGGAACTGGAGAAGCTTCAGCAATTGCTTTAAAATGCTGATAAATCCCTTCCTGAGTTGGCTTATTATAATATGGAGAAACCGATAATATCGCTTCAAAAGCAGAAAAATCTCTTGTTTTTAACTCCTCAACAATCTGCATAGTATTATTTCCTCCAACTCCTAAAACTAGAGGCAATCTTCCTTTATTCACATCGATTACAGTCTTTATAACCAACTCTTTCTCCTCTGCTGTAAGGGTTGCATTTTCTGCTGTTGTTCCCATCACAACAAGATACTCCACTCCGCCATCTATAGAGAAGTTTACAATTCGCTGTAAAGCCTCAATGTCAACTGAAAAATCTTTTTTAAATGGCGTCACAAGCGCAACACCAGTTCCTATTAATGATTGCATATTATTATTAATTTATTTTATATTTTTTAAATACCTAAACAGTTCGGAAACGAATAGTTTATAGCTTCCTAATTCTGTACTAATCATCCAACGATTTAGTCTTTGGTCTACAGCAGAAAATCCGACTTTAAATTTTGCTTTTGACTTGCTCGTGATTAACATCAAAATACTATTCTCGACATTATAATAACTTAGCAAAAGATCAAATTCTGAATTTACAAAATCATTCAAGAAACCTTCTGTAATTTCTCCGTTCCAATTGATGTGTTTTTTACCAAAAGTTGGACGAGAATAGGTTTCTTTTTCCCTAAATTTTCCTTTGTATGCAAGAACTTTTATATTTTCCAAAGCAATTCCGTGGAGCATTAACTCCTTTACTATTGCTTCTGAATATTCAAAATCGCTCTCATCTATCAATAAACCAACCGTTTGGACATTTTTAGTAAATACTCCGTTTTTTTCTTTATTTAAATTATTATTTAATGATTTTTTTACAAAAAATTCCTTTATATAATTCAAAAACATAGTACTTTTACTAGATTACAAAATTAATTATTTAAGTTGCATTTAAAATGGTAAAACTAAAAAAGTATAACGGATTTTTAAAACTTTTTGTTATATTCTTAACACTTTTTTTAATCTCTTCCTGTAGTAAGAATAACTACAATCTAACTAAAATTGAAGGAAAACAACTCCCTGTTACTGAAAAGGCTGCCGAAACTCCTGAAATTGAAAACTTTATTAAGCCTTATCGCGATCATATCAATAAAGATTTGGACAATGTACTGGCTTATTGCCCTGAAACTCTTGACAAAAGCACAGGAAAGTGGCAGACTGGCATTGGTAGCTTGATGGCAGATGTTTGCGTACTAAGAGGAAACATTGTTTTTAACGCTCGCGAAAAGAAAAACATTGATTTATGTCTTTTAAATCATGGCGGTATTCGTGCTATTCTTCCAAAAGGAAATGTCACAACAAGATCGGCCTTTGAGATTATGCCGTTTGAAAACAGCTTGGTTGTTTTAGCTTTAAAAGGCGAGCAAATCTCAGAAATTGCTGCTTATATTATTAAGGAGAAAAAACCTCAGCCATTGTCTGGAATGACTTTTACAATTACAAAAGACAATAAGGCAAAAAACATCATGGTGCAAGGCAACCCACTTGATTTAAACAAAACGTACTATGTTGCTACAAACGATTATTTGGCAAATGGCGGAGACAGCATGACTTTCTTTGCAAAAAACACTCAAAAGTTTGACTTAAACTACAAACTTAGAGATGTATTGATTGATTATTTTAAAGAAGTAGACACTGTTGTTGCTCCAAAAAATATCAGAATCACAGAGGAATAAAAATTATAAAAAACAAGCAAAGCATTTCTGCAAAAAATATATAAAATGAAAAGAAGAGAGTTTATCGAAAAAACAGCAGCAAGTACTGCCCTACTAAGTTTAGGATTGTCTTTGAGCAGTTTTGAAAGTAACGACATTAAGCATTTAACAATTCTACATACTAATGATGTGCATAGCCACATCGATCCTTTTCCTGCCGATGACCCACGTAATCCTAACAAAGGTGGTGTTTCTCGTCGCGCAACGTTAATTGAAACTATTCGTAAAGAAAATCCGAATGTACTTTTATTGGATGCTGGTGATATTTTTCAGGGAACACCATATTTCAATTATTATGGAGGTGAATTAGAATTCAAATTGATGAGTATGATGAAATATGATGCTTCTACAATTGGAAATCACGATTTTGATAATGGTCTTGATGGCTTATATGCTCAGCTTCCGCATGCAACTTTTGACTTTATCAACTCGAACTACGATTTTAAGAACACGGTTATGGACGGGCATGTGAAACCGTACAAAATCTTTAATAAAAACGGAATTAAGGTTGGTGTTTTTGGTGTTGGAATTGAATTGCAAGGTTTAGTAGATAAAAAATTATATCTAGAAACGGTTTACAATAATCCAGTTGAAGTTGCTCAGGATATGACAAAACTCTTAAAGCAAGAACAAAAATGTGATTTGGTAATTTGTCTTTCGCATTTGGGTTATAAATACAAAGATGATGCAACAAAAATTAGTGATTTGACATTTGCCGAACAAACCCAAGACATTGATTTAATTATTGGAGGTCATACGCATACTTTCTTAGACAAACCTACAATTGTAAAGAATAAGGCTGGAAAAGAGGTTCTTGTGAATCAAGTTGGATGTTACGGAATTAATTTAGGCCGTATCGATTTCTATTTTGATAAAAACAAAACTCATACCAACCAAAGTGCAACTATTATTGTATAGTCTTTTTTTGAATTCTAGCTTTTTCTAAAAAGTATTCTACCATAAAGAAATAAGCTAGAATTTGAGTTGTATCTCGTATTAAAACTAAAACAATAGAATACGAGAAATATTCATTAAAAATATAAAAGATATCAGAGAAGATGTAGCTTATTGCCATGAGTGACATTAGTAGCGCTATATGTGTTCCTTTTGTGATGTAACTTACAAAACAGAAATAGCTCAATACACTCAGAACAATTCCGTACATGGTATATATTACAATAAATTTTCTCATGCTGTCGAGCTGCAGGCTCAAAACAGAGATTAACAAATAGACAATAAAAACAACTACAATAGAAATAGGGAGAATATCGCGTTTGGTTAATCTGATTCTTTCATGCTGCCGAATAAATATCATGACGATTAAACTATAAACAACTAGAAAACTAAGCACTCCTCCTAAATCAGAGCTTTCAATATCCATCAAATCATAAACTTGTCCAATAAAACAGAATAAAAAGATCAATCCTTCTGTTTTCCCGATTTGAAACTCACTGCTAATTAAATAATAAATAAAAATAGCAGGGAGAACAATAGCTTTTGCATATGTCGCAAAAACATCTTGTTCTGTCCAATCAAAAATGATGGTACAAAACAAGCCGAAAAAGAACAAAATTAATGATGGTTTATTAGGCTTCATTCAATTTGTTTATAAAGTCTTCTTCTGATAATATAGTGATGTTCAACTTTGTTGCTTTCTCTAGCTTTGCTGGCCCCATATTATCTCCCGCGACTACAAAATCTGTTTTTGCAGAAATTGAGCTTCCTACTTTTCCTCCGTTATCTTCGATGGCTTTCTTTAATTCATCTCTAGAAAATTGACTAAAGACGCCAGAAACCACAAAAGTTTTTCCAACAAATTTATCAGTAGCATTTGGGTTTATTTTTTCTTCAATTTCAAATTGAATTCCATAACTTTTTAATCGTTCAATAATTTTTCTATTTTCTTCATTTTCGAAGAATTCAATAACACTTTTAGCAATTCTTTCTCCAATTTCATCAACCAAAATTAAATCCATTAATGATGCCTGCGCTAAAGCATCTATATTTTTGTAATGCTTGGCTAGTTTTTTGGCAACTGTTTCTCCAACAAAACGAATTCCAAGTGCAAATAATACGCTTTCGAACGGAATTTCCTTTGATTTCTGCACTCCGTTCACCAAGTTTTCAGCTGATTTTTTAGCCATTCGTTCTAGATGCAAAATATCTTCTACTTTAAGCTCGTACAAATCAGCGTAGTTATGCACTAAATCATTTTTGAAAAGCAGCGTCACTGTTTCTCCTCCAAGTCCTTCAATATCCATTGCTTTTCTTGAAATATAGTGCTGAATTCTTCCTATAATCTGCGGAGGGCATCCATAAAAATTAGGGCAATAATGATTGGCTTCTCCTTCGTTTCTAACCAATTCTGTCTGACATTCTGGACAGTGCGTGATATAATGCGTTTTTTCTGAATCTTCTGGTCGTTTCTCTAAATCTACTGCAATGATTTTAGGGATAATTTCTCCCCCTTTTTCAACAAAAACAGTATCATTTATTCTAATATCTAATTTTTCAATTTGATCGGCATTATGAAGAGAAGCTCTTTTTACAATAGTTCCAGCTAGCTGAACAGGTTCTAGATTGGCAACTGGTGTTATAGCTCCAGTTCTTCCAACTTGATACGAAATTGATTTTAATTTGGTTGAAACTTGTTCTGATTTAAATTTGTAAGCAATTGCCCAACGTGGCGATTTTGCTGTATATCCTAATTCTTCCTGATGCTGAATGCTGTTGACTTTTATAACAACTCCATCTGTTTCATAAGGCAAATTATGACGGTGAACATCCCAATAATCAATAAAGTCAAAAACTTCTTGCATACTATTAACTAGTTTTGCTTCTTTTGGCACTTTAAAGCCCCAGCTTCTAGCTAATTCTAACCCTTCAAATTGCGTTTTAAAAGGCAGGTTGTTTCCTGTAACAAAATAAAGCAAACATTCTAGCGGACGTTTAGCTACCTCAGCACTATCTTGTAATTTTAAACTTCCCGAAGCTGTATTTCTTGGGTTTGAATATGGAGTTTCGCCAATTTCTATTAATTCTTGATTCATTTTTTCAAAACCAGCAAACGGAAGAATAATTTCTCCACGAATGTCAAATTTATCAGGATAATTTCCTTTCAAATGCAACGGAACTGATTTTATGGTTTTTATGTTGCTAGTTACCTCATCTCCTTGAAAACCATCTCCACGGGTTAAGGCCTGAACTAATTTTCCGTTTTCGTACGTAATACTTATTGAGGCTCCGTCATATTTTAATTCGCAAGTGTATTGCAAGTTCACGTTTCCTAAAACTTTCTGAATGCGGTTTTCCCAATCTAAAAGATCTTCTTTAGAATAAGAATTATCCAAAGAATACATTCTGTATTGATGCGCTATTGTTTTGAAATTTTTGGTAACAGTTCCTCCTACTCGCTGAGTTGGCGAATTTTCGTCAAAAAACTCTGGATGTTTATTCTCTAAATCCTGAAGCTCTTTTAGCTTAATATCAAAATCATAATCTGAAATTGTAGCATTGTCTAACACATAATAATTATAGTTGTGCTGATTAAGTTCATTTCGTAATGCTTGAATAGTCTCTTGAATGCTCATAAATAGTAAAATATTGCAGATTATAATAATGTAAAACTGAATATCAAAATTAGAATTTATTTTTGTTCAAATGCAGAAAAAATAAAAGTTTTAAAAAATCAAAAATCAGACTGCAAATCCATGCAGTCTGATTTCCTCCTTGTCCATTATTCTTAAAAAAGAATTAAAAAAACCAACTTCCAAATGGTTTCGACGTTTTATATTTTTAACTGAAAATCAATACTTTACAGCACAAATATAGAACTATTTTTGAATAATGATAAAATCTGAACGTCTATTTAGGACATGCTCCTCTTCAGAACATTTTACACCATTTTTACATCTGTTAATTAATCGTGTTTCTCCGTAACCAATTGCACTTTCAATTCTAGAAGCATCTATGCCTTGAGAAAGGATATAATCTCGAGTTGATTTTGCTCTGTTATCTGAAAGTTTCAAGTTGTACGAATCCTTTCCGCGTGAATCGGTATGCGATTCAATTTTGATTCTGATGTTTGGAAATTTCTGCATAACAAAGACAACTTTAGACAATTCTTCTACAGCTTTTGGTGTAATATCATACTTATCATAATCGAAGTAAATTGGATTTACATCAACTTTTTCGACTCCTTGTTTTTTGACAACTAAGTCATCGTAATTGCTTAATTCAAAATTTACATCTTTTATTTCGCCACCATTTTCACCAGTTGTTTCTACTGTTTTATCATCACTACTGTAATTTGGTTTTGCGGCAATCATTTTTACTACTTTGTTGCAAGGAACTTCAATAGCATATTTTCCGTCAAAGTTTGTTTTGGTTTCGCCCAGAACTTCACTGTAAGAGTTATACGCCATTATCGTAACATCTGTTAAAGGCTTTTTTGTTTTATGATCGATAGCCATTCCAGAAATACTTTGGTTACAAACTGGTTTTCCTTTTACGAAAGAATAAATATCATCATCGCCCTTTCCTCCTGCTCTGTTTGAAGAAAAATAGCCATAAGCATTTGTTTTATCAATTATAAAAGAAAAATCGTCTTTATTACTGTTGATAGGTGCTCCAAGATTTCTTGGTGTAGAAAATGTTCCATCGGGTAAAAGCTTACTTTCATAAACATCTAAATCACCCCAGCCATAATGCCCATCAGACGAAAAGTATAAAACTCCGTTTTGGTAAAATGGAAACACTTCGTTACCAATCGTATTAATATTGGATCCTAGATTTTGAGGGGAACTCATGGTACCGTCGGCTGCAATTTTTACCATGTACAAATCTGTTTCGCCTTGACCTCCAGGCATGTCTGAAGCAAAGAAAAGCAATTGTCCGTCTTCGCTTAATGATGGATGCCCTACAGAATAATCGTCGCTATCAAAAAATACTTTCTGAGGATTTTCTAATTTATTATTGACAATGGATCCTTTGACAATCTGAAAATTGTTTACTTTGGCCTCATCAACAACCAATTTATTTTTCTTTACGATATTGGTCGAATAATAAATGGTACTTCCTTTACTATCAAAACTTGCAGTAGCTTCATGATACTTAGTCATTACGTTTGGAAGAAAAACCGTCTCGTTGAATAAACTGCCATCTGCCGGATTTCTTTCTGCAACATACAAATTAAGAAAAGGCTGATTATTCCAAGTATACAATTTTTCACTGAACTTTGTTGTATCACGAGCTGACGTAAATACTACATTATCTTTAAAAAATGTGGCACCAAAATCTGATTTACTGGTATTGATATCCAAATTTTTAATGGTGTAAAGAGGTTTTGCTTTTGCGACGCTGTCCATATATTTCTTTTGGGCAACATATTTATTAATCTCTACTTTATCACCTTTTTTATCTAGATATTCTTTTGTGATTTTATCTGCCTCATCATAATCCATAACTGCTTTCATAGATTGGATATAACGCAGGTAGTAAATATCAGTTAGATTATTCCCTTGAACTTCATACAGTTTTCTATACCATTTGAGAGCATTTCTAGAATCAGAAATAAAATAGTAGGAGTCTGCCGCATTCTTCAAAGTCTGAGCTGATGGATCTTTTATGTTTTGCAAACATTCTTCGTAAGCTTTGGAAGCATCCAAATAAGAGAAGTTTCTAAACAAAGCATCAGCTTTCTTTAAGTTAGTTTTTTGAGCGAAACTAAACGTAACGCTCAAAATTAAACATAGGATATATAGTTTTCTCATAAGTTTTGGTTTTAGAAGAATCGAGGAGATTTAATTTTGCTTTGGTTTTTCACAAATTGATAACGCAAGATGATCTCGTGTGAACCATCATTGTATTTATTCAATTGGCTTACAGTATAATCAAAAGCATATCCAAGATAGAAACTTGGCGATATTTGAAAACCTGCCAGTATGCTTATCGAATCATCTGTTCGATACGCTCCTCCTATAACAAACTTTTCTTGAATCATGAAATTTGCTGAAATATCTGCGGTAAGCGGTGCTCCACTTACTGCTTTTACTAAAAATGCTGGTTTAAATTTCAAATTTGGATTCAAATCAAAAACATATCCCCCCATTAAATAGTAATGCAAACGATCATAATCTATAGATTCCTTTACATCGTCATAGTAATCATTCTGAATAAAACTCGGAATAGAGAATCCTACATACCATTTTTCTGTATAGTAGTAAATACCCGCTCCTACAGCTAGTTTCATCTGATTATTAATGTTCTGATTTAACAAAACATCATCATCATCGTAATACCTTCCTTTAGACCAATCGATGTTTAACATTCTCGTACCGGCTTTTAGACCAAAAGCTAATCTTTTTTCATATCCGAGAGGCAATGAGTAAGAGAAGTTTCCATCAAGATATAGTTCATTTGAAGGTCCTATTTTATCATTTACAATACTTAAACCTACTCCTAATTTTTCATTTCTAAGAGGAGCATGAATAGAGAAAGACTGTGTTTCTGGTGCTCCAGGCATTCCGACCCATTGAGAACGATATAAAAGTGCTGCTTCTATGGTTCCGGTAGACCCAGCATACGCTGGATTTACCGCCATAGTATTATACATATACTGGGTATATTCGGGATCTTGTTGTGCCGAAGCGCAAACCGTAATAAAAGAACATATTAAAATGAAATATGTTTCTAATGATTTTATATATAGTTTCATAACGATACTTATTTAGTTTAATTAATTAGATGATTAATAGAAGTGGATTATCTCATAATAGACAACCAGCCTTTTTTAACCGTTCCATCTCCAATGGTTATCACATAAAAATAAGTACCTGTTGGCAGCATATCTCCTCTATTAACTACACCGGATACATTTGCTGTACCGTTCCAATCATTTTCATAACGTGTTTTACTATACACTAATGCTCCGTATCTGTTAAATACTTTCAGTTCGTTGTTTGGATAAGACTCAATACAGTCAATTCTGAACAAATCGTTTTTACCATCATTGTTTGGAGTAAACTCATTGTAAACAGTTAGACAAATTGGTTCTATCGTAACCGAAGCTGAATTATTTGATGCATCAACATCTAAAGGAGTCGAAATTTCAACGGTAGCAACACTTGTATAGTTTCCACTTGATAATACTTCTGCTACAACTGTCAATACTACACTCTGACCTGCCGTTAATGTCGGGATGGTCCAAAGCTGTGTTGCTGGATCGTATGTTCCTGCAGTTGCCGAAGAACTTACCAATTGTAAACCGCTAGGAAGTAAATCACTCACAATAGTATTTATGAAATCTCCTTCACCTACATTGTTTACTGTAATCGTAAACGTTACTTTATCTCCAAAGTTCGGTGTTGGATTATCTACAGTATGCGTAATAGTTAAATCTGAACAGCTTGCAACAGTAACATCTAACGTTTTAATTGTTCTTTCGTCGCAATTATTAACATAAGCTACAGTTACTTTTCCTGGACCAATATCTGACCACGAAACTGTTACAGAACCATCGTTTGTACCACCGCCTGAAACAATTGTACCTCCATTAATAGTCCATACATAATTAGATTTACCATTTGCAATTGAATAAGTTACACCTTTGAATACACAAGGAGTATCATCTGTAGTAGCAAGCTGAACTGCAGCATCATCTTCAAATGCGATTGTAACTCCTAATCTTGGTCCGTTATCACAACCGTTAAATGTATTGGTCAATGATCCTGCATAATAAGTCGTTGCTGTAAGCGGAGTTGTATTTGCTAATGCTGTTCCGCCAGTTGCAGATGCATACCAAACTACATTTGTTTCGTTTACAAAAATACTAGCCAATGTTGGCAAAGCTGATAAACAGAATGTTTGTGTAGTTCTTGGTGTTGTAATTACACTTGGAGAATTTACATTTACCGTAACCACTAATCTAGCTGGATTTTCGCATCCAATAGCACTTGAAACTGCACCATAATATGTACCTGTAACAAGGGCCGTTGTTGGCGCAATTGCCGTTCCTCCTGTCGCTGTACTATACCAAACAACATTTGCTTCGTTTACTTGAATATTTGCCACTGTTGGCGAATTTAAAATACAGAAGTTTTGTGTTGTGTTAGCTGTAGTAGGTGTTGCACTCGGATCAACTACTGTCACTGTTACTTGCAAACGAGTCGAGCTTTCGCAACCTGATGGATCAACTATGTTTCCGAAATAAATTCCCGAAGTAAGCGCTGTTCCTGCTGGAATTGCTGTTCCTCCTGTTGCTGCTGTAAACCATGTTACATTGCTTTCATTCACTTGAATATTTGCAATAGTTGGAGCATTTGCCGAACAGAAAGTCTGTGCTGTACTATTTGTCGTTGGATTTAATGTATTACCAACTGTTACAGCCACTTGCAATCTCACACTGCTTTCGCAACCTGTTGCTGGATCTTTAATTGCTCCGAAATAAGTTGTGGTAGTTAGCGCAGTTGTCGCAGCTAAAGCAGTGCCTCCTGTTTGAGTTGTGTACCAAACTACATTACTTTCATTCACTTGAATATTAGCAACTGTAGGATTTGTACCTGTACAGAATGTTTGTGCAATAGCAGTTGTTGTTGGTGTTGCAGGGTCAGTCACATTTACATCAACTGATAATCTGGTAACACTTTCACAACCAGTTGCTGGATCTGAGATCGCCGCAAAATACTGACCTGTTGTTAAAGCTGTTGTTGATGGAATTGCTGTTCCGCCTGTTAAAGCTGTATACCAAACAATATTTGTTTGATTAAACTGAACGCTTGCAAAAGTCGGTGCATTTACAAGACAGAAGTTTTGAGTTCCTGCTGTTACCAAAGTTGGCGTTCCAGGATCATTTACAATCACATCAACTGCTAATCTTGCAGCACTTTCACAGCCCGTTGTAGAATCTGAAATTGCTGCATAGTAAGTACCGCTTGTTAATGCTGTAGTTGATGGAATTGCTGTTCCGCCTGTTAGAGCTGTGTACCACGCTATATTTGCCTGATTGAACTGAACACTTGCAAAAGTCGGTGCATTTGCCAAACAGAAGTTTTGAGTTCCTGCTGTTACCAAAGTTGGCGTTCCAGGGTCATTTACAATAACGTCCACTGTTAATCTTGCAGCACTTTCACAGCCAGAAGCTGGATCTAAAATCGCTGCAAAATATTGTCCTGTTGTTAAAGCTGTTGTAGATGGAATTAAAGTTCCGCCTGTTAGAGCTGTATACCAAACAATATTTGTTTCATTAGTCTGAATGCTTGCAAATGTCGGCGAATCTTCCTGACAGAAGTTCTGTGTTCCTGCTGTTACCAAAGTTGGCGTTCCAGGATCATTTACAATAACATCGACTGTTAATCTTGAAACGCTTTCACAGCCAGAAGCTGGATCTAAAATCGCTGCAAAATATTGTCCTGTTGTTAATGCTGTTGTTGATGGAATTAAAGTTCCGCCTGTTAAAGCTGTGTACCAGACAATATTTGCTTCATTTGTCTGAATGCTTGCAAAAGTCGGTGCATTTGCCAAACAGAAGTTTTGAGTTCCTGCTGTTACCAAAGTCGGCGTTCCAGGGTCATTTACAATAACGTCCACTGTTAATCTTGCAGCACTTTCACAGCCAGAAACTGGATCAGAAATTGCCGCAAAATATTGTCCTGTTGTTAATGCTGTTGTTGATGGAATTGCTGTTCCGCCCGTTAGAGCTGTGTACCACACTATATTTGCCTGATTGAACTGAACGCTAGCAAAAGTCGGTGCATTTGCCAAACAGAAGTTTTGAGTTCCTGCTGTTACCAAAGTTGGCGTTCCAGGGTCATTTACAATCACATCAACTGTTAATCTTGCAGCACTTTCACAGCCAGAAGCTGGATCTAAAATCGCGGCAAAATATTGACCTGTTGTCAAAGCTGTTGTAGATGGAATTAAAGTTCCGCCTGTTAAAGCTGTATACCACACAATATTTGTTTCATTAGTCTGAATGCTTGCAAATGTTGGTGAATCTTCCTGACAGAAGTTCTGTGTTCCTGCTGTTACCAAAGTTGGCGTTCCAGGATCATTTACAATCACATCAACTGTTAATCTTAAAGCGCTTTCACAGCCAGAAGCTGGATCTAAAATCGCTGCAAAATATTGTCCTGTTGTTAATGCTGTTGTTGATGGAATTAAAGTTCCGCCTGTTAAAGCTGTGTACCAGACAATATTTGCTTCATTTGTCTGAATGCTTGCAAAAGTCGGTGCATTTGCCAAACAGAAGTTTTGAGTTCCTGCTGTTACCAAAGTTGGCGTTCCAGGGTCATTTACAATTACATCAACTGTTAATCTTGCAGCACTTTCACAGCCAGAAACTGGATCAGAAATTGCCGCAAAATATTGACCTGTTGTTAAAGCTGTTGTAGATGGAATTAAAGTTCCGCCTGTTAGAGCTGTATACCACACTATATTTGCCTGATTGAACTGAACACTTGCAAATGTCGGTGCATTTGCCAAACAGAAGTTTTGAGTTCCTGCTGTTACCAAAGTCGGCGTTCCAGGGTCATTTACAATCACATCAACTGTTAGTCTTGCAGCACTTTCACAGCCAGAAACTGGATCTAAAATCGCTGCAAAATATTGACCTGTTGTTAAAGCTGTTGTAGATGGAATTAAAGTTCCGCCTGTTAGAGCTGTATACCACACAATATTTGTTTCATTAGTCTGAATGCTTGCAAATGTCGGTGCATCTTCCTGACAGAAGTTCTGTGTTCCTGCTGTTACCAAAGTTGGCGTTCCAGGATCATTTACAATCACATCAACTGTTAATCTTAAAGCGCTTTCACAGCCAGAAGCTGGATCTAAAATCGCTGCAAAATATTGTCCTGTTGTTAAAGCTGTTGTAGATGGAATTAAAGTTCCGCCTGTTAAAGCTGTATACCACACAATATTTGTTTCATTAGTCTGAATGCTTGCAAAAGTCGGTGCATTTGCCAAACAGAAGTTTTGAGTTCCTGCTGTTACTAATGTTGGTGTTCCTGGATCGTTTACATTTACTGTCACTTCCAATCTCACTGAACTTTCACAGCCTGTAAGCGCATCTGTAACTGCTCCGTAGTAAATTCTGCTTACTAAAGAAGTAGTTGAGGCAATTACATTTCCGCCTATCGCTGCATCATACCAAATAACATTGCTCTCGTTTACTTGAATATTAGCAACCGTCGGATTAGAAGACAAACAGAAATCTTGAGTACTGTTTGTAGTCGTTGGAGTATTTGGATCACTAACAATGATTACTGCATCTTGTAATGTTCCTGCTAAATTTTCACAGGTATTAGTGCTTGAAACCGCTACATAATATGTTATCGGACTTACTGCTTTTGTTAAACCTGTAGCAGTTAAAATACCAGCTGCGTCTACTGCATAAGTAACCCCTGCTATTACATCTCCATTTGTAATTGGTTGCGTTTTAGCTGCGTCTAAATACCAAGTAAATACTGGGCTAGTTAATGCTGGTGCAGTCGGAGTTAATGATGCTGATAAGCCTGGACAAACCGTTACATCATCAACCAAAATATCATTTACTGTTGAAGGAGGCAAAATTGTGAATGTAATTTGTTTTCTATCTGCCGCTGCAGTTTCACACAATTCATCTGAACTCACTCCAACGAAATAAGTATAAGTTCCCGGAGCCAATCCGTTTACTATCAACTGTGCAGTTGTTTCACCAGGAATTAACTGACTTGTTGTTCCATTAAAACTATACCAATGGTATACAGGGTTTGTTAAAACAGGAGTTCCGCTTAAACCAGTTGCTAAAGTTACAGTTCCAGAAGCAGAACAAATTGATGTTGCTGTTCCTCCGTTTAACGTAATGTCTGTTAAAGCATTTACTGGAGCAGAAGCTTTTACTTCAACAGTAACTTCTCCTCTTGCATAATTTTCACAACCGTAACGTACCGGTTGTACATAATATTTGTAAATACCAGCAGTTAAATTGTCTGGCACTGTAAAGGTTGGTCCACTAGCAACCAAGTTCCCTCCTGTCTCTGCATCGTACCATCGATAGGTAGAACAGGCGACTTCAGGAATTTGAAGTTCAATTTCAGTACCTGGACAGACCGTAATTTTATTTTGCGGATCTGCTCCAATTACTGTGGTATTAGCTGTTCTTTCTACAGTATGAACTCTTAAGAAATCTAATACTCCCACAACACCTCCTAAACGAATTCTAACTCTATCGTAAATCTCTGTTGGAGAAGACACTAATACCATTGCCAAAGAATTTCCAGGCAATAATTTTATACTTAATAATGTGCTTGTATTTTGAATTGGAGCACCAACTGCCACATTTCCTAAATAACGTTGAATGGTAAATCCTGTAAGCAGATTAACACTTAAAAGAGTTCCTGGTTTTGAAACCACAATTCTTAAAGTATCACTAAGAACAGATGGCGTTTTAAATTGTACTGTTAAATCTGCTGATGCTAAAGCACTTACTCCGCTATACATTGTTGCGAAAGTAGTTACATCGTTGTCTGCAATATTCCAAGCATCGCTTACCCCCACCGCAGCGGTTACAGCTCCAATTGGCAAGCCTAAATCTGTTGCACCATAAAAGATATCCTGAATATCTCCTGGTGTACAAGTTACTGCTGTGACAGGTTTATTATAATGAGCATCAAACACTTTTACATTTTGAGCAACACTTACAAGTGAAGAAGATATAATACGAATACCATCATAATCTTGTGGACCTGATGCATCTGAAGGAACAAAAGTAAACTCATATGTATTATCTCCTGAAATTAAGTTTAATAATGATCCTGATACTGGTTGCGCTGCACCAATAAGATTACCATTTTTTGTACCTACTACTGATAAATTCTGACCAACAGCTAATAGGCTATATTCAGAACCTAATTTAACTGTCACTGGAGTACCTTTAGCGATATTAGCTGGCCAAGTTAAATTCTGCCATGTTGTGCCAATACCTAAAAGTCCTAAACCTGTAGTAATGGTTGAGAATGTCTGAGGATTTCCATCGACTGCATTTGCATTGTTTGTAACATCTCCACTAATTATAGTTCCTTCACTTTGTCCTGTTGCATAAACTCGTTCTGTTAAGTTTTGACAACTAGTAAGATCGATCACATTGATAATCTTAGTTGCTGATGTACTACAAGTTCCGTCAGTTGCTACAGCTGTATAAGTATAAACTCCCGGAGTATTTAAAGGTCCTGTTGTAAATGGAGGGCCTGCAATTGCAACTCCTTGTGGGTTAAACCATGTAATCGTTCCTGTAGAAACTGCATTTAACGGAACATCTGTTCCAACGTTTACAGATTCTTGCGGAGTAGTTATCGTTAAACTTGGTAAAGCATTAATTGTTACCGTTACCGTTTCTTTGGCCGAAGTACAAGTACTAGATGTATTCTTTGCTTCTATAGAATAAACACCACTTACTGTTATATTTGCAGCGGCATCAGCAGTTATTACATTATTTGAAGGGTCATAGAACGTATAAGTAGTAGCTCCAGATGAATCAAAACCTACAATTGCATTTACCAAATTAGCACTTCCACAAGCTTGCAATGGAGTAGTGATAACTGTTAAAGGCGTTGTTGAAGGAGAATTGATTACCACCTCTTTCAAAGTTCCGTTTACATTTTCACAAGTACCACCATTTAAAATAGAAATAAAATAACTGTGAGTGCTTCCACTTGCCAAACCTGAAATTGTAAGTACTCCATTAGCATCTTTCGCAAATGTTATACTTCCATCTACACTTCCGTCTACAATTTCTGTAGTTTTATTTTGATCTGTATAATATTTAAATGCTGCTCCTGGAATTGTCGTCGTAGGAGCTATAACAGCTTCTCCTGTACAAGATGCTTCAATAGGAGTTGTAACGTTAATATCAGCATCTGTTGGGATAGGCAATACGTTAACCGTTACAGGCTGACGAACACTATTTACACAAGTTCCTCCACGAGTTGCTTCTAAATAATAAATTGTAGTAGCAGTTAATGGAAGAGTTGGGCTAACTGCCACAATATTTCCCCCTGTAGGAGCATCATACCATGTAAATGTTTCAGTTCCTGTAGAAGAAGCCGCCAATGTTGCTGTTTGACCAGCACAAATTGGTGCCGCCGCTCCAGTTATTGTAGCATTTGGAAATCTATAAGAAGCTCCATAAATGTTTACAGTAGTCAATAAGCCAACTAATGCTCCCAATCTAATATCCACTCTATCGAATGCGGCAGTTGTTGGGTAACTAACTTTAAATTTGTTACCTGATAATACTTGTAAATTCAATAAACTATTGTTTACTGCAAGTCTACCTGGATTTTCAGTTCCTCCTAAAGAAGTTCCTATGCTTACAGATCCCAGCAATGCTATATCAGCAAGACCACCTGGTAATTCTAATTCAACATCAATAATATCTCCAGCTTGACCAGGTGTTAGAAAATTTAATTGTTGCTGTATGTATGAATTAAGCACTCCCGCAGTTATTGTTAAAGAAGAAAATGTATTTGGATTTCCGTCAACTGCGTTAGCCCCATTAATCCCATTACATAAAACACACAATAAACCAGGGTCAACCGTTATTGCTTGTGTACTTGGCTGTAAACAAGTGCTAACCGTATTGGTTACGATCACATTTATAGGAGTTCTTGAACTACTTTTACAATCTGATGCTGTATCTACCGCTTCAACATAAAATGTTTTATTTGCCGTTAAAGCCGGATTAGGTGTATAGGTATTGCTACCAGTACCTTGCAAAAAAGTTCCTCCTGTTGGGACATCATACCATAAATAGGAAATCCCAGGATTACTTACAACAGAAAGCTGTACATTCTGACCTGACTGAATAATAACACTTGAAGACACAGCAACTGGTGCAGCTGGTCTAGCGTTAACGTTAACTGCAACAGGTGTACGAGCACTTAGACAAGTTCCAATTACTGCTTCAATATAATAGGTAGTTGGAACAGTCAGACTTGGAGTTACAAAAGAAGTTCCTGTAAATACCAAAGTTCCTGCTGTAGCATCATCATACCAATTATAAGTTGTACCAGCAACAGGTGATTGGATTGTTATAGTTGTATTTTCTCCACTACATAAATTTGTTGGCACAACTGAAATTGTTGTTGGTGCCACTGGATTACTAACTGTAACAGCAACAGGATTTCTTACACTATCGACGCAACCGTTACGAGTTACTTCAACATAATAAGTTGTATCAGCTGCCAAAGCTGGAGTTGTAAAGGAAGCTGTGCTGTTTAATAAATTTCCACCAGTTGGAGCATCATACCATTTAATAGTTTCACCTAAAGCCAGATTAGCATTTAAAGTTGTAGTTTGTCCGCTGCAAATTGTAGTATTTCCAGAAACAACTGGAGCTTTATATCTATAAGTTGCCTGATAAATATCTAAATTAGTTATAAGACCAAGTACACCTCCTAAACGAACTTCTACACGGTCAAAATTAGCACCAGCTGTAACACTTGCTCTATATCTAGTACCGCTTAATAACTGTAAAGTAATAAGAGGATTATTAATCGTAACTCTATCATTATTATAAGTCGCACCATTATAAGTTGCTAAACTAATCGCGCTTAACAACTGAACATCTGCTAAACCTCCAGGCAATTCTAAGTCAACATCAACAATATCACCAGCTTTTCCTGGATTTGTAAATTGTAATGTTTGCTGCATAGATCCTAATACATTGGCAGGAATAGTGAGTCTTGTTGCAGTTGCAGGATTTCCGTCTACAGAAAAATTCGGATTTGTAGCATTACACAATAAACATATGCCAACTTGAGTAGTTACCTGACTGCTGGCTTCAAGACATCCGCCTAAAGCTGTTGGTTGAACAGTTACTGTAACCGGTATTCTAGTCGCGCTAACACAATTTCCATTTGGACTTTGTGCTTCAACGTAATACGTTTTAGTAGCTGTTAAAATTGGGGTTGTAAAGGTTGCTGTATTTGTTGCAACAGCTGTTCCTCCAGTTGAAGTTTCATACCAGTTTAATTGTGCTCCAACCTCTGTAGTCGATGCACTTAAAGTTGCATTCTGTCCAGATTGTATTGTCACACTTTGTGTAAGAACTGTAGGTGTAGCCGGTACCGCTGTCGAAACAACACTTACTGGCGTACGAGAACTAACGCAGCTACCAATAGCAGCCTCCACAAAAAATTGAGTTGTTCCTAATGGCACTGTCGGAGAATAAGTAGTTCCACTAGCTAAAATAGGGCCACCACTTGACGAAGAGTACCAGTTGTAAGTTGTTCCTGGAGCAGCATTTACAACCGATAAAGTCGTTTGTTGAGTTGCGCCTGTCGAACAAACCGTTGTTCCAACATTACTAATGGCCGGAATGGTCGGGTTAGAAACATTCAAGGCCACAGGTACACGAACATTTCCTTCGCAGCCTGCAGCTCTAGTTATTCCTATAAAATATGTTGTATTTGCTGTTAACGCAGGAGCTGTATAAGTATTTCCCACTGCCAAAGCTGTTGTTGAAAACTCAGAACTGTACCAAGCCAGCGAAGTACCCGCAGCTGGTGTCGCTGTAAGAGTGGTCGGAACCCCAGCACAAACCGTCTGCGATAAACCGCCAGATACCGTAGGTTGTGCAAATTCTAGCCTAACATCATAGACTCTTAAGCTTACTAAAAGACTTAAAAGTCCACCACCAACCTGAATTTGAATTTGGTTGGTATCACCTGTAATAGGAAACTTTGCAACAGCAACAGTATTACCGCTTAACAAATTCAAATTCAAAAGCGGGCTATTTAAAGCCACACTTGAACCTACATTGGTTCCAGAATTTTTAGCTTGAACAGTTGCATTTGATAACAAGGTTAAATCAAGCAATCCGTTGCCTGTACCAAAGTATATCGCAACTTGGTCACCAGCTCTAGCCGTTTGGTTTAAGGTCATTGTTTCTTCTGCAAAACATCCAAGTACTGCAACACCATTGGTTAAGGTTGCATAAGTGGATAAGCCAGCGCTATCAAAAGCATTGGCAGGACTATTAACATCTACTCCTAAACACAAAAGCCCTCCCCCTGCACTATTTGTCTGAGACACAGGTCTACAAATAGTCTGAGCGAATGCATTAGTGCATATAAAGAATAAAGTTAAAAGTCCTAATAATCTCATTTGATGATTGAGACTACAAAAAGTAAATTTTTTTTTCATAATTTGGAAGATTAGAAAATGGACAATAAAACACCTCTTGCAGTAAGTGCAAGCACCTACGCAATTAAACAATCGATTAAAAATCAAACAGTTAAAACAAAAAAATAGGAACCTATAAAAAAGCTGCTAAATTCTGTTTTAATAAAAAAAACTATGTTGAATTCGGTATATCAAAGTATACCGTAGAACAAATTCTATCTCTCTGAGACAAAATAAGTTCTGCTTTTTTAGAGGAAAAATGATTGTAATCAATTTTCCAAGAGGAGTGATTTGTTGCAGGCCTAATTTTCATAATGAAAATTTTAGTTGAAAGTAGAACTGGGGTTCTTTATATATGTCGATTCATTTTTTTCAGAAAGTTGATTAGTCTTTTCTAAAATTAACTAACTACAAAAGCTAGTTCGAATCTGTTTATATCCAATAAAATTATTGTCCTTTATAATCAGCCCGCCAAATGGGGTAATTAAAAGACAGCAAACTAAAAAGTAAACCTTTTGAAAAGAAATTAAGTATTATGTAACGATTAAAATTATCGTTGAAACGAAGTAAGCGAAATAGGTTAAAAAATAAAACTAAAACAAAATGTACGATTAAAGTAAATTTGATAAAGAAAGTAATTGTCAATTCCATACGCAGACTTATTAGGTTGTGGTATAATTTCTCAATTTTCAATCTTAACAACATGGCAAATAATTTTCTAACCACTATGTCTTGAAAACCAAAAGAAAACTTTGTTTAACTTTTGTTACCTAAAATTAGCAAAAACAAAAACATAAAACAAACATAAAATTCTTATAATTTATTCATAAAACTTTAATTCCAAAATTGTAGACACACCAAAACATCAAGAAAATGGCTACTTTTAACATAATTAGCATATAATTTCTCCATTAAACAAAATATTAAACAAAATATGTTAAATCGATTGAATAAAAGAATAATCCTACATTTTTAATAATTTTATCGATAAAACTATCCGTAATAAAGACCAAACGCAGTAAAACTGTTTCACAAAAACTTAAAATATAAAAAAATTGAAGAGTCTAAAAAAAACAAGTAGAAATACGGGGTTAAAACTTTTAAAAAAATTAAACAAAAGTTAAAAAACAAAAAAAAAGCAGACAATTGCGAACAACTGCCTGCCATATTTAAAACCTTACAAAAATTACTTTAAGATTCTATAATTGTATTAATTTGATTAAACAACTGTCCATCACTTAAAAAAGCACCTTGTTTAATCAATTCAAAAATCGAAGAATTACGTTCCTCTGTAAACACTTTCTTCCCAACTTTCATTTCGATATTGTCTGTAAACATATTATCGCTTAACCATTGAAGCCCTTCTTTAGTCAAAAAGTCAACCTCTGGAGAAAAAGTTTTCAAAACAATTGACTTAATATAAGTATCAAAACAATGAAACAGAAAAATATGGCTTTTAGAAAAATGTTCCAAATATTCTGCCCTACCTAATACACCTTCCCAAATCAAATCTGAAAAAACATCAAGTTCCTGTTCTGCAACTTCTGGTTTATTAATCTTAAGCTCTTCCCACTCTTTTCTATCTATTGCTTGTGTTGCCAAAAAACTTGCAAATTCAGCATGTAATTCGTCAAACTGCTCTTTTGTTAATCTTGCGTATTTCATTTCTTTTTTAGGCTTTATGCTTTACATCTAATTATTACTATAATCTTGTCTTAAACAAAAAAATCCCGACTTTCATCGGGATTTTTGTATAGATCTAAAAACTATTACTTTTCAGCAACAATTTCGTAAGCTAATTCAACGATTACATCTCTGTGTAAACGAACTGTAGCATTGTATTTACCTAAACGTTTTACAACACCGCTAGTGATGAATTTTCTATCGATAGCATTACCAGATTTCTCTAACGCTTCAGCAATATCGATGTTAGTGATAGAACCAAAAAGTTTCTCTCCACCAGCTTTTGCAGTAAGTTTAATTTCAAGAGCTTTTAAAGTTTCAGCTATTGCTTTAGCATCAGCCACAACTTTAGCTTCTTTGTGTGCTCTTTGTTTTAGGTTTTCAGCTAAAACTTTTTTAGCAGAAGGAGTTGCTAAAGTAGCAAAACCTTGAGGAATTAAAAAGTTACGACCGTAACCAGGTTTTACAGATACTACATCATCTTTAAACCCTAGGTTTTGTACGTCTTGTTTTAAAATAATTTCCATGTTGTTGTCCTTATATTTTAGAAGTTAGGTTCTGACAAAACAGAAACCAGCGACTAGATTTTTTTTATACTATTTTAATAAATCGGCCACGTATGGCATTAAAGCTAAGTGACGAGCTCTTTTTACAGCTACAGAAACTTTTCTTTGGTATTTTAATGAAGTTCCAGTTAAACGACGTGGAAGAATTTTTCCTTGCTCGTTAACGAATTTCAATAAGAAATCAGCATCTTTATAATCGATGTATTTGATTCCTGATTTTTTGAAACGGCAATACTTTTTAGTTTTATTAGTTTCAATGTTTAAAGGCGTTAAATATCTGATATCTCCGTCTTTTTTTCCTTTTGCAGATTGCTCGATTGTAGACATAATAATTACGCTTTAGTAGATTTTAATTTTGCTCTTCTTCTCTCAGCCCATGAAATAGCATGTTTATCTAAACTTACAGTTAAGAAACGCATAACTCTTTCATCACGTCTGAATTCAGTTTCAAAAGCTAAAAGAACTTCTCCAGCTACTTTGAATTCGAATAAATGGTAAAAACCACTTTTTTTGTTTTGGATTTCGTAAGCCATTTTTTTAAGACCCCAATCCTCTTTCGATACCATTTCAGCTCCTCTACTAGTAAGAAATTCTTCAAATTTCGTTACTGTTTCCTTCACCTGAACCTCAGATAAAACGGGATTTAAAATGAAAACAGTTTCATAATGATTCATAAATAAAAATTTTATTTGTTAAAATTGGGTGCAAAAGTAAGCATTTAATTTACATATCCAACATTTTTTTTCTTTTATTCGTCGTAATGCAAAAAAGATCCCTCATCCTTAGTTTTTTTTACAAAAAAATAATACATTTACTACTGCTATCCTGAATTTATTCTAAATATAAATGTTATGAAACTAAACTGTGTTGTTGTAGATGATAGTTCTATACAAAGGACAATTATTGCCAAATTGGTCAATAATCACCCAGGCTTGCATTTAATCGGGGATTTTTCTAATGCAATTGAAGCAAAAAGTTGTATCTCATTAAATAATATTGATTTAATATTTCTTGATATAGAAATGCCAGTTATTAACGGATTTGATTTTCTTGACGGATTAAAATCAAAACCGCAAATTATATTTATTACTTCTAAAGCCGAATATGCCCTCAAAGCTTTCGACTACGATGCTACCGACTATCTTCAGAAACCTATTGCAGTAGATCGTTTTAATGCCTCTGTAAAAAGAGCAATTGACATGCATTTACTTAAAAAGGACATTAAAGAAGAAGAAGGCGAGCATATATTCATCAAAAGTAATCTAAAAAAACTTAAAATCTTCACTTCAAAAATAAAATGGATTGAAGCTTTTGGAGATTACGTAAGAGTAGTAACCGAAGACGACAGCAATTTGGTTCTCTCTACTATGAAGTCTTTTGAAAATGATTTATCCAAAGACAAATTTATTCGTGTTCACAAGTCGTATATTATTAATATCGATAAGGTTGAACGTTTCAATAGTAAATTTGCCGAAATAGGCATTACCAAAATACCGTTAAGCCGCAATAAAAAAGAAGATCTAGTAAAAGCACTTTCAACTTCTTCTTAATTAATAAAAATCAACGTTTACTACAACTTTTATAGCTCTGTATTGAGCCACAGCTTCAAAACTATTCAGCATTTTCTGAATAGTTTTTTTTGTGTTTCCTAAATGAAGATTATGCGGAATCTTTATTAAAATAGTCCTAATATATTCATTTCGTATTCTACTTATCGCTGGCTCTTCTGGCCCTAAAACTGGCATTCCTAAGTTCTGACTTAAAACCTGATACAGCCATATAGCTCCTTCCTTCAATTTATCAAAATCTTTATGCTTTAGCGTAAGCTTAATAATCCTGAAATAAGGCGGATATCTATAGATTTGCCTGTCATACAACTGTTCTTTATACATACCTATATAATTATGGTTTGTAACTTGTTGAATTGTATTATGATTCGGATTGTAAGTCTGAATGACAACTTTTCCTTGTTTTTCTGATCGCCCCGCTCTTCCCGCAACTTGGGTCATCATTTGAAAACTACGTTCAAAAGCTCTAAAATCTGGATGATGGAGCATATTATCAGCATTCATAATTCCGACTAAACCTACATTGTCAAAATCAAGTCCTTTGGCCAGCATTTGCGTCCCCACCAAAATATCAACTTCTCGATTTTTAAAAGTATCAATTATCTTTTCAAAACCAAATTTACCTCGAGTAGTATCTTGATCCATTCGAGCTGTTTTGGCTTTCGGAAAAAGCGAAGCCAACTCCTGCTCTATCTGCTCAGTTCCAAATCCTTTTGTAGTTAAATCTATACTGGAGCAATTATGGCAATTTGTAGGTTTTGCTATAGAATAACCACAATAATGGCATCGTAACTGGTTCTTATGTTTATGATAAGTCAAACTAACATCGCACTGCTGACAATGCGGAACGTGTCCGCAAGTCAAACATTCTATTATAGGCGAATAACCTCTTCTATTTTGAAACAAAATGACCTGCTCACCTAACGACATTGATTCTGCAATTTCTTCGATTAAAAGATCGCTAAAATGCCCTGTCATTTTTTTTCTAAAATGCTTGTCTTTTAAATCAACTAAAAGCACTTCTGGCAAACGGACATTTTTGTAACGTTCAGAAAGTGTTACCAACCCATATTTATCATTTTGGGTATTAAAATAGGTTTCAATGCTAGGCGTTGCAGAACCCAATAACACTTTTGCTTTATGAAAATTAGCCAAAACAATTGCAGCATCTCTGGCATGGTATCTTGGCGCAGGATCTGTCTGCTTAAAAGTCTGCTCGTGTTCTTCGTCAACGATTAATAATCCTAAATCATTAAAAGGCAAAAACAAAGCAGATCTTGCTCCAATTACAATTTGTGCTTTTGGAGAGTTTTCAAGCGTTTGCCTCCAAACCTCAACTCTCTCGTTATTACTGTATTTGGAATGAAAAACAGCTACTTTGTCTCCAAAATGAAAACGCAGTCTCGATACCAACTGCGTAGTAAGAGCAATTTCGGGCAACAGATACAAAACCTGTTTTCCGGTATTCAAATACTCTTCAATTAACTTGATATAAATCTCAGTCTTTCCGCTTGAAGTCACACCATGAAGAAGACAAACTTCCTTCTCCAGAAAACTATTTTTGATTGCAGAAAAAGCACTTTCTTGAGCCTCACTAAGCTGCAATTCCTTATCTGATACTTCTCCATTAAATGTAACACGATCCTGCTGCAAATAATATTCCTCAAAAATTTCTTTTTCAACTAAAGCCTTTACAACGGCAGCTGTTACATTTGAAACTTCCGTAAGCCTCTTTACCGTAATGGGCTTTTTCTCCGAAGCATTCAACTGAAAATAAGTTAAAACAATTTCTTTCTGTTTATTAGCACTTTTCAGCACTTCGAGTAATTCAGCCAAACCGTTATCCGATTCGTATTTGGAATGCAATTTAACATATCGAACCAATTTTGGCTTGTATGTTTCTTTTATTTCTTCATCCAAAAAAATAATATCTTTCGCGATTAGCTTTTGCAGAATCGGAAGTATATTCTTTTTATTTAAAATTGAAGTAATCTCTTGAATCTTTAAGGAACTTTGATGATTCAGGGCTTCATAAATTAAGAATTCATCATCAGAAAGTTCGCTGTCATTTACCACAACATCGGGCTTATGCGAAATGATTGTTTCACTTTCCAACAATAAACCACTCGGAAATGCACCTCGATACACATCTCCAATTCCGCACATATAATAATTTGCAACCCAAAGCCAGTGTTTAATCTGAATTTCGGTTGCAATTGGCACTTCATCTAAAATTTGATGGATTTCTTTAGCTTCGTATAATGTTGGAGCATTTTCATGAACATCCAGAACTAGCGCTGTATATATTTTACTTTTACCAAATGGCACAGCAACACGCATTCCTTTTTTTATGAAATGAAATTCAGCTTCAGAAATTCGGTATGTAAATGTCTTAGCTAAAGAAAGCGGTAAAATAACTTCGATGAAATGCATTGATTTTTTTTATAAGTCAGTACTTATTTCTGACCCGATTTAGAGGAATCATTTGAAAGATTGTAATCCTGAATCAGCTTTAAAGTATGCCCTACTAATTCCTTTGTTGTTCCTCCATCGTGCCCTGGAATAACATACTTCGGATTTTTAAATTTTGCCTGAACTTTTTTTATGGATCTCCCCCATTCCTTAACATCAGCATCGCCTAAATATCCTAAATCTTTCGCTTCAACACTCTTTATAAAACATCCTCCATAAAGAATTTTCTCTTTCCCAAACCAAACCACAATATTATCTGGAGCATGGCCTTTACCTGGATAATACACTTCAAAATTATATTGCCCAACTGTAAAAGTCGAATCATTCGGAATTACAAATTCTGCTCTTCCTTCCTTATTCGCTTTAAGGATTTCGTCTGTCAATTTACTTGAGTAGGTTTTAATTCCTTTTTTTCTATAAAAATCCAATCCACCCGCACGATCTTCATGCGAATGCGTTGCAAAAACCATTACAACCTTTTTATTATGTTTCGCTTCAATGCTATCCAACAAAGGCTGAAACTGCATTTTATCCCACGGAGCATCAAAAAGAACAACACCTTCTTTCGTAACGACATACATAGCATTGGCAGAAATCTTTACCCCTTTGTATTCATTAAAAGTTTTGTAAACATAAAAGTCACCCGTAAGATGACTTATTTGTAATGGCGAGTTCTTAGATTGTCCAAAGCTATTTGAAACTATAACTAAGAATAAAATTATTGAAGCAAATTTTCGCATTATATTTTAATTAATTTTTTACTCTCGTCCAATATTGAGTTCTTCCCATTAAAGAAATCCCAACATAACCGCGAAGTTTTAATTTATCTGCAGATTCTAAAGTAACATAACATTTATACTTTTTACCGCTTGTAGGATCCAAAATTGTTCCTCCATTATATTCTGAACCATCTTTCTTAAGACCATTCATAATTACCATACCTAAAATTGGTTTATTTTTTTCAGCTCCATCACACTTTACACAAACATCTTTTTTGTGGCTTTCGCGAAGGATATCTACTACTTTACCATATATTTTTCCTGATTTCTCGTAGATTTCTACTATAGATTTAGCTTCTCCTGTTTCATCGTCAATTGTTTTCCATTTTCCAATTACACTTTGACTTTGCATGGTCAGCGCAAAGAAGAACACTCCGATAGTTAGCATCAAATTTTTCATATTATTTTTCTTTTTTTTGTTTTAATTTTCTGATAGAAGCATTCAATTCGAACCCTAAAAGCAGAATCATACAGTTTATCCAAATATAAAACATTAGAATTAATAATGTCCCAATTGAACCATAAAGTTCGTTGTATTTTGAAAATTTTATAACCCAAATCCCAAAAAAGAATGAAGATATAACAATTAAAACCGTTGTAAAAACAGAACCAATACTTATAAAGGGCACTTTATTATACTGTTTTGTACCATAACGCAATAATATTGAAGATGTTATCAAAATCATTAAGATAACAAATAAATATCGTCCTAAAATAATCAGCGGAATCCTGTCACTAAGTACATCCTGAATGATTGTTTTTTGAATGAATACCTCAAAAACAACAATTGTTGCCACCGTTACAAACAATATAATTGTCATAACAAGCGAAATTGCCAATGCAACAAGATACTGACTGAAAAAACCGCGTTTATCAAAAACGTGTTTAGAAGATTCAAAACCGCTTAGAATTCCATTAATACCATTTGCCATTAAGAATATCGAAAGCAAAAAACCCGATGATAATAATCCAGAATGACTATTATTTAAGATATCGCTGATGATTTTACTAATAGCATCAAATGTATTGGGCGGAACGCTCTGTTGCACAAACTGCAAAAAATCTTCCTGAAAATTGTCTATAGGAATAAACGGAATTAAGTTTAAGATAAACAGCGCAAAAGGAAATAAAGCCATAAAAAAGCTAAAAGAAACCGCGCTTGCATGATACGAAAAAGCACCATCAATAATTCCGATGGTGTACATTTCTAACAAATCGTACAATGAAAATCCTTCCAACCAAGGCAGTTTTATTTTCTTCAAAAGTCGGGCTAAAGACCGTACCACAGGCAATTTCTCAATCCGATCTTCTATCTCTTGTGACATATTTTTTTTGATTTTAGATTTCAGAGTTCAGTCCCTATAGCATCGGGATAATTACTAAACTCATAACTTATAACTCAAAATTCACAACTTCATTAAAAAGCTTTTAAGCTCAAATCCATATTATAAACAGAATGCGTTAAGGCTCCAGACGAAATATAATTTACGCCGCACAAAGCATACTCGCGAACTGTTTTTTCGCTAATATTTCCTGAAGATTCAGTCTGACATTTTGTACCAATTAATGCAACAGCCGTTTTGGTGTCTTCATAATTAAAATTATCAATTAGGATTCTATGAACACCATCACTCAATAAAATTTCTCTAATTTCATCCAAATTACGAGCTTCAACAATAATCTTTAAATCAAGATTATTTTCCTTTAAATATTCTTTAGTTTTAGAAATAGCGCGAGTAATTCCACCAGCAAAATCGATATGATTGTCTTTCAACATAATCATATCATACAAAGCATAACGATGATTTTCTCCTCCGCCAATTTTCACGGCCCATTTTTCTGCAACTCTAAAATTTGGAGTTGTTTTACGTGTATCTAATATTTTTGCATTTGTTCCTTCCAAAAGCTGCATTAAATGGTTTGTTTTTGTAGCAATTGCAGACATTCTCTGCATAGTATTCAAAACAACTCTTTCTGCTTTTAATATAGATTGCGAGCTCCCAGAAACTTCAAAAACAATTTCACCATACTCTACACGCGTTCCATCTTCGATAAAAGTTTTCACTTTCAGCTTGGGATCAACATGCTCAAATATCATTTTAGCCAATTCAACACCAGCAATTATCCCTTGATCTTTTACCAATAATTTAGCCTGACCATGTGCTGTATCAGGAATACAAGCCAGCGAACTGTAATCGCCTGGACCAACATCTTCTCTAATGGCATTACTGATTAAAAGTTTTAATTCTGCTTGAAATTGGGCTTTGCTTATCATTTTTCTGTTTTTAATAATAATGCTAAATTAGGATATATTTTATGGATTTGAAAGTTCTGACAACATGAAAAATTACATAAAACATTAAATATCTCTTTTTTAACCATTAAGATATTCCGAAAAATAAAGTTACAATTCTTAACAAAACTTAATCTCTTAATAAGCGTTCAATTAAATATCTTTGAAATTCAATCAAACAAAATTTATGGGATTAATTAAAGATATTTACTCGGTTTCTTTTTACGAAAAATTTGGTCAGGCTGTCGCCGAAGTGCATCCTTCATTCGACAAAAAGAAATTCATCGATACCATTTACAAAGGTGATTTTGCTCAAAAAGAATGGAAAGAACGAATGAAACACACCACAGTTGTACTTCATCAATTCATGCCTCAAAATTTCGTAGAAGCCACTACTTTAATTGATAAAATCATCGAAAACTTAAAGAAAAACAGTTTTACTGATGGCAATCTAGCCTTTATTTTCTTTGCCGATTATATCGAAATGTATGGTTTAGATGATTTTGAAACTTCGGCGAAAGCCTTTGTATCAATTACTCAATTTATAAGTTGCGAATTTGCTGTCCGTCCTTTTATTTTAAAGTATAAAGAACAAATGATTAACGAAATGGTAAAATGGTCTCTACATGAAAATCATCACGTTAGAAGATTGGCCAGTGAAGGATCACGCCCGAGATTACCTTGGGCGATGGCAATTCCGTTTCTTAAAAAAGATCCATCTTCTATTCTGCCAATCTTGGAAAATCTAAAAAATGATACATCCGAATATGTCCGCAGAAGTGTTGCCAATAATTTAAATGATATTGCAAAAGATAATCCGCAGATCGTTCTTGAAATTGCTTCTAGATGGAAAGGAAACAGCAAAGAAACTGACGGGATTATTAAACACGGCTGTAGAACTTTATTAAAACAAGGTCATCCAGAAATTTTAAGTCATTATGGTTTAGAAAGTACGAATATTGAACTTTCGGCTTTCGAAATCAAAACGCCAACTGTAAAAATTGGAGATTATCTGCAGTTTCAATTTCATTTAAATAATAAAAACGAAGAACCAAAGACGATTCGTTTAGAATACGCCGTTCATTATAAAAAAGCAAAAGGGCATTTGGCTAAAAAAGTTTTTAAAATCAGCGAGAAAATCTATCAGCCTAATCAATTAACTAAAATTGAAAGAAATCAATCTTTTAAGTTAATTACGACCAGAGTTTTTCATACTGGAATTCATCAATTGTCTATTATAATAAATGGAACAGAGAGCGAAGTTTTGGAGTTTGAATTGATTGATTAATCCTTTTAGCACTTATATCTATTACTATTCTTTTTTACCAATTTCATCAATCGCTGAAAGATTATTTTTTTCCCTTCTGATAAGCTTTAAACTTAATTTTATTAAAAAATAAATAATAAGAATATAAACTGTTAAACAAAAAAGAAATCCAATCGTATATCCTGGAGCCCCTACGACTCCATCCTCAAATTTTTTCTTGCAGTTTGCAAATTGGATAGGAAATGCATAAAATGCAGGAAAGAAAAGTAAAATAGTGAATAGCAATATTGTAATACCAGTTATTTTTTTTAGTATTTTAATTTATATTTTGATTTCAAAATTTTAATGTTCGTTGCAAGCTTTATGAAATAGGATTCTATTTATTTTCAAATATATTATTTTTCTTTTCAAATAAACTTAATTTTAATCATCACTATAAAACTACCTGAGTTTTTTCATATTTTTATAACTCAAAAAAATCTAATTACAACTTTTCTTAACCTAAATTAAGTTACAGATTTCTATCACAACTGTAATTTTGTTTTCAAATCAAATCAATATACCACATGTCAAATATCAGTTTAATTATCGAAGAACGTGCTGCCAATATTGGCAACTTTATGGTAGGCCGTTTATTGCCTTTTCGCGAGAAAAGAGCTGTTGGCCCATTTGTATTTATCGATCATATGGGACCTGCACATTTAAGTGATCATGAAAATATGGATGTTCCTCCGCACCCGCATATCGGACTTTCTACTTTGACATTTTTGTTTGAAGGAAGCATTATGCACCGCGATAGTTTAGGAACAGAATTGGAAATAAAACCAGGTGCTGTAAACTGGATGACAGCTGGAAAAGGAATAGTTCACTCCGAAAGAACACCCGAATATTTAAGACATTCAGACAAAATGCTTCACGGATTACAGATTTGGGTGGCGCTTCCAAAAGAATTGGAGCAAATGGATCCCAATTTCACTCATGTTGAAGCTGATGATATTCCGGCTTGGGAAGAAGATGGCGTTTCATACAAATTAATTGCTGGTGAAGCTTTTGGCAAAAAATCTCCAGTTCCTGTTTATAGTCCATTGTATTTTATTGAAATTAAAAGCAAAGAAGCGAAGAAAATCAATATTGGACAACATTTACTTGGCGAAAGCGGTTTGTATATTTTAGATGGAAGTATCAAAAATGGCGAACATACTTACGATCCGAGACAAATTCTGATTACTACAGAAAGTTCTCTTTGTGAGTTCGAAATTGCAGCAAATTCAACTGTTTATATCTTTGGCGGACAGCCTTTTCCTGAAGAACATTTTATCTTTTGGAACTTCGTTTCATCTGACAAAAACCTCATCGAAAAAGCAAAAACAGATTGGACAAATCAAACTTTCCCGAAAGTTCCAGGAGAAACTGAATTTGTGCCATTACCAGAACCAAGAATCAAATAAATATGGATACAGTAAAAGCAACAATAGATACAAGAAAATATCGCACAGAAATAACTTCTAAAACTGGAAATATTCTAATTGCTGACGAACCGCAGGAAATGGGTGGAAAAAATTTAGGCTTTAGTCCGTTTGAACTTTTGGCTTCGTCTCTTGCTTCCTGCACGCTAATTACATTGCGAATGTACATTGACCGCAAAGCTTGGGACGTTTCAGAACTTACAATCTGGGTTGATTTTGAAAAAAACGAAGAGCATACTGTTTCTTTATTTTCAACCAAAATCTTAATTACAGGAAACGTAGACGATGCTCAAAAACAGCGAATTTTAAAAATTGCCAACAGCTGTCCTGTTCATAAAACACTTATAAACACAATTAAAATAGAAACTTCTTTAGTATAAAACAATATGGAAATTCAACAAATAAACGATATAAGAAAAGGCTATTTTGAAGCCATAGAAGACGGAAAAGAAGTCGGGAAAATGACTTACACTTGGGCGGGAGATTCCAAATTCATCATTGACCACACCGAAGTAAGTCCCGAGTTTAACGGAAAAGGAGTCGGCAAAAAACTGGTTATGGCTGCCGTAGAATATGCTAGAAACAATAATCTAAAAATTATTCCGCTTTGTCCGTTTGCAAAAAGTGTTTTTGATAAAGTTGAAGAAATTCGTGATGTACTTTTTTCGTAAGGTGCTAAGGTTCTGAGTTTCTAAGATTCTAAGTTTTTTTTACCGCAAAGAGTACAAAGAATTACGCAAAGTCCGCAAAGTTTTTAGACAAAGCTTTGCGAACTTTTGCGTTTGTATTAAGCTATGTCTGAAATAAAACCTTGCGTTCTTTGCGTTAAAAAATAACACAAAGAAATTCGATTTTTTAAATTTCTCCGAAAAGTCGTATATTTGCGCGTAATTTAATCTTACAGTATGACAAGAATAATTACGCTTTTCTGTTTTTTTATAGCACAAATTGGCTTTTCTCAATCGGCTGAGAGTTATTTAGAAAAAATCAGAAACAATGAGGCTCTCTTAACAGCTTTTTTTCAACAAATGCCTAAAGGAGGCGATTTACACCACCATTTTTCAGGATCAATTTATGCAGAACCTCTTTTAGAAAGAGCTATAGCAGAAGACTTTTATTTGAATCTGGAAACTATAGCAGTTTCTAAAACCAAACCCGAAAAAGGAAACTGGGAAAAATTCTCCTCTCTTAATAACAAAGGAAAATTAGAATATTACGAACAGCAAATCATGCAGACTTGGTCGGTAAAAGATTATAATGGTTCTGTTCCTTCTGATGATCAGTTTTTTGATTCTTTCATGAAATTTGAACCCACTATTGCAGGTCATTTTGCAGAAGGAATGCTTGAACTAAAAAAGCGCGCCATTGCAGAAAATGTTACTTATATTGAAACACAATTATCAACAATTCCTTGTGATATGAATGTTTCTGACTTAGCTGATTTCAATACCAAACTTCGCCAAGCTGCAGAGCAGAAAGACGAAAAAGCAGTTCTGAAACTTTTGGATGAATTGTATAAATCGCTTCAGAAAAAAGATGCAAAAAAATATGCTGACGATTTCAACAATAATTTCATTGCCAAACTGCACAAGGATTTAAAAATGGATGACGATAAATTCACGATGCGTTATCAAAACTTTGTGCTTCGTTTTATGGAACCTGTAGATTTGTTTAAAAATCTAGTTATTGCTTTTATTTCGTCAAGCGAAAGTAAATTGACTGCTGGTGTAAATATCGTTTCGCCAGAACACGGACAGACTTCTATGAAAGATTACTGGCTTCACATGGTGATGTTTAAATACTGTCATTCTAAATTTCCTGATGTAAAATATACGCTTCATGCTGGCGAATTGACTTTAGGTTTAGTTCAGCCAGAAGAATTGACTTGGCATATTAATGACGCCATTTATGTTGCAGGCGCGAACAGAATTGGCCACGGAGTTGATATTGCTTACGAAGCCAATTCTTATGATTTGTTGAAATATATGGCTCAAAAAAATATTCCGATTGAAATCAATTTAGTGAGTAATGAGTTCATTTTAAAAGTAAAAGAAAACAGACATCCATTTACGCTTTACAAAGAATTTAATGTACCAATCGTAATAAGCACTGACGACGCTGGAATTTTAAGAAGTAATATGACAGAGCAATATGTTTTACTGGCAAAAAGATATCCTGAAGTGAACTACGAAACAATTAAAAAATACGTTTACAACAGCATCAATTACAGTTTTATTCAGGATGTAGCCGTTAAAAAACAATTGATTAGAGATCTTGATAATAGATTTAAAACTTTCGAAGCGAAGTTCTCCAAAAACTAGTACAAATAAAAATCTGCTACATCTGTTAAATCTGCGGGAAAAATATACTCTCGCAGATTTGGCAGATTAAGCAGATAAAATTCATTAAAATGATTTTAGAAGCAGTTTTTCTTTTTATAAAACCAGAATTAGCACATCAATTTGAGGCTGATTTTGCAAAAGCAAGTCAGTATATTTCATCAATCGAAGGTTATTTAGGGCATCGTTTAGAGAAATGCCTCGAAGTAGAAAACAAATACCTTTTATTGGTAGATTGGAATACGTTGGAAGATCATACAGTGGGCTTTAGAACTTCTGAAGCGTATTTGGAATGGAAAAAGATTCTACATCATTATTACGAACCTTTTCCTATTGTAGAACATTTCGAAACGGTTTTTGAGAATAAAAAACAGTAAATTTATTTGTATAAACAATTAAACACATAGAAATACAGATATAAAGCTTTAAAAACATAGCTATTTGTATTACAACAAGTTAAACACCTTTACAGACAAAAAGAAACTATGTTTCAATGTGTTTAAAATAAATTTGTGCTAATTCGAGCAATTCGTGGCAAAAAAACTAAACCAATGAATATCAAACTTATCGCCATAGGCAAAACAGATAACAAGTCATTGCAGACTTTGATTGACGATTATACCAAACGTTTGTCGTTTTACATCAAATTTGATTTGGAAATAATTCCCGATATCAAAAACGTAAAAAACTTATCTGAAAGTCAGCAAAAGGAAAAAGAAGGTGAATTAATTTTGTCTAAACTTTCAGCAACCGATCAATTGATTTTACTGGATGAAAACGGAAAAACATTTTCGAGCGTTGGGTTTTCTGAAGAACTACAAAAGAAAATGAATTCTGGTGTTAAAACTTTAGTTTTCGTAATTGGCGGCCCTTACGGATTTTCTGAAACCGTTTATAAAAAAGCCCAAGGAAAAGTTTCGCTTTCTCTAATGACATTTTCGCATCAAATGGTTCGCTTATTTTTTATCGAACAATTGTACCGCGGATTTACCATTTTACGAAACGAGCCTTATCATCATCAATAGTTTTTTGTTTCTTTTGTTTCATTTATTAGAAAATGAATTCCACTGGAAGCGTATCAAGATTGTGAGTCACATCTTTTTGAAGTAAAATTTTATATTGAATATATTCCTCATAGCTCATATTCTTGTCAAACAAAAAAACTAAATCTGGTACTTTCGCAAACTTTATACTGTAAAAATGTTTTAGTATTTCTGATATTTTTATTTCCTGATTTCCCATAAACACTCGTTTTTTCCCTTTACTAAAATAAACCACAAAACTTCCTGCAGTAGGTTTCTCCATTTTATAAAACACTTTCGTGAAAGGCAAAAAAGCTAAATTCTTTCCAACAGAATCTGCGTACGAATAATAATTCTCTGCATTTTCATTTTTATGCGCGCTGTCAGCTCGCTTTTTTTCCTGCAATTTCATTACCTCTGGAATTACCAATTTTAATGGCAGACGTTTGTCTATGTTCAAAATCCAATTGGTTGAAATGATACTGCTTTTTCGGTTTACTTCAGCAATTGTATCTTTTCCTTCGACTTTAAAAAAGATGTAAATTGGCGAAAGATCTTGTACGTCTTTTACAATCGTAATGTTTGATTTTGGAAGTAGAACGTCTTCTTTTTTTCCGCAGGAGAAAAGAAGAAAAGCGATGATTAGGGTAAAGTATCTCATAATTTTAAAGTTCATTTTACACAAAGTATGTCATTTCGACGAAGGAGAAATCACACTAGGAATTCCTCAAAGAGAATCGCTAATCTTTGTCGAGTTTCGAGTGCGATTTCTCCTTCGTCGAAATGACAAGTGGTAAATTATAAATTCATTTTCTCAAACAAAGTAACACACTCCACCGCTTCTTTCACATCATGAACCCGAAGAATCTTCGCTCCTTTTGTCAATGCAATTGTATTCAAAAAAGTGGTTCCGTTTAAAGCCTCTTGCGGCGTAATATCAAGTGTTTTATATATCATTGATTTTCTTGAAATACCAACTAAAACAGGCAGTTCTAATACATTAAAAAGCTCCATTTTTTGCATCACTTCATAATTCTGATCGGTTGTTTTGGCAAAACCGAAGCCAGGGTCTAAAATCAAATCATTGATTCCTAAAGCTCTTGCTTTTTTCACTTTTTCAGAAAAATAAAAAAGCATTTCTTTTATAATATCATCATACTGCGTTAAACTCTGCATGGTCTGCGGATTGCCGCGCATATGCATCATAATGTATGGCACATTGTATTTTGCAATAACCTCAAACATTTTCTCGTCTAATTCGCCAGCTGCAATATCGTTTATAATCGCAGCGCCGCTTTCTATACTTGCTTTTGCAACTTCGGTTCTAAAGGTATCAATTGATAATAAAGTTTCTGGAAAATGCTTTAAAATCAATTCTATCGCCGGAACGATTCGGTCAATTTCTTCTTGTTCCGAAACGAATTCGGCACTCGGTTTGCTCGAATACGCACCAATATCAATAAATGCTGCTCCTTCAGAAAGCATTTTATCAACCTGAGAAATAATTTCGTCTTCGTTTTTATATTTTCCTCCGTCAAAGAAAGAATTCGGCGTAACATTTAAAATTCCCATTACTTTAGGAATCGATAAATCTATAAGTTCGCCTTTGCAATTAATTGTCATTGTTTATTTTGTTTCAGGTTTCAGGTTTCAAGTTGTGCATTAACACTTTGTTAAGAAAAAACTTCAAACAAAGAAAACCTCAAACTTGAAACTCTTAAAAAATTATCCTTATTTTTGAAGAAATTTTAGCAAATATACAGCATATAAATGAAGAATACTTCCCAAGAATTTGATAATGTTATCGAGGTTTGCCGAACCTTGTTCATCAATAAAATGAAAGATTATGGTAGTGCATGGAGAATTTTAAGATTGCCATCGCTAACAGATCAAATTTTTATAAAAGCGCAGCGAATCAGAAGTTTACAAGAAAATGATGTTCGTAAAGTGGATGAAGATGAAAAAGGAGAATTTATCGGAATCATCAACTATTCTATTATGGCTTTGATTCAATTGGAATTAGGCGTTGTCGATCAGCCAGATCTTGACGTTGAAAAAGCAACTGAATTATACGATGCTAAAGTAAAGTTAACCAAAGATTTAATGGAAGCCAAAAATCATGATTACGGCGAGGCTTGGCGTGATATGCGCGTGAGTTCTTTAACTGATCTGATTTTACAGAAACTCCTTCGCGTTAAGCAAATTGAAGACAACAAAGGAAAAACAATCGTATCTGAAGGTATCGATGCCAATTATCAGGATATGATTAATTATTCTGTTTTTGCTTTAATCTTAAACCCTATAAACAAATAAAATTCTAAAATATAAATTCCAAATTCCAACTTTTCAATATGATTTTGGAATTTGGGTTTTTAAAAAATTGAATTTTAAATTTAATATTTATGAAAAACATCATTACCCAATTCTCCCGATTATTTGTCGGTGTCCTATTTATTATTTCCGGATTAATAAAACTAAATGATCCTGTTGGATTCTCTTATAAATTGACAGAATATTTCAGTGAGCCTGTTTTTAATATGCCTTTTTTAGAGCCATTTACATTAGGATTGGCTATTTTTCTAGTAATTCTAGAAGTAGTTTTGGGCGTAATGCTTTTGGTTGGATATAAATCAAAACTAACGATTTGGGCTTTATTGCTTTTAATTGTTTTCTTCACTTTCCTTACCTTCTACTCTGCTTATTTTGACGTAGTAAAAGATTGCGGATGTTTCGGAGATGCTTTACACTTAACGCCTTGGCAGTCTTTCACCAAAGATGTTGTTTTACTTTTCTTTATCTTGATTTTATTCATTAATAAAAAATTAGTTAAACCTTTATTTTCAAAAATTGTAACTAACATCATTGTTTTAATAAGCATCGTTTTATGCGTATTTATGGCCGTTTGGGTAATCAATCATAATCCTATCAAAGATTTCCGTCCATATAAAGTAGGAACGAATATTGAGAAAGGAATGGAAATTCCAGAAGGCGCGCCAAAATCGGTTGTAGAAATGATTTTTATCTACAAAGTAAATGGCGTTGACAAAGAATTTACAGAGAAAGATTTAATGAATATTCCAGAAGGTGCTGTTTTTGTGGATCGTAAAGACAAAGTAATCTCTGAAGGTTACGTTCCTCCTATTCACGATTTTACTATGACAAAAGATGATTCTGATTATAAAGAAGAATTGTTAAAAGAGCCAAAATTGCTAATCTATGTAACTTACGATTTGAATTTATCAAATCCAGAGGGAATGAAAAAATTAGCAAAAGTTACTGCAGATGCAAAAGCAAAAGGGTATAAAGTAATTGGAATGACTGCTTCTGGAGCTGATGAAATTGCCAAAGCTAAAAAAGATTATGCTTTAGACATTGATTTCTATTTCTGTGACGGAACAGCTTTAAAAACTGTCGAAAGAGCAAATCCAAGTATTGTAGTGGTACATGACGGTACTATCGCTCAAAAAGTGCATTACAATGATGTAGATGACTTGAAACTCTAAGAAGTTTAAAATATCAGATATTAACAGAACGCCAATATTCTTTTTTAGATTTATTGGCGTTTTTATTTTAATATCAATTTCATTAAAACTTAATCTTTTAGATTCTATATAAAAATCCTACATTTGGTCAAAACCAAAAACCGATACGATCAATGCAAAAACTCTTTAAAGCCTTAACTTTTTCGCTTACAATTTTATCAAGCATTTTATCTTTTAGCCAGACAAAAGATGAAAACCAACGTTACATTTTCTTTTTTCATAACAAATTTGTTCAAGAAAATCCTTTAAACGCAATTCATCCTGAATATGGAAAGGCAGAATACAATGAGATTTTAGAATCATTCAGAAAAGATAATTTTATTGTTTTTAGCGAAAAAAGAAAGAAAAACACAAATGCTGCTGAGTACGCAGAAAAGATCGTAAAACAGGTAAAAGCATTAATTAAAAAAGGTGTTCCTCCAAATCATATTACCGTAATTGGAACTTCACAAGGTGGCTATATTGCCCAATATGTTTCGACTTATCTCTCTAATCCCGATGTGAATTTTGTTTTCATTGGATGCTTTAGAGATGTCGATATTCAAGAAATTCCCGATATTAATTTCTGTGGTAATATTTTAACCATTTATGAAAAATCAGATATTTACGGAGTTTCTGCGATAAAGCGAAAAGAAACTTCGAAATGCAAGATAGATCATTTTAAAGAAATTGAACTTAACACAGGGCTAAAACATGGCTTTTTGTTCAAAGCTGCAGACAATTGGATTGCTCCGAGCAAAAAATGGGCAAATGGCAATTATGAATTAAATTAAGAATTGAAAAAACATAAAGAAGCCTTCAATAACTTTGATTTTATTGAAGGCTTTTTCTATTGCAATCTGACGTTTTTTTGATTAAAATCTTTCTCTAAAAATAAAATTTTTATCATTTTTTTATCTGTAAAACACCCCAAGTTAGAAAAAAAATGATTTTCCACCTCTACTATTACGATTTCAATACTGTTTTTTCAACCAAAAAAAGTCGATTTGTTACAAAATAAACGACTCTTCAAATTTTGTTAATCTACAATTGGCATTCAATTTGTTTGTTTAACTTTGTGAATTCAGTACCCTAATAAAAAATAATTTTAATCAAATATGAAACAATTAGTTCTAGTCGTAATTGCGTTTATTTCTTTTTCTTGCTCACAAGCTCAAAAAACAGCTTTTTCTAAAGAGGCTCTGTCTGAGAAATTACTAGCCACTGATGGAAGTCAGGTTACTTTCAAAAATATCTTAAAAAAATACAAAGGCAAAACTTTAGTTATTGAAGTTTGGGCTTCTTGGTGTGGTGATTGTGTGAAAGCAATGCCAAAATTAAAAGAGCTACAATCTAATAATCCTGATGTATCTTATTTATTCATTTCTGCTGATAAAACTGCTGATAAATGGAAAGCTGGAATCGAAAAACACGAATTAAATAAAGGAGATCATTACATGATGAATGATGGCATGAAAGGTCTTTTTGGAAAAGCGATTGACTTAGACTGGATTCCAAGATACATTGTAGTGGACAAAACTGGTAAAATCGTTTTATACAGAGCAATTGAAACTGATTTTGAGAAAATCAATTCTACTTTACAATCATTGAAATAATCTTTCAATAACAATGTCAAAATTCAAATATCAATTTTGGACTTTGGCTTAAATTCAAACAAAAAACAAAAAAATAATATAAAACTACCAAAATGAGAAAATCGATTGTTGCAGGAAACTGGAAAATGCATAAAAATGCTGCGCAAACTGAAGAATTATTAAACGAATTAGTGGCTAAAATTCCAGCTAAAACAAATGCACAAGTTATTGTAGCTCCAACTTTTGTAAACTTACAAGCCGCTGCTGCAAAATTAAAAAACACAACTATTGGTGTTTCTGCTCAGAACGTTCACCAAGCTGAAGGTGGTGCTTTTACAGGAGAAATTTCTGCAGATATGTTAACAAGCATTGGTGTTAACACAGTAATTTTAGGTCACTCTGAGCGTAGAGCTATTTTCCACGAAACTGACGCTTTAATTGCAAACAAAGTTGATACCGCTTTAAAACACGACATGACAGTTATTTTCTGTTTTGGAGAAGAATTAAAAGACCGTCAATCTGACAATCATTTTAATATTGTTGAAAATCAATTGCGTGATGGTGTTTTCCATATTGCTAAAGAATCTTGGTCTAAAATTGTTTTAGCTTACGAACCTGTTTGGGCTATTGGAACTGGAGAAACTGCTTCGCCAGAGCAAGCGCAGGAAATGCACGAATTTATTAGAGAAACTATCCGTAAAGCTTTTGGAGCTGATATTGCTGATGAAGTTTCTATTTTATACGGTGGTTCTGTTAAACCAGAAAACGCTAAAGAAATCTTTGGTAAACCAGACGTAGATGGTGGTTTAATTGGAGGTGCTGCTCTAAAAGCTGATGACTTTTTAGCTATTGTAACAGCTATCTAATTTTAGATTTTACCTTATAAAAAAAAGCGTTCGCTGTGCGAACGCTTTTTTTTATGCTTTAATTTATAAAATTTTCAATTGTTGGACAATTGTATTTTTTAAAAGTTTCAGTTGATCTATAAACTGTATAAAAATTAGTAAGTTCCTTAACTCCTTTAAATTTTCCAATACCAAAATCATAATTGTAAAATGGGTAGAATATATAATAAACCGGGTCAATGTAAAAACCTGAATATTTATAAGGAAAGTAATCTAATGCATAA